>JAYYUG010000085.1:0-12213 GCA_036344135.1 Pseudomonadota bacterium | reverse complement strand
GCAAATCTTTTCGCTCAAGAGGTTCCCGAAATTTATGATGGTATTATTGACATTGTTGGGGTTGCTAGAGATCCAGGTAGTAGAGCAAAAATTGCAGTTCAATCAACAGACAGTAGCATCGATCCTGTAGGGGCTTGTGTGGGAATGCGAGGTAGTAGGGTACAAGCAGTTGTTAATGAACTACAAGGTGAAAAAATAGATATTTTGTCTTGGACAAATGATATTGCTGACTTTGTAGTTAAGGCTTTACAACCTTCAGAGGTCATGAAAGTAGTACTTTATGATGAGGATCAAAGATTAGAAGTGGTTGTTCCTGAGGACCAGTTATCACTTGCCATAGGTAGAAGAGGTCAAAACGTTAGATTAGCGTCGGAACTTTCAGGATGGGATATCGATATCCTAACCGAAGATCAAGAATCTGAAAGGAGGCAAAGAGAATTTCAAGAAAGAACGACATTATTTATGGAATCATTGGATGTTGATGAATTGCTTTCACAATTACTTGTAACTGAGGGTTTTACGGATATTGAAGAACTTGCTTTTGTTGAAATAGAAGAAATAATTAACATTGCAGGTTTTGATGAAGAGACAGCTCAAGAAATTCAAGCAAGAGCCAACGATTTCCTGGAAAAAGAAAATATAATTTTAGAAGAAAAGAGAAAAGATTTAGGTGTAACCGATGATTTACTTGAACTAGAAGATCTTAATCTAAAAATGATTGTTAAATTAGGAGAAAATGATATTAAAACTCTAGAAGATTTTGCTTATTGTTCCACGGATGATCTAATTGGTTGGTATGAAAATATTGAAGGTAAGAAAGTTCATCAAACAGGAATATTGGAGTCTTTTGATCTTCAGCATGAAGAGATAAACACATTGATAATGCAAGCAAGGATTAAACTAGGAATTGTAAGTGAAGAGGAAGTTTTTCCAACCCAAGAAGAAGGCCTTGAAGAAGAAAATGATGATGTTGATGAAAACGAAATTAGTGATAATGAAGATATTAATTAATTAATAGGTATTAAATTTTTTAAGCAAGAGATTTGAAGAATGACTGAAAAGGAAAAAAAAGATAAAAAGGAAAGGACTCTCACATTAAAAACGGGAGTAATTTCTGGTCCGGCTCAAGGAGCAAGAGGAAGAAGCAGCTCAAGAGTATCTAGAGTTATTGTAGAATCTAAAAGAGGAAAAATTTCGAAAACCAAGAAACCAAAAACTCCCAATATTAAAACAAGAATAAGTCAAACAAAATCTAAATCTATTCAAGAAGAGGTATTTTCAAATGATACCTTTAAAAAAGATGTTAATAATCTTACAGACAATGAAAGATTAGCAAGAGAAAAAGCTCTAGCTGATGCAGCAAATCGTGAGGAAGAAGATTTAATTAAAAGTAAATCTATGAGTGCTGCTGAAAAAAAGAAGATAGGAAAAGAAAAGAAACAAATTTCTGAACCTGTCGTTAATCTTGAGAAGAATAATGAATTTGATAGAGGTCAAAAGAAGAAAACTTTCTCTAGCAAAAAGACAGAAAATGATACCTCTTCGATTACGAAAAAGAAAGACGCCAAAAAGGAAGATACAACAACCACTACTAAGTTTAGGAAAGACGGACAAAAAAGAAGATCCGGAAAGCTTACCATATCACAAGCTTTAAATGAGGAAGAACGACAAAGATCTCTTGCATCGATAAGAAGAAGACAGGAAAAGGCTAAGAAAAAACGAGTTCAATCTGATATCCCAAAAGAGAAGCTAGTTAGGAATGTTACAATTCCTGAAGTCATATCGGTTCAAGAGCTGTCCAATAGAATGGCTGAAAGAGGTGTTGATGTAATCAAATCCCTTATGCAACAAGGAGTGATGGTTAAAATCAATGATATTTTAGACTCAGATACTGCCCAATTAATTGCAGAAGAATTTGGTCATAATGTAACAAGAGTTTCAGAGTCTGATGTGGAGGCGGGGTTATCTTCAGAAGAAGATAATGACGAAAATAAAACAATTCGACCTCCTGTAGTTACTGTTATGGGTCACGTAGATCACGGAAAAACTTCTCTTTTGGATGCTATAAGGAAAACAAATAACGTTTCAGGAGAAGCTGGAGGAATCACACAACACATTGGCGCATATCAAGTTGAAGTAAATGGAGGGAACAAGATCACATTTATTGATACTCCCGGCCACGCTGCTTTTACAGCTATGCGAGCAAGAGGTGCAAAAGTTACTGATATTGTTATTTTAGTAGTTGCAGCGGATGATAGTGTGATGCCACAAACTGTAGAGGCTATTAATCACGCTAAAGAGGCTAATGTTCCTATAATAGTAGCGATAAATAAGGTTGATAAAAAAGATGCAAATCCAACAAAAACTAAAAATGATTTAATAGAACATGAAATATTAGTCGAGGAATTAGGCGGAGAAATACAGTGCGTTGAATTGTCTGCGGAAACTAAAATAGGTATTCCTGATTTGGTCGATTCAATCATATTACAAGCTGAAATACTAGATCTTAAAGCTAATGCTGAAATATCCGCAGAAGGTTTTGTTATTGAGTCAAAGCTTGATAAAGGAAGAGGACCTTTGGTTACGACTATTATTCAGAAAGGTAAGTTAAAAAAAGGAGACATACTTGTAGTTGGAGAGAATTGGGGAAAAGTTCGTTCGCTAATTAATGACAAGGGAAGTGAGGTCAAGGATTGCCAGCCTGGAGAACCTATTGAAGTGTTAGGATTAAATGATACCCCTAAAGCAGGTGATACCTTACAAGTGGTTGAAAGTGAAGCTAGAGCTAGAGAGATTTCTGATTATAGACTCAGGCAAAATAAAAAATCTTCACCACAGATACCTCAGGCAAACCTTGAACAGATGCTTTCCAAAATAAAAGACGATATAAAAAAAGAGATACCAGTTATTGTGAAAGCGGATGTACATGGTTCTTCAGAGGCCATACGAGAAGGATTACTAAAGCTAGGAAATGAAGAAGTATCTTGTCGTGTAATACATTCTGGAGTTGGAGAAATATCGCAAAGCGATGTGACGCTTGCTGAAGCATCCGAGGCCATGGTTTTAGGCTTCAATGTTAGAGCTAATGTTAAGGCGAAAGGGTTAGCAGAAAAATGTGATATTCCAATAGTTTATCACTCCATTATTTATGATTTATTGGACGAAGTAAAAAATTTGCTCGAAGGAAAACTAGATCCAGACTTAAAAGAAAATATTATTGCCAATGCTGAAGTCTTAGAAGTATTCAAAGTTTCAAAAGTAGGAAATATTGCTGGATGCAAAGTATTAGATGGTGCAGTTAAAAGAGATAGTCATGGTCGCTTAATTAGAGATGGGATAGTAATTTACGATGGATTAATTGCAGAGCTCAAAAGATTTAAGGATGACGCTAAAGAAGTCGTGTCTGGGCAAGAATGTGGAATTGCTTTCGACAGTAATCAAGATATTAAATCAGGAGATAAGATTGAGTGTTATGAGGTAATCGAAATTCGAAAAACAATTTAGAAATTTCAAAGAAAATATGAGCAATAAAAATCTTCTAAATAAAGGAACTATTTCTCAAAGGCAGATCAGGGTTCAAGAGTTATTGCGTTCTGCTATCAACGAAATACTTCAAAGAGGCGAGACCCAAAACAGAGTATTAGATGATAATCCCATTACAATAACTTTTGTAGACGTTTCACCAGATTTGAAGAATGCAAAGTTTCTATTTATCCCAATGAACAATAATAATATTAAGGACTATATTGAGGGATTTAATTCGGCAAAAAAAAGAATAAGAAAAAAAATTGCTGAAAGGATAAAGTTAAAATTTGTTCCTGAAATTTCGTTTCATTATGATGATTCCATTAAGGATATAGAAAGGATTGAAAAAATCCTCGCCTCTGAAAAAGTTTCTAAAGATATTAATAAATAGATGGGAAATATCTCTGAGGAAAACAAATATTCCGGGGGTTGGGTTTCATTAAATAAGCCTTCAGGAATTAGTTCTAATAATGCTTTAAAAGTAGTAAAAAGAACTTTCAACCTTAATAAAGTAGGTTTTTCAGGAACACTTGACCCACTGGCTTCAGGGGTGCTACCGCTGGCCTTTGGCAGTGCCACAAAAACAATCCCCTTTTTAGACTCATGTAAGAAGGAATATAAATTTATAATAAAATGGGGAACTTTGACAAAAACTCATGATTTAGAAGGTGAAATTTTAGATAGTTCCAAATTTAGACCTAATGTTAGTGAAATTAATTCAATAATTACGCAATTTGTGGGTGAAGTGAAACAAAGACCACCAAGATTTTCTGCAATAAAGGTTTCGGGAAGAAGGGCATATAATCTAGCAAGAAGGAACGAGAATTTTATTCTTCCTAAAAGATTAGTAACTATCTACTCGTTAAAATTGGTGAGAATTATTGATAATGATCACGCTGAATTCAAGATTTCATGCGGAAAAGGATTTTATGTAAGATCTTTAGCGAGGGATATTTCCCTAAAATTAGGGACTTTGGGAGTTTTAGCATCATTAGAAAGGTTAAAAGTGGGGCCATTTACACTCAAAAATGCTTTTCCACTAGCAAGCTTGACAAATTTAGTGCATAGTGCGCCCGCAGGTAAGATTGAAGAGAAATATCTTCTGCCTTTGAGTAAGGTGCTGGACGACATCCCGGCTTTATCTCTTAAGGAACAAGAAGCTAGAATTTTCAAACAAGGTCAAATAATAAAAAAGAAATCTTTGGTTGACGTCTTACCTCAAGGAAGTGATGTTCTTTTGTATAACTCAAATAGACCAATTGGACTCGCTGTTATGGTTGAATCAACTCTCAAACCTAAGAGAGTTTTTTCTGATGAGATATTTTGATTAATTAAGGAGTATTTGATGTCGATTAAGTCTGATAGAAAGACAGAGGTAATTAATGAATATGCAACAAAAAAAGGAGACACAGGGTCTCCGGAAGTACAAGTAGCGATTATTACTGAACGTATAAAAAATCTAACTGATCATTTTAAGACCCACAAGAAAGATAATCATTCCAGACAGGGATTATTGAAACTTGTAAATCAAAGGCGAAAGCTTTTAGATTATATAAAATTAAAAAATGAAGATCGTTATGAGGATCTAAGAAAAAGATTGGGCTTAAGAAGATAATCAAATTTGAAAATACACGAACAATATCATGAAGGTTAAGAACCGGTTTAAAGGTCTTATAGGAAATAAAAATGTTTAAAATAGAAAAAGAAATTATAGATTGGGGTGGTAAAACCCTTACAATCGAAACGGGAAGAGTTGCAAGACAGGCACATGGGTCAGTAATTGCAACATATGGAGGAACATCGGTTTTAGCTACTGTTGTTTCAGCATTTGAAGAAAAGAAAGATCTTGACTTCTTTCCTTTAACAGTAAATTACCAAGAAAAAGCCTATGCTGCAGGAAAAATTCCAGGGGGTTTTTTTAAAAGAGAGGGAAGACCTTCTGAAAAAGAAACACTGGTTTCTCGTTTAATTGATAGGCCAATTAGACCGTTGTTTGCAGACGGTTTTAGTTGTGAAACACAAGTAATTGCAAGTGTCATAAGTTATGATGGTGAAAATGATCCAGATATAGTGGCTCTAATTGCATGTTCAGCGGCGCTTACCTTGTCAGGCATTCCTTTTATGGGCCCAATTGGAGCAAGTCGTGTAGGGTATATAAATAGTGAGTTTATTCTTAACCCCACAAGAGAACAAATGAATAAAGAATGTAGCCTCGACCTTATAGTGGCTGGGACCCGTTCTGCGGTTCTAATGGTGGAATCAGAAGCTAATGAGTTAACTGAAGAAATAATGTTAGGAGCAGTAACTTTCGGTCAAGAGTCATTTGTTCCCGTTATCGATGCAATTATTAGTCTTGCTGAAAAAGCTGCAAAAGAACCTAGGGCAGTAGAAAAAGAAGATCTTTCTGAATTAGAGGATAAAGTTGAAAAGTTAGTGAATAATGATCTCGTTAAAGCTTATAAAATTGCTGACAAACAAGAACGTTCGAACGCTATAGCAAAAATAAAAACTGATTTATTTACAGAAATAGTTCCTGAAAATTCTAAAGAAGAAGATCCCTCAGAGTCTGAAATCAACAAAGTCTTAAAAAATATAGAAAAAAATATTGTTAGAGGCAGTATCTTAGATACCAGTAAAAGGATAGATGGTAGAGACCTTGAAACGGTTAGACCAATACAGTCAGATGTTAGTGTTTTACCACTAACTCATGGCTCCGCTTTGTTTACAAGAGGGGAGACACAAGCTCTGGTGGTTACTACATTAGGAACTGGCGATGACGAGAAATATGTCGATGGTTTGGATGAAACCTACAAGGAAAAATTTATGTTGCATTACAATTTTCCACCATATTCTGTAGGAGAAGTTGGAAGAATAGGTTTTACAGGAAGAAGAGAAATAGGACATGGAAAATTAGCATGGAGAGCCTTAAAGGCAGTTATGCCTAGCTATGATAATTTTCCCTACACAATCAGACTAGTTTCAGAGATTACTGAATCCAACGGTTCGTCATCTATGGCAACTGTATGTGGTTCTTCATTATCTATGATGGATGCAGGAATTCCATTGAGCCGTCCTGTAGCAGGAATTGCAATGGGATTAATTAAAGAAGATGATAAAATTGCAGTATTGTCCGATATTCTTGGTGATGAGGATCACTTGGGCGATATGGATTTTAAAGTAGCAGGTACAGACAAAGGAATAACTTCATTACAGATGGACATAAAAATTACCGGAATAACAAAAGATATTATGGAAGCTGCATTAACCCAAGCAAAAAAAGGTAGATTGCATATTCTAGAAGAGATGGCTAAAGCAATTGAAAAATCCAGAGATGAAGTCAATACCACAGCCCCTAGAATTGAAACAATTCAAGTTCCTAAAGATAAAATCAGAGAAGTAATAGGAGCTGGGGGTAAGGTAGTTAGAGACATCGTAGAAGAAAGCGGCGCTAAAGTTGACATTAATGATGATGGCACTATTCGTGTCGCATCTAGTAATACAGAATCGCTAGAAAAAGCTATGGAAATGATAAATTCAATTGTTGCTGAACCCGAGATGGGAACGATTTATGAAGGCAAGGTAGTTAAAATAATGGATTTTGGGGCCTTCGTTAATTTTTTTGGTAAAAAAGATGGGTTAGTCCATATCTCACAATTAGCTAATGAAAGGGTTAAAACTGTTACCGATGTTGTAAAAGAAGGAGATATAGTCAAAGTCAAGTTTATAGGCTTTGATAGGGGCAAGGTAAAATTATCTATGAAAGAAGTTGATCAAGAAACGGGCGAAGAGATAAAACACGAAAAGGCTCAGGAGAAAAATTCAAAAGGACCAAAGAAGTAACCTTTAGAATTTAAAGATCTTTAATTTTAGGCATTCCTATTATGTTGTAACCCTGATCTACGTAGTGAACTTCCCCTGTTACACCCGTAGATAAGTCTGAAAGAAGATATAATCCTGATGAACCAATATTTTCAAGTGTAAGGTTGTCTCTCAAGGGTTTATGCTTTTCAGCAAATTTAAACATATCTCTAGCACCGTTTACTGCAGATCCTGCTAGAGTTCTCATCATGCCTGATGATAAAGCATTTACTCTTATTCCTTTGTCACCCAGATCTGTAGCCAAATATCTCACAGAAGATTCTAATGCGGCCTTAGCAACACCCATAACATTGTAATTAGGAATTACCCTCTCAGAGCCCCCATAAGTTAAAGTAAGAACGGCGCTATTTTTTGTTAATAAGGGTTCAAAAATTCTGAGAATTTGAGTAAAAGAGAAACAAGAAATTTCCATAGTATTGAGAAAATTTTCTTTCGAAGTATCCACGTAACGGCCATTTAACTCATTCTTGTTAGAATAGGCTATAGCATGAACTAAAAAATCTATCTCTCCCCATTTATCCTTAAGGGATTCATAAACTTTTTTTAATTCTTCTTGATTACAGACATCACATTTCAAAATATTTTTAGATCCAATACTTTCTGCTAGTGGTTCTACCCGCTTAAGTAATGCCTCGTTTTGGTATGTAAATGCTAATTCTGCAGAATTTTTATTAAGAACATCTGCTATTCCCCAAGCAAGGGAGTGATCGTTGGCTACCCCCATGATCAGCCCCTTTTTCCCCTTCATAAGATCAGATTTGGAACTCATTTCTTTTCCTACGTTTTAGGGTTTTTGAAAACCAAGGAAGCGTTAGTACCTCCAAAGCCGAAGCTATTAGACAATATGTAATTGAGGTCTACATTGTCTAGTCTCTTCTGTGGTATAGGCAAGTCTTCAAAATTAGGATCAATATTTTTAATATTGGCTGATTCAGATATAAAACCATTGTTCATCATTAGAATCGAATAAATAGCCTCTTGCACTCCTGCCGCACCAAGGCTATGTCCACTTAATGATTTAGTTGCGCTTAATGGAGGAATATCATTTTCAAAAACTTTTCTAATTGCCTCAATTTCCTTTTCGTCCCCGATAGGTGTTGAAGTTGCATGAGGATTAATGTAATCAATCTGACCATCTAAATTCTGCATGGCCATTTTCATGCATCTAGCAGCACCCTCTCCAGATGGTTGAACCATATCATGTCCATCAGAAGTAGCGCCATATCCAGTTAATTCGGCATAGATCTTAGCTCCTCGGGCTTTCGCCTTTTCCATCTCCTCAAGTATCAAGACGCCAGCTCCTCCAGCAATTACAAATCCGTCTCTATCACGATCATATGCTCGGCTAGATGTCGATGGAGTTTCATTATATTTTGAAGACATGGCACCCATTGCATCGAAAAGAACCGACAAAGCCCAATTTAATTCTTCACCACCACCAGCAAACATAGTGTCTTGTTTTCCATACTGGATTAATTCATAAGCATTACCAATACAATGGGCTGAAGTTGCACAAGCTGAGGAGATAGAATAATTTACTCCCTTAATACCAAATGGCGTTGCCAGAGTTGCTGAATTAGTTGATGACATTGCTTTTGGTACCGCAAATGGACCTACCCTTTTAGGACCTTTCGTTCTCGCAATATCTGCCGATTCAATAAGTGTTTTTGTGGAAGGTCCTCCCGATCCCATTATTAAACCAGTTTTTTCATTAATAATCTCCTTCTCTTCAAGACCAGCATCTTCAATTGCTTGAACCATAGAAATATAATTCCAAGCAGCGCCCATACCCATAAACCTTCTTTCCTTTTTTTCCAAATAATCTTCAGGGTCTAAGCTAGGTTTTCCATATACTTGGCTTCGGAAACCTAGTTCAGCGTGTTCTTCAGATTTAGTTATACCTGATTTTCCCTCACGTAAATTCGCAAGCACTTCTTGAGTATTATTGCCAATACAAGATACAATTCCCATTCCTGTTATTACGACACGCCTCATTTACTTCTCTCACTAAGCATTATTGAAATAAACCTACTCTTATGTCTTCAGCTTTGTATATGTCTTCCCCATCAGCACTTAATATTCCATCAGCAATACCCAAAACCAATTTACTGGTTAAAACCCTTTTAATATTTATTCTATACTTAAGTTTTTTTGAAGAAGGCAAAACCATTCCTGAAAATTTAACATTTCCTACAGAAATAGCTCTCCCTTGACCTTGTTCACCTAACCAACCTAGGAAGAAACCTAACAATTGCCACATTGCATCCAAACCTAAACAACCAGGCATTACTGGATCATTTGGAAAATGACAATCAAAAAACCACAAATCAGGTTTTACATCCAATTCAGCAAGAATTTCACCTCTTCCATTGTTTCCACCTTCATTAGAAATTTTTGTAATTCTATCTATCATCAACATTGGTGGCATTGGAAGTTGGGCATTTCCTTTACCAAACAAGTTCCCCTGGGCACACTCAATTAAAGAATCATAATCATAAGAATTTCTTTTTTGCATTATCAACAAATCCTATATGAACCTTTAACACATTAATAAAGTCATATGTAAGAAAAAGATAAAATTTTCTAGTTTATATTGATTATAAACTAGTAAAGAGTTATCGTGTTTCAATGAGCAGTATTAAGAGTATTCTTAAGAAGCACAATCTTAGATCAACCAGACAAAGGATCTCTCTTGGAGAATTAATATTTTCTGAGGATAATTGGCATTTTACGGCAGAAATCTTGACAGATAAGGCACAGCTTGAAAATTTAAATATTTCACAAGCTACTGTTTACAATGTTCTGAATGATTTTTATGATTGCGGTCTTATAGTAAAAGTTAATCACGATGATGAAAGGTCTTGGTTTGATACTAACACAAATCACCATTATCACATTTTTAATGAAAGAGATGGAACATTAACAGATATTGAATCGGAAAAAGTAACTTTTTCGCTTCCAAGAAGTTTGAAAAAAGAAAAGATTAAAAAGATAGATATTCTTTTCAAAATTTAAGAATAAAAAAGATATTTATAGGAGATAAATTACATATGGATAAAGATAGCGAAAGCAAATGCCCGGTTTTAGGAGAATCTCAACACACCTTAGGTTCAACATCAAATCAGAACTGGTGGCCGAACCAGTTGAATTTAAATATTCTTCACCAACACGATAAAAAATCCAATCCCATGGGCGAAGACTTTGATTACAGGGAAGAGTTTAAAAAGCTTGACTATAATGCTCTAAAGAAAGATCTAAACTTTCTTATGACAGATTCCCAGGATTGGTGGCCAGCTGATTATGGGCACTATGGCCCTTTCTTTATTCGTATGACTTGGCACGCTGCTGGTACTTACAGAGTTGGCGATGGTCGAGGTGGCGGCGGTACTGGAGCACAGCGTTTTGCCCCTTTAAATAGTTGGCCAGATAATGGTAACTTGGATAAAGCACGCCGACTCCTATGGCCCCTAAAACAAAAGTACGGCAACAAGATTAGTTGGGCCGATTTGTTGATTTTATCAGGAAATGTAGCGATAGAGTCAATGGGTGGAACGACCTTCGGCTTCGGTGGTGGACGTCCAGACATTTGGGCACCAGAAGAGGATATCTTTTGGGGTAAAGAAAACGAATGGCTGGGTAACGAACGCTATACAGGCGAGCGTGATCTTGACAAACCTCTTGGTGCAGTGCAGATGGGTTTGATTTATGTGAATCCACAGGGTCCAGATGGTAATCCGGATCCACTGGCAAGCGGAATAGATATTCGAGAAACATTTGCACGTATGGCTATGAACGACGAAGAAACTGTTGCTCTTACTGCAGGTGGACACACCTTTGGTAAAGCACACGGTGCAGCTTCTGAGGATCTTGTTGGTGTCGAACCAGAAGGTGCTCCAATTGAACAAATGGGGTTTGGTTGGAAAAATTCACACGGTTCAGGTCTAGGGCGCGATGCTATTACGAGTGGAATTGAAGGTCCCTGGACTGCTAATCCCATTCAATGGGATAATGGTTATTTTGATCTACTTTTCGGATATGAATGGGAACTTGTAAAAAGCCCAGCTGGCGCACACCAATGGCATGCTATAGATCCAAAAGAAGAAGATCTGGCACCAGATGCAGAAGATGGTTCAATCCGTGTACCAACTATGATGACAACAGCAGATATGGCGATGCGTGAAGATCCAATATATAAAGAGATATCAAAAAGTTTCCATGAGAATCCAGCTAAATTTTCAGATGCATTTGCTCGTGCGTGGTTTAAACTGTTGCATCGTGATATGGGCCCACGTAAGCGTTATATGGGTCCAGAGGTTCCCGATGAAGAACTTATTTGGCAAGATCCTGTTCCAGAAGGCAATAAGGATTATGATGTTGAAGCAGTTAAAACAAATATTGCAGAAAGCGGATTAACTGTTCAAGAAATGGTAGAGACTGCTTGGGCAAGTGCTTCAACATTCCGAGCTTCTGATATGCGTGGTGGCGCCAATGGAGCTCGTATTCGTCTTGCCCCACAGAAGGATTGGGAAGCTAATAAACCAGAACAACTAGCTCGCGTATTGGGTGTACTTGAAGATATTGCAGCAGTTACTGATGCTTCATTAGCTGATGTTATTGTGCTTGCTGGTAATGTAGGTATTGAACAAGCATCTGGAGAAAGTGTTCCATTCACTCCTGGCCGTGGGGATGCGACAGAAGAACAAACTGATGCAGAATCATTTGCTGTTCTTGAGCCCGTTGCTGATGGTTTTCGCAACTATCAAAAGAATGAGTCAAATATTTACCCAGAAGAAATGATTCTTGATAAAG
>JAYYUG010000084.1:0-4535 GCA_036344135.1 Pseudomonadota bacterium | reverse complement strand
TCTTGCCCTATTCCTCCTGCACCTACAAACCCTATTACGGTTGAAGCGCGAATATTAATCTCAAATCGTAAAAGGGCATAAGAAATAATATTAGGAAGAACTTGAGGAAGGATGCCGTATCGCATTTGTGGAATCCATCCCCCACCGGAAGAACGAATAGCCTCGCAAGACTTTAGGTCGGCGTTCTCATGAACTTCTGAAAATAATTTACCTAAGGCCCCGGTTGTATGAATTGTCATAGCTATAATTCCGGCAAGTGGTCCCACACCCAAAGCCCAAACAAATAAAATTGCAAAAATAATTTCGGGGACTCCTCGTAGAAACTCTAAAAACCTTTTCACGAAATAAAAACTAAACACGTTAGGGGTGATATTTTTTGCGGAGAAAAAACTTAGTAGCAATGCAAAAACAAATCCGAAGAGGGTGGAAAGCACAGCCATATTAAACGTTTCATAAAGGAGAACTATGTATTTCTTAAAATTAAAATACCAATAAGGAACTGAACCCTCTATCTGCGAACTAGCAAAAAGCAAATTTGTGTCAAGGTTAGGAAGTATTTTCGCAATATAATCTCCAAGACGTGGAATTCCAGAAGCTATTCTTGTAACGTTAAAATCAATTATTGAAGAGGAGATAAGGATCGCTACAAACAACCCTAAAACGATAAAAATATTCCAAAAACGTCTTTTCTTAATTTGTTCAGAGTAGTTTTTTGAGTAATTTTCTAGAATGTTATTCATTTTCTAAATCGTATAGTTCTTGTGATAATTCTTGAGTAAGATTTTCTGGTGGTCCATCAAATACAATCTTTCCTTCAGATAATCCAATAAGTCTTCTGCTATACTGTTTGGCTACCTCAAGGGAGTGAAGATTACATATAACTGTTATTCCCTCATCATTATTAATTTTTTTAATATCATCCATCACAATTTTTGAGTTCTTAGGATCAAGAGAAGAAATAGGTTCATCGGCCAAAAGGATTTTTGGTTTTTGCATCAAGGCCCTAGCTATTGCGACCCGTTGTTGCTCACCACCAGACAACGTCTCAACACGTTGAAGAGCCTTATTTGAAAGATCAAGCTTATGAAGGGCCTTAAGGGCATTTATTTTCTCTTCCTTAGGAAAAATCTTTAATATATTCAATAAATTATACCTTCTTCCTAAAGTTCCTGTAAGAACATTGGTCAATACATCAAGCCTATCAATAAGATGAAATTGCTGAAAAATCATGGCGCATTCTGAGCGCCATTTTTTTAAAGCTTTTCCTTTGAGTGATGTTACATCAGTACCATCAAATGAAATCGAACCACTAGTGGGTTCGACTAGTCTGTTGATCATTCTTAATAATGTAGATTTGCCTGCGCCAGACTTCCCAATTATGCCTACCATTTCTCCTTGGGTTACTTCCAGTGAAATGCAATTGACCGCAATTCGACCATCAGTATTTTTTCCAAATTGTTTTATCAAGGAATTTAGTCGGAGTGATCCCATTTTTTTTCCAATCAAAAAATAACTCTAAATAGTTTGTAATTATTTTTATAATAAATACTATCCTTTTATTAATCTAACAGGTTTGGAGAGCAGAATGAACAGCTATAAATGGAAATCTATTTTTGTTAGCATTTTATCTTTAATACCCGTTAACCTTTATGCCGGAATTGATGAACGTATTAATGAATTTCTCGAACCCACTTCAAGAGTTGTATCTCAGATTGTCTTTTATGCCCTACCTATAGGAAATGCTAACGTAGAACTAATTGTAATATGGTTAATTATAGGGGGAATTTTCTGCACTCTGTATTTCCGTTTTATCAATTTTACGGCATTTAAACATTCGTTCGATTTGGTTCGTGGAAAATTTTCTGATCCTTCTTCAACAGGGGAGGTTTCTCATTTTAGAGCTCTATCGACCGCCCTTTCGGGAACAGTTGGACTTGGAAACATAGGAGGGGTAGCAGTTGCTATTTCTTTAGGAGGGCCAGGAGCCACTTTCTGGATGATTCTCTCAGGATTGCTTGGTATGTCTTTAAAGTTCTGTGAATGCACTTTAGGTGTTAAATATAGAAAAATAAATGCCGATGGAAGTGTGTCTGGCGGAGCAATGTATTACCTTTCTGAAGGATTGCGTGAAAAAGGACTTCCAATAATAGGAAAATTTTTAGCTTACACATTTGCTATCTTTTGTATCTTTGCTTCACTTGGAGGCGGGAATATGTTCCAGGTCAATCAATCTCTAGATCTCGTGGTTTATATTTCTGGAGGTCAAGGCGGTTTCTTGGATCAAAATTCATGGGTATATGGGCTAGTATTTGCAGTCCTCATTGGCTTTGTTATCATTGGCGGTATAAAAAGAATAGCTGCCGTTACCTCTAGGCTCGTTCCTTCTATGGCTATAATTTATATTTTATCAGCTCTAATTATTTTAGTAGTCAATTTGGAGCATATTCCAGCTGCTGTTTCCTCTATTTTTGTTGGAGCATTTTCACCGGAAGGTGTAACAGGTGGATTTATGGGCGTCTTAATTTTGGGTTTCAGAAGGGCAGTTTTCTCTAATGAAGCAGGCATTGGATCCGCGCCGATCGCTCATTCCGCTGTTAAGACTGATGAGCCTACTACAGAGGGTATAGTTTCTCTTTTGGAGCCTTTTATAGACACGGTAGTAATATGCACTATGACAGCTCTTGTGATCATTATTACAGGCGTTTTCTCTGGCCAAGAGGGTATTGAAGGAGCTCGACTGACTTCAGAAGCTTTTGGCTCGGTGCTTCCTTGGTTTCCATATGTATTAGCTTTTGTGGCTGTCCTTTTTGCTTTTTCCACTGCTATCTCATGGTCATATTATGGCGTGAAAGCTGTCACTTTCATATTCGGAGAAGTAAGATCAGCAGAATTAATTTACAAAATTGTTTTTTGTATTTTTGCCGTTATAGGCTCCTCTCTTGATTTAACAAAAGTTATTGATCTTTCCGATTCGGCATTGTTTTTGATGGCAATACCCAACCTCATAGGAGTTTATCTCTTAGCTAGTGTCGTTAAGATAGAATATAATAGATACCAAGAAAAAATTAATAGCGGATAGAGAGTATTTTGAAACTCCCATTGGACTTTGAAAAGGTAAAAGGTTTTATGGATCCTGACGAAGGTCGGTGTCTCTTTGAGGTAGCGTTGGAAATATCAAAATTCGGACCAGTTTTAGAAATTGGTTCTTATTGTGGAAAATCCACTATTTATTTAGCGATGGCTTGTAAAGAAAACGAAAGTTGTATTTATTCTGTCGATCACCATATGGGATCAGAAGAAAATCAAGTTGGTTGGGAATATCATGATGAAGATCTTTATGATGAAAATACTGGAAGAATAAATTCCTTTCCAGAGTTTATAAAAAATATAAGAAATGCTGGTTTGTTGGATACAGTTATTCCAATAGTGTGTGATTCTTCACTTGTAGCTAAATATTGGCAAACACCTCTTTCGATGGTTTTTATTGACGGAGGACATACAATCGAAGCAGCAGAGAATGATTATAAGAACTGGAACACAAAAATTATTAAAGGAGGGATCTTGGCTATTCATGACGTTTTTCCTGATCCTAAAGATGGGGGTAGGCCTCCTTACGAAATATACAAAAGAGCTATATCGGAAGGCCATTTTTCTGAAGAGAGAATAGAGAATTCCTTAAGAATTCTTAAGAAACTAGATTAAATCATCTTTTAAAAAAATCTCTGAACCTAAGCTGAGTCCCGATAAAGCATCTGTAGCCAATATAACAGCAGCGGATGTCCAACCAGGTTTTTCTGCTGGCCAGAATACATTCTCACTGTATTGTTTTCCCATCCAGTAGACGCCGTCTTTGTCTCGGCATTTCTCTGTCCAAGATAATAATTCATAGGCTTTATCTTGATTCCCTATTTTTGCAAGGGTAATGGCGAGTTCTGCGGTTTCGGCTATTGTGACCCATGGTTGATCTAAAACACAAAGACACCCTATTTCTTCTACAACAAATTCGTTCCATTTTTCAGAAATTCTTTTTTCAGCTTCTTTACCTGTAATTACTCCACACAAGACTGGATAATACCAATCCATGGAGAATCTTTTTTTTGATTCCCATGTTTTGTCAAAAAGGTGAGGTTTATAAATTATGGCCTCTTTAAGTTTTTTTAATGATTCTTCCCAAGTTTTCGTATCTTTATTTAATGTGCGTGCGCAATTAATAGCGCTAATCATGCTCTTAAAGATTGAACAACATCCAGTTATAAGAGCATCATCTTCAGGTGCTTCAGGACTTTCTGCGGCCCACCTTATTGAGCCCTCCTTAGATTGATTGAGTAAAACAAAGTTAATTGCACGCTCAACCATACTCCAGTTGTCATTTAACTCGTCTAACGATCTATTTAATAGAAAATTGTGCCAAATTGCCGTCGCAATATAGGCTGTAAAATTAGTGTCTTTGGTAAAACTTTTTTTATTTTCTTCTCTTTTTACAAAAGTACCGTCATTTTCTTCAATTTCTAATGTACTTCCAAGTTCTCCTAGCC
>JAYYUG010000083.1:0-6356 GCA_036344135.1 Pseudomonadota bacterium | reverse complement strand
AAAAAAGCTAAAAACGAAAAATCTGTAGACGCTATAGTTATAATATGTGAAGGAAGAACATTTATCGCTGGCGCTGATATTACTGAATTTGGCAAAGAACCTCAAGGTCCGTCGCTTTTCGAAGCGTTAGATATGATTGAAAATTCTAACAAACCAGTCATAGCCGCTATTCATGGAACAGCTTTAGGCGGTGGTCTAGAAGTAGCGCTTACATGCCATTATCGTATCGCAATACCTTCTGCCAAATGTGGCTTGCCTGAAGTTCAACTCGGGTTACTCCCTGGGGCAGGTGGAACACAAAGGCTTCCACGTGTAGTTGGTGTCGAAAAGGCCCTCCAAATGGTTACCTCGGGTCAACACGTTTCAGCAAAAGAATGCTTGGAGATAGGATTGATAGACGAATTAGCTTCCGAAGAAAAATTGCTGTAAGATGCCATCATCTTAGCAAAAAAAATAGTATCTGAAAAAAGACCGCTAGTAAAAATTAGAGACATGAATGAAAAGGTTGATGCTGCCAAAGGAAATGAAACTATATTTTCAGAATTTCGTAAATCAATTGCCAAACGTGCACGTGGATTTCTTGCTCCTGAATACAACATTCAATGCATAGAGGCTGCTGTAAATCTTCCCTTTGATGAAGGTATAAAGACTGAAAGAAAGCTTTTCATGGAGTTAGTAACAGGCAATCAATCTGCAGCCCAGAGATATGCTTTTTTTGCTCAAAGACAAGTAGCAAAAATTCCTGACATCCCTAAGGAAACTGAAATTAAATCTGTAAAATCAGTTGGTATTATAGGGGCAGGAACAATGGGAGGAGGAATATCGATGAATTTTGCCAATGTTGGTATTCCAGTAAAGATTATAGAACAAAATCAAGAAAGACTGGACAAGGGATTAAGTATTATAAGAAAAAATTATGAAAATACTGCCAATAAGGGACGAATAAGTTTTGATGATGTAGAAAAAAGAATGGATCTTATTGAGGGCAATACTTCTCTTGATCAACTTAACGATTGTGATTTAATTATTGAGGCAGTATTTGAAAATATGGAACTTAAAAAGGATATCTTTAGACAACTTGACCAAATCGCAAAGGAGGGCGCTATCCTTGCGACCAACACTTCAGCCTTAAATGTTAATGAGATAGCAGATGAAACCAAAAGACCAGAGGATGTTATAGGATTACATTTCTTTAGTCCTGCAAATGTAATGCGTTTATTGGAAATAGTTCGTGGAGAAAAAACCTCTAAATCAGTTGTTGCATCTTCCATGTCAATTTCAAAAACAATTGGTAAAATTGCAGCCGTTGTTGGAGTGTGTCCTGGATTTGTAGGTAACAGGATCCTCGCACAAAGACAAAGAGAGGCGAACAAACTAATTCTAGAAGGAGCTCTACCGTGGGATATTGATGATGCTTTATTTGAATTTGGATTTCCAATGGGGCCTTTCGCTATGTCCGATTTAGCAGGATTAGATATAGGATGGGATAAAGAAACATCTAGAGGAGAAACACTCAGAGATCGTCTTTGCGAGTCAGGAAGATTAGGCCAGAAATCTGGAAAAGGTTTCTACGTTTATGATGAAAAAAGAAACAAATCACCCGATCCCGAGGTTGAGGCTCTTATCCGAGAATTTGCAGAAAGCAAACAAGTGCAAAGACGTGAAATCTCTAAAGAAGAAATTCTCAAAAGGTGCTTATACCCTATGATTAACGAGGGTTTTAAAATCTTAGAAGAAGGGATGGCTGTACGTGCGAGTGATATTGATATAATTTGGCTAAATGGATACGGTTGGCCTATTTACGAAGGAGGGCCTATGTTTTATGGGAACCTTATCGGATTTGATAAAATATTAAGCTGGCTTCAAAAAATGGAAGACGAACACGGTTCAGATTTTGCTCCATCGTCTTATCTTGAAAAGATTGTAAAAGATAATATTAATATTTTTGGCTAAACATGAAGATTGCTGTAATAGGATGCGGATACGTAGGATTGGTGACGGGAGCCTGCTTAGCGAATGATGGGCATCATGTCGTGTGCATAGACAATCAAAAAGAAAAAATCGACATCCTTTTGAACAATAATATCCCAATATACGAGCCTGGTCTTGAGGATATTATTTCAAATAATCTTAAAAATGGAAAATTATCTTTTGAGTTGAACAACGATAACGCTACCTCCAGTGCAGAGGTTATATTTATAGCCGTTGGAACACCTACCGACGAAGAAACAGGGAATGCCGACTTATCACAAATCTATAACTGCGCAAGAGAACTGGCTGGTGCACTTAAAGAGAATGCTTTAGTAATTGTTAAATCCACTGTACCGGTTGGAACATGTGATGAAATAGAAAACATTATAAAAGAAAATAACAAACATCAGAATTTCAAAGTTTTATCTAACCCTGAATTTCTTCGCGAGGGTAACGCAATTTATGATTTTGAAAATCCCGATCGAATAATCATAGGTTCAGATGATGACAATATTCGAGATGTTGTAAAAGAAATTTACAAGGGTCGCAAAAATGAACAGGAGATTGTTTTTACGTCTCGAAGGTCATCGGAATTAATAAAATATGCAAGCAATTCAATGCTTGCAATGAGAATAATCTTTATAAATGAAATTGCTGATTTATGTGAAAGAGTAGGCGCAGATATTACCGATGTCGCTAAAGGTATTGGCCTTGACAAAAGAATAGGCCCTTATTTCTTAGAGCCAGGGCCCGGATTTGGTGGATCATGTTTTCCAAAAGATGCTCGCGCATTAATAGAATCCGGTAAAAAATATGGAGCACCACAAACTCTACTTGAAAGCGTTATTAAAGGAAACGAAAGCCGAAAGAAGAATTTATCTAAAAAAATATCAGAAATATTGGATATACCTTCAGAAAATAAAATAGGTGTTCTTGGTGTAACTTTTAAAGCAGAAACTGATGACATGAGAGAGGCCCCTAGTCTCTCTATTCTCCCGGATTTAACTAGTATGGGTTTAAACATCTCAGTTTATGATCCAGCTGGGATGGAAGAAGCCACAAAATTGATAAAAAACGTCAAGTGGGTAGAAAACCCTTATGAAGTTGCTAATGAAGCTTCCTGTATAATCATCCTAACGGATTGGCAAGAATTCAAAGAACTAGATTTAGACAAAATTAAGAACGCCATGAAGAGGCCACTGATATATGATTTTCGTAATATTTATAATCCTGATAATATGAAAAAAATGGGTTTTGAATACTATTCAATTGGCAGAGGTTAAAAATGGGAAAAGCAATAATAGATGTAGCTAAAAGAGTTCTCGATGATGAAGCCAGCGGATTGAGTCTGTTAAGAGATTTTTTTGACACTAATTTTGTAAATGCAATAAATAAAATTTATTCTTCTAATGGAAAAGTAATTGTTTCCGGTGTTGGTAAATCTGGTCACATTGGAAGGAAAATATCAGCAACTTTATCGTCGACTGGTACCCCTTCCTATTTTGTCCATCCCACAGAAGCCAGTCATGGTGACATGGGTATGGTAAGTACAGACGACATCATTTTTGCTATTTCTTGGTCGGGTGAAACGTCAGAACTTGGAGATCTTGTTCGTTTCTCTCAGGATAATAATATTCCCCTTATATCTCTCACGGCGTCAGAGGAAAGTAATCTCGCTAAATCATCTGATATATCTCTTGTTCTTCCTAAAGCAACGGAAGCATGTCCAAATGGCTTGGCGCCAACAACCTCTACTACGATGCAGCTTGTTGTAGGTGACGCACTTGCCATCTGTCTTCTAAACGAAAGGGGATTTGATAAAGAAAAATTCAAATCACTTCATCCTGGCGGACAACTTGGAGCAGCCTTGTCTTCCGTTAGTGAAATTATGCATGTGGAAAAAAATATGCCGCTGATAGAATCCGGCACACCTATGTCTGAAGCCTTAATTGGTATCTCAGAAAAGGGTTTCGGATGCGCAGGTATTATCAAAAATGATGAGTTAATAGGTATTGTCACAGATGGAGATTTAAGGAGACACATGGGCCCTGAATTACTTGATCAGAATGTCGATGATGTTATGACAAAAAACCCTAAAACCGTTAGTGAAAATATGCGTGCATCTGATGCGCTTGACCTTATAAATAATCTTGGTATACAAGGCCTATTCGTTACGGAGGAAGGAAGCAAGCCAAAAGGTTTTATTCATTTTCATGATCTTATAAGGATAATAAAAACTTAGTCTTGATTAGAAAAATGAAGCTTTATTTAAACATCCTCTGCATATTCTTATGCCTTTCAATAAATCCTGTTTTTTCACAAGTAATTGATGAAATAGTTGTAACAGGAAATAAAAGCAAAACCCTTTTATTAAATAGTGCAGGAAACATTGCCTTTATCGCGGAAGAAGAAATAGTATTTATCAGCTCACACACTCCGGCAGAAATCCTTAACCGCCTGCCTGGCTTTTACATCAGTCAAGGAAGTGGTCAAGAACATTTAACATCTATTAGATCACCTATCCTTTCAGGAGGTGCTGGGGCAGGAAGTTTCTTGTATCTTGAAGACGGAATCCCACTTCGTTCACCAGGATTTGGCAATGTCAACGGTTTAATGGAAACCATCATGGAGATTGGTGAAAGAACCGAGGTAATACGGGGACCTGGTTCTGTTCTTTACGGTTCCAACGCTATTCACGGTGTAATAAATGTCCTAACAGAATTAAGAAATGAAGATGATCATAATCATTTTGGCATCCATTACTCTAAGCACGAAGCTTTTGCAGATGTAAGTTTTTTCAGATCCTCAGCAGAAGACAGTACTTCGCTAAAATTTTACTGGAAAGAAGATAACGGGCACTCTCATAATCATGGTCACGAAGAAGAGGAAAATTTAGACCAACCTCATTATGGACAACAAAAATTTCTTCTTCGTAAAGATATTTTTAAGGGTTCAAGAAATTATACCTTTTCTCTTTCTGGAACCAATCTGAATCAAGAGACAATGGGGTATATTAAGGGATTTCAAGCCTATAAGGACGAAGAAAAGAGATCAATCAATCCCGATCCTGAGGCTTTTAGGGATACATATAGCATAAGATCATATTTAAAGATCGTTCAAGAATTATCTAAAGGATCAATAATCCTGACACCCTATTTGCGTTATACTGATATGGACTTTAAGATGCACTTTCTTCCTGGAAAACCTTTGGAACAAAACAGTCACAAGAGTTTAGGACTTCAGGTTCTTTACAATAGACCCTTTGGAAATAATATTTTTTATATCGGTTCAGACCTTGAAATAACTGAAGGTGATCTTAATGAATTTCAGTCGGCCCCAGACGTTTCCTTTGGACCTCGCCTAGCATACCCTAACGGTGCTCATTATGATTATAATATTGATAGTCAAATAATTTCGTTTTTTATAAACACTGAATGGAATTTGAATAAAAAAACTAGTCTTACAGCAGGCTTTCGAATTGAAAATGTCGAATACAATTATAACACAAACATCGAATCTGGAACTAAGGGGCGTATTCAAATCGCGTCTAATCGTTCAGACGATTTTACCAACGTATCACCAAAACTAGCTCTGAACCATAAGATTAATGAAAGTCTATCTTTATTTGCTAACCTCTCTCGAGGAAGTAGAGCTCCACAAACAACGGATTTGTATCGAATACAAAGCAAACAAATTGCAGGTGGGGCCGAGTCCGAAAAATTGGATAGCATCGAAATTGGCATACGCGGATTAACAGGGAATCTTGAGTTCGAATTAGTAGGCTATTCCATGCAGAAAGAAAATTTTTTCTTTAGAGATTCTCAAGGATTTAATGTAGAAAATGGAAAAACTTCTCACCAAGGAATAGAAATTGGATATTATAGCAAAATAACAGAAAATTTCGAAATTTCAGGATCAGCAAGTTTTGCCAAACACGAGTATGATTTTAATCATACCCCCAATGGAATTGAAAAGGGGAAAACAATTGACTCTGCGCCCGATATTATTGGTAACACCCGACTGTCTTATTTACCTACATTAGGAGGTAGAATAGAAATTGAATGGCTTAAGATAGATGATTATCCAATTGATGAAAGAAATGCTCATTTTTATAAGGGTCATGATATATTTAATTTAAGAGCCAAATTCCCTTTGACTGAGAAAATAAATTTTGGTTTTGCTATAAACAATCTTACAGATGAGAAATATGCCAACCGGGCCGATTATGCTTTCGGAAATTACCGTTACTTTGCTGGACATGAAAGAGAATTCCACTTCACCTTTGAAACAGAATTCTAATCCTAATTTTTTTATTTGGTGTTAGCTTTATATTAAACAAGTCAGACCAGTTCCGTAGATACCACAATAACCATTTGGATTCTTAG
>JAYYUG010000082.1:0-10525 GCA_036344135.1 Pseudomonadota bacterium | reverse complement strand
GTAAGATTCCCTGAAATCTTTTGATGAGTTATGCTCATTAAAACACTTCCAGTAGTAATTTTCTTTGAAAACGCCTCTGAATCTTCTTCAACATCTATTACTGCCACTCCTTCTATATTTGAAGGAACTCTATATTTTCTTTTTATTTCCTGGGTGAGCTCTCCAAAACTCAGCCCAAGAATCTTTTGAGAAGTTTTGCCTTCGTTTCCGAGTATATAAGAATCTTCATTACCCTCTAATCTGCCTAGTTCTACTGTAAGATTCATATTTTTTCCGAATCGTACTAACTCAATCCTTACTTTTTTACCTATTTCTGAATTTGCAACCCTCGTGGTCAAATCCCTCATTTTATTTATAGGAAAATCATCAAATTTTAAAATAACATCACCTTTCTCAATTCCACCTTTTTCAGCGGGACCACCTTTTACAACGTCCTGAATCAAAGCCCCTCTTTCTTCATTAAGGTCCATATCTTTAACAACTTCCTCGGTAACTTCTTGAATTATAACTCCAAGCCATCCCCTTTTCGTTTCACCATATTCTTTTAATTGTGTTATTACCGGCGCGGCAAGTTCAGAAGGGATAGAAAATCCTATGCCTATTGAACCGCCGGTCTGTGAATAAATCATTGTATTTACACCAATAACCTCACCATCAAGATTAATCAGAGGTCCGCCAGAATTTCCTCTATTAATTGGGGCGTCCGTTTGAATAAAGCTATCGTAAGGGCCCGATCTAATATCTCTACCTAAAGCAGAAATAATTCCCGCTGTTACTGATCCTCCTAAGCCCAGAGGATTACCTATAGCAATAACCCATTCGCCTACCCTTGATCTCTTGCTATCTCCAAATGATATGAAGGGAAGTTTCTTGTCAGAATTAATTTTCAACAAGGCTAAGTCCATTCTAGAGTCCAATCCAACTATTTCTGCATCAAATGCCTCGTCATTATTTAGTGTTACCTTAACCGACGTTGCTCCTTCAACTACATGATTATTAGTAACAATATAACCATCTTCAGAAATTATAAATCCCGAGCCCCCCGATCTTTGAGGCCTTCTATCCCTTGGGGATTGTCTTCTATCAAAAAAGTCTCGAAAACGCTCATCATCAAAAAAAGGGAAAGGAGAACGCCCTCCTGGATAATTCTCCTTATCATCAGTTTCTTTTTCTTCGACTTTTTTTTCTGAAAGAATATTAACCACTGATGGGGCATACTTTTCAGCTAATTCAGTAAAATCGGGTAAACTAACCGAATTAGCGTTTGAAAGGAAAAAAACACTAAAAATAGTAGAATATAGAATTAATTTGTATTTTTTCATCTTGATAAATTACTGTTTAACTTGGGTTAACTCTGGGCATATAATATTCCTTAACCTTTCGTTGGTCTTTATAAGATTTATCAATTTCCTATTTTCGGGGGTTAATTCATTTCCTTTATCAATGGATTCATTAGATATTGCGTTAGGATTACTGAGAAACTTTAAAAAATCACTATCAGGCGAAAGAACAATTGTTGTCCCTTCTCCAAGCGCTTCTTCGTAAGATTTCATAGATCTGTAAAAAGCAAAGAAATCTGGATCCAAACCATAGGCGGACGCAAAAATTCTATTTCTGCATGCGTCACCTGTACCTCTAATAACTTCTGAATCTCTAGTAGCTTCTGCCAATAAAACTGTTACTTTTTTTTCCGCTTCCGCTCTAATTCCTCTTGAGATTTCTTGTCCTTTAGCTCTAAACTCTGCCGCCTCTTGTTGTCGTTCAGTCTGCATCCTTCTGTATATAGCTTGGCTATTAGCATCCGGAAGATCTGCACGTTTAATTCTTACATCCACAATACTGATACCTAAATCAACTGATTGCTCATTAACTCTTGCAGTAATTCTCTTCATAAGCTCGTCTCTATTATCGCGAACAACGGTGACAAATTCCTCACCACCCAAAACTGATCGTAAGCTTGAAGAAACAATTGCTTGGAGTCTAGAACGCGCTAATCTTTCATCCCTAACACTAATATAAAATTGCAAAGGGTCACTAATCTTCCATCGGGTGATTGAATCTACAACCAGCCTTTTCTGGTCCGAAGCGATAACTTCCTCTGCAGGCGAGTCCAAATCAAGAACTCTTTTATCCAAGTACTGAACTTGTTGGATAAAAGGTATTTTAATTTTAAGGCCGGAATCAGTTATTGGAGCTCCTACAGGTCTTCCAAATTGTAGAACAATTGCTTGTTTTGTTTCATGAACTGAAAAAAAAGTGTTGATCGTAAGCAAAAATATTACACCTGCAAGAATAGCAAAAATGATTTGTTTTCCACTCATTCTAATTATCTCCCTTTCTCCTAATTTCGTTTAAAGGTAGATATGGTAAAACGCCTTGTCCTCCAATAGCGTCACCTTCAATAATAATCTTATTCATATCTTTAAAGGTCTTCTCCATTGTCTCTAAAAACATTCTCTTTCTCGTAACATTTTTAGCTTCAACATATTCAGAATAAATAGAGACGAATCTTGTGGCCTGACCTTCAGCCTCAGCAACAGTTTGGGATTGATAAGCTTCTGAATCTCTTCTTATCTTTTCAGATTCTCCTTGGGCTTCAGGAACAATTTTATTAGCATAAGCATCAGCTTCGTTTCGCGCTCTTTCTTGATCGGCTCTGGCAGCTTGGACATCTCGAAATGAATCAATAACAGCAGATGGAGGGTCAACTTTCTGCATTTTTACCTCGCGTACTTGAACGCCCGCTCCATAAGAATCAAGTGTAGTTTGCATTAAACTTCTCACCGACTCTTCTGTTCTTTGTCTTGCACCAGTAAGTATAGGTTGAATCTCGGAATTACCCACTACTTCACGCATAGCGCTCTCAGCAATAGCTTTAATTGTTCTTTCGGGGTATTGGATATTAAATAAAAACTTTGACGCATCGCTAATTACCCAAAAGACAGTAAAATCTATATCGACTATATTTTCATCACCCGTTAACATTAAACTTTCTTCAGGAACATCACGCATAGAACGATTAGGATTAGAAAAACCTGTATTCTGCGCACCTCTCATTCCAATATCTATTCTGTTAACAATAGTTACCTTTGGTCTTTGAACACTTTCTATTGGCCAAGGAAGATGATAATGCAAACCTGGTCCAGTTTGACTTATAAATTTTCCGAATCTAAGAACTACGCCTTGTTCATCTGCATTCACCCTATAAATTCCACTTAATGCCCAAAGAGAAAATAGGATTAAAAGCAGAAGAGAAAATCCTCTCCAACCCCTTCCCCCACCAGGAAGAAAATTCCTTATTAGTTTTTGCAAACCTTCAAAAGGGTTATCAAAATTGGGTGGTCTCTGCTTGTTAGAGCGTCCACCCCATGGATTTTGATTGTCTCCATTCCAATCACTGTTATTTTTAATAATAGTAGCCATTTCAATAAAATAAACTTATTCTATAAACGTCTTATAAGACATTCTATGACAATAGGTAAATGAAATTTATCAATATTAACAAAATTTAATGAAAAAGTTAATAAATGCCTGAGATATCTAGAGAAAAAATAGAGAAAATAATTAGAGAAACTAAACTCTCTAACGGAAAAAACCTCATTGATGAAGACTTAATAGAAGATATTGTCTGTAAAGACGGACATGTCCAAATATCTATCTTTGCCAATCAAGAAAACTTTAAAATTATAGACCCACTCAGAAAGCAAATAGAAAATGCTCTTAAAAAGATCGAAGGAATTTTGTCAGCTACATGCGTTTTAACTAATATGTCAAAGAATAATAAGGTAGATGAAGAATCAGTTAAAACAAAAAAAGAGAGTAAGGTTGAGGGAGTAAAGAAAATTGTCGCTGTGGCAAGTGGTAAGGGGGGAGTCGGAAAATCTACGTTAGCTGTAAACCTCGCTTCAGCATTAAAGGATATGGGAAGGAAAGTCGGTTTACTCGATGCTGATATTTATGGCCCTTCAATTCCGCATATGCTGAACCTGAAAGGAAAGCCTGATGTTACGGAAGACAAAAAAATCGTTCCTTTTAATTTTAATGAGATAAAAGTAATGTCCATAGGATTTCTTATTGATGAAGACCAACCTGTAATATGGAGAGGACCAATGGTGCATTCTGCCATAAAGCAAATGGCTAGGGATACATTTTGGGGAGATATAGACATTTTAATAGTTGATATGCCACCTGGGACTGGGGATGCACAAATAACCGTTTCCCAGCATCTACCACTTGATGGAGCTATTATTATTTCCACTCCTCAACCAGTAGCGCTGAATGACGCTAAAAAGGCTATTGGAATGTTTAATAAAGTTAATATTAAAATCTTGGGTATAGTTGAAAATATGTCGTACTTCCTACTTCCAGATGGGCAAAGAGAGGATATTTTTGGAAAAGATGGTGCGAAGAACTTAGCTGAAAATATAAATATAAATTTCCTTGGATCTATACCACTGGACAAAGAAATTAGAATTAACTCTGATCAAGGAGATCCAACAAACCTTAAAAAAGATTATTTTGATAAGATAGCTACCAAATTAATAGATTTAGCTGAGTTTTTGTGAAGTAACAAAAAACCTTTGGATAATTTTTAAAATTTTATAAAATATTATAGATTTTTTTATTAAAAATTAAGTTTATGACCAGCTACATTCCAATCAGTTTTTACTAACCTGCCTGTTGAAGATAATGTTATAAAAGCCGTTTTTAAGTCATTTCCCCCAAAACAAATGTTAGTTGTTAACATATCATCCGTCTCAAAGAATTCATATTTAGACTTATCAGGTGATATTCTTGTGATTCCTGCCTTAAAAAGGGTTGCAACATTTATCCATCCTTCAGAATCTACAGCTAAAGAGTCAAATAAAACTAATTCTGATGATCCGTGAATGAAATGTACTCCGCTATGAATTCCAAAAGATTTTGGACCCTTAATAACTCCAGGTTCCGAAATCGGATAACCCCATAATCTTCCTGGTGTTGTATCGGCAACATAAACAACATCTTCATTAGGAGACAAACCAACACCATTAGGGCTTTCAATTGGGAAAACAACTTCTTTGATAAATGAACCATCAATTTTTGCATAAAATAATGCTCCCTGATCTTTTTGTCTGCCATAGGTTTTACCTAAATCCGTGAACCAAAAACCTCCTTGCTTATCAAATACAATATCATTAGGCCCTTTTAATGGATTACCATCACATTCAAAATATATAACCTCAGATAATCCTGTTTTAAGATCAACTTTTTCGATTCTTCCCCCAGAATAGTCTTTACCTTGACCTCCAGGAATTAAAAGGCCATCAATGTCATGCCACTCAAAACCACCATTATTGCAGACATAAACATACCCATCAGGGCCGACGGCAGCTCCATTTGGTCCACCGCCCAATTCAGCAATAATATCTTTTGATTCATCCGTATTAATTCTTGTTAAAGTACCTCTAGCAATCTCAACTAATATTATTGAACCGTCTGGCATAAATATAGGGCCTTCTGGAAAAAGCAGATCATCGGCTAACTCCTCGTAAGTCTTTTTCATAAAATTACCCTATATATTTTTCTCATATATTACTAATGAATGATAGGCGCTGTCACCTTCATTCTTTGCTTTTGGCTCTCTACTAGTCTCTTTGTACAAATTAGAGTCTATTAAAGGGAAAAATGCATCACCAATAGGCTCTAAATCTACTTCGGTAATATATATTTTATCAGCCTTATCTATATATTCTTTGTAGATATAGCCTCCGCCAATAATCATAATTTCATTAGAATTCCTTTGTGTAGCCCTAAGCTTTGCCTCGTATAGAGCTTTATCCGGGCTTGAACAAATAATTATACCATCTACTTTAATGTCAGTTTTCTTTGTAACTACAATATTATCTCTGTTTGGGAGAGGTCTTCCGATTGATTCCCAAGTCTTTCTTCCCATAATAACTGGCTTGTGTATGGTTAATTCTTTGAATTTTTTTAAATCCGAAGGCAAATTCCAAGGTAACTTTCCTTTTTCTCCTATAACTCCATTTTTTGCTACTGCCGCAATAAGACTAATTAACATCTTATCAAACGGCTATAGGTGCTGAAATATGAGGATGTGGATTGTAATCTTCAAGCACAAAATCATCATACTGAAAATCAAATATTGATTCAGGGCGCGACAAAATTTTGATTTTGGGTGATATCTTAGGTGTTCTTTTAATTTGCTCTCTAGCCTGATCAAAATGATTGTTATAAAGATGCGCATCCCCGAAAGTATGAATAAATTCTCCAGGTTTTAAATTAAGAATCTTTGCAATCATTATCGTCAAAAGAGAGTATGAAGCGATATTAAAAGGTACCCCTAAGAAAATATCTGCTGATCTCTGATAAAGTTGACATGATAATGCTCCTTGACTGACATAGAATTGAAATAAACAATGACATGGGGGTAGTGCCATTTCATCAACGTCAGAAGGATTCCAGGCAGACACTATGTGTCTTCTTGAATCCGGATTCATTTTTAGTTGTTCAATTAACTGGCTGATTTGATCAATTTTACCTCCAGTTTTTGAAGGCCACGATCTCCACTGATAACCATAGACTGGTCCTAAATCACCGTTTTCGTCTGCCCACTCATTCCAAATACTTATTCCGTTTTCATTTAAATATTTTATGTTTGTGTCACCGTTTAAGAACCATAGCAATTCATAAATTATCGATTTAAAGTGGATCTTCTTGGTGGTTAAAAGAGGGAAACTATCTTTAAGATCAAATCTCATTTGGTAGCCAAAAACCGATCTAGTGCCAGTTTCGGTTCTATCGGATTTGTCATTTCCTTCGCTGAGAACATGATTAATAAGATCTAAATATTGTTGCACTAAAAAACTCCTATTTTTATTCTATTTTAAACTACTTATTTGACTCTTCAAATTTTAATTAATTAGTTATATAAATAACTTGCTGTTTATCAGCTATAGCAATAAACGGATTATGTAATAAACTTATCGGACCCGGGGGCGGTACCCGGCACCTCCACCAAAAAATTATGGGGGTGAAATAGGATCGACGAAAGTGTAAAGATTTTCTTTTTGCTCGGCATTGTACCACCGTTATCGGGCTTATTTATAGTTGCAAATGACGACTATGCAGAGTTAGCTCTCGCTGCTTAAGCGCGAGCTGCTCAATCTAACTCCTAATTATTTGCATAATTAGGCGGGGTTTGAGGAGCACCTGGCAACAGAAGCTTCTCGCTCAATTTTTATTTTCATTGTTCTAGCTCTATTTTTTAGTTGAGTTATAATGTGACGATTCTTTCGGGGGAGCAGTTTTGACGGAAACTAGAATAGAAACAGATAGTTTTGGATCCATATCTGTTCCAAAAGATAAATACTGGGGGGCGCAAACCCAAAGATCACTTGAGAACTTCAAAATTGGAAATGAACTGATGCCCAAAGCTATTATAAGAGCTTTAGGAGTAATTAAATTAGCTGCTGCAAAAGTGAATAAATCTCAAGGATTAATAGAGGTAGAAATTGCTGATGCCATAATTCAAGCATCGAAAGAAGTAATATCAGGAAAACTAAATGAACATTTTCCTCTTGTTGTGTGGCAAACCGGCTCAGGAACACAAACAAACATGAATGCAAATGAGGTGATATCTAACCGCGCAATAGAAATATTGAAAGGAGAAATAGGAACAAAAGACCCAGTTCACCCTAATGACCATTGCAATTGCTCTCAATCTTCAAATGATACTTTTCCAACAGCAATGCATATAGCTTCTGTAATTGAAACTAAAGAAAATTTAATACCTAATTTATTAGATCTCTCCAAATCTCTTGAGGATAAATCAAAAAAGTTTGCGAAAATTACAAAAATAGGAAGAACCCATCTTCAGGATGCTACCCCAATAACTTTGGGACAAGAATTTTCTGGTTATTATATTCAGATAGAAAAAAATATTAGCAGAATAAATAATGCCTTAGAGGATTTGTATTTTCTAGCCCAAGGTGGGACCGCTGTTGGAACAGGTTTAAACACAAAGGAAGGTTTTGATGAAGAATTTGCAATAGAATGTACTTCTCTTACGGGAGAACCCTTTCAAACAGCAGATAACAAATTCGAGGCATTAGCCACTCATGATGCCCTAGTAGGTTTCTCGGGATCCCTAAATACACTTGCATCATCACTTTTTAAAATAGCAAGTGATATCAGACTTTTAGGTTCTGGGCCCAGATCAGGATTAGGTGAGATACAACTACCGCAGAATGAACCAGGATCATCAATAATGCCGGGAAAAGTGAACCCGACTCAATGTGAAGCTATGACAATGATCTGTTTACAGGTGATGGGTAACCATACCAGCACAAGTATGGCCGGAAGCCAAGGGCATCTTGAGCTTAACGTCTTCAAACCTTTAATTGCTTATAACGTATTACAATCGATCAAAATTCTTTCAGATGGTATTAAAAGTTTTGAGAAAAATTGCGTCAAAGGTATTCAGTCAGATGAAAAAAGGATTAAAGAGTATTTAGACAATTCACTCATGCTTGTAACTGCATTAACACCAATTATTGGATATGACAAAGCCTCAGAAATAGCAAAAAAAGCACATAAAAATGGAACAACTTTAAGAGAAGAGGCTTTAAAATCCGGTTGTATTTCAGAAGAGGAATTTGATAAAATTATTGATCCGGAAAAAATGGTATCTCCATCCTGAGGAATGTCTAATCAAATAAAAAAAACAATAGTTTTATCAGGACATAACACTAGCATAGCTTTAGAAAAAGAATTCTGGATACGATTGAAAAAGATAGCAAGTAAAGAAAACTTAAAACTTGATAATCTAATTCAAAAAATTGATAAAGAAGATAGGAAAGGAAGTCTTGCTTCTGAAATTCGTGTTTATATATTAAAATCCATAGAAAATGATCGAAAAGACACCCCAAATAAATTATGAAGAAATTGAAATCTTCAGCAGACTCAACAAGCCACAAAAAAAAGCTGTTTTTCATGATGAAGGTCCTTTATTGGTGCTGGCGGGAGCAGGAACGGGGAAGACAGGTGTTTTAACAACACGATTAATTCGACTTCTTATAGAAAGAAAAGCCCTGCCCGGCGAATTATTGTCAGTAACGTTTACAAATAAGGCTGCTAACGAAATGAGGGAAAGGGTCGATAAACAAATCGGGGATTTGTCCTCCGGCTTAAAATGGCTTGGAACATTTCACTCGATTGGAGCTCAGATACTTCGCTATCATCCTGAAAATATAGAACTAAAAAACAATTTTGTTATTCTTGATACCGATGACCAGACCAGACTATTAAAACAGATCATCATAGATGAAAATATAGATGAAAAAAGATGGCCTCCAAAAATGTTGTTAAATCTCATCGATAAATGGAAAAATAAAGGACTTTACCCAAATCAAATTTCTTCAAGCGAAAAGGATTATTTTGCCAACGGAAAAGGGAGGAAATTATATGCATTATACCAAGAAAGGCTAAAATTTTTTAATGCCGCAGATTTTGGAGATTTAATTCTAGAAGTTATCCGTCTGTTTGAAGAAAACGCCGATATTCTTGAAAGTTACCAGAATAGGTTCAAATTTACACTAGTGGATGAATATCAAGATACTAATACTGCACAGTACAAATTACTTAAATTGATTTCTGACAAATCAAAAAACATATGTTGTGTAGGAGATGATGATCAGTCCATTTATTCTTGGAGGGGCGCAGAAGTCTCTAACATTTTGCGTTTCGAGAAGGATTTTAAAGATTCAAAGATTATTCGACTCGAAGAAAATTATAGATCCAGCGGTCATATATTGGATGCTGCATCAAAATTAATAGAAAAAAACAGTTCACGCTTGGGAAAAACCTTGTGGACAAGTTCTAGTGATGGAGAAAAAGTTTTAGTTACCTCGGTATGGGATGGCCAGGAAGAAGCAAGGTTAATATCAACCGAACTTGAATCCATCGTGCAAAAAAATCGTGATTTAAATGAAGCCGCAATTCTGGTCAGGGCAAGTTTTCAAATGCGTGAATTTGAAGATAGGTTTATTTCCATAGGTCTACCATACAAGGTTATAGGTGGGCCTAGATTTTACGAAAGGAAGGAAATTAGAGACTGTAATGCTTATCTTCGTCTTGCATTGCTCCCAACGGATAGCTTGGCGCTGGAAAGAGTAATCAATACGCCGAAAAGAGGAATTGGAGAGACATCTGTAAAAAAAATAAGAGATTACTCTAAGAAAAACAATATTCCGATGATAGAAGCCTCAAATGATCTAATAACAAATTCAACATTTAAAGGAAAAACCAAGGAATCCTTATCGAAACTCATAAATCTAATATACAGATGGCATGATCAGATCGATAAACATGACAATAATGAACTAGCAGAGATGATTATTGAAGATTCAGGGTACTTGGAAATGCTAAGGAAAGATGAATCTCTTACTTCTACAGGAAGGGTAGAAAATATATATGAGTTATTCAAGTCACTGGAGCCCTTTGAAAGTATACAGGCCTATCTTGA
>JAYYUG010000081.1:0-12894 GCA_036344135.1 Pseudomonadota bacterium | reverse complement strand
CTTAGAAAAGATTAATGAAAAAGAGGGCTTTGTTATAAGGAATGTCAATAAGAGATCTTATATCGAACAAGAAAAATTTGCCCACATTGTCGGTTATGTAAGAAAGAAGAAAGCCTCCGATCATATTAATTCAATGTCAACATCAGGTGTTGCTGGTCTGGAATATAGATACGACAATATTTTGCGAGGACAAATGGGTTTCGTAAAAACTGAAGTCAATGCAGTTGGTGATAGTGTTAAAATTTTAGACAAAAATGAATCTATCTCTGGTCAAGATATTGTTCTTACTATTGACAGAAATCTTCAAGAAAAAGTTTATACAATGATGAGAGAAAAGCCAGGAGCCGCTTGTGTTTTAGACATTAGGAATGGCGATATTATGGCATTATGTTCTTCCCCAAGTTTTGATCCTAATGATTTTGTTAGTGGTTTTTCTGAGAAAAAATGGAAAATTCTAAATAATAATATCCATAAACCTTTTCTAAATAAGGCAATCAATGGTGAATATCCGCCTGGATCAACATTTAAAATGATGGTCGCCTTAGCTGGCTTAGAATCTGGACTTTTAGACCCAAAAAAGAAAATAATCTGTGAGGGTAAAACTGATTTTGGAGATAGAACTTTTCATTGTTGGAGAGATAAAGGTCATAAAGAAGTAGATTTGAGAAAAGCGATAAAAGAATCTTGCGATATTTATTTCTATAAGTTAGCCGCAAGACTTGGAATAGATAGAATTGCTTTGATGGCTTATCGCTTTGGTTTGGGAAAAAATTATAATCTAATTTCTGAAAGAGAAAGTAAGGGATTGATTCCTGATAGAAGGTGGAGAAAAAGTAATCTCTATAATTCAAGATGGGGTACAGGAGATACTGTAGTTGCAGGAATTGGTCAAGGATTTGTAACAGCAACCCCTTTACAATTAGCTATAATGATAGGTTCAATAGCGAACAAAGGGTTTAATATATCGCCTAATCTAATATCTTCTCCTGTTACTAAGAAAAAAAATCACTCAAAACCATTAGGGCTTAGTTTTTCTAATATCGACATGATAAGAAATTTTCTTGATATTGCTGTCAACGAAAGGGGCAGCAATGGTTATAAAAGTAGAATTAATGATCAAGATTGGTTGATGGCAGGAAAGACTGGTACTTCTCAAGTTAAGGCGATTTCAGAAGAAGAGAGGTTAGGGGAGGTTGTAATTGCTGACAAATGGGAATTCAGGGACCATGCTTTATTCGTTGGATATGCGCCTACAAAGAAACCTAGATTTGCTGTATCTGTAATTCTTGAACATGGCGGCTCGGGAAGTCAAAATGCAGCCCCAGTAGGAAGGGACATTTTGCTTGCTTGCAGGAACTTGGAAGACTCAGGTTACAAAATTTAGTAAGGATTAATATTGAAAAGTAGATACAGAAATACTCTCGCTTATGATAGAAATCCTTCTAGGGATGTTTTCAAAAGAATAAATTTTGCTATTCCGGTTTCTCTTTTTCTTCTCAGTTTGACAGGTATTTTAATGCTTTACTCTGTCTCGGGTGGTGAAATTGGTGTTTTAGTCAAGAATCATTTGGTTAGAATTTGTATTGGATTGTTGGTCTTTTTAGCTTTTACGTTCACAAGTATTAGGATTATTAGATATATTTCACCTGCTTTATATTTAATTATTCTTTTGTGTTTATTATGGCTTTTTTTCTTTGAGACCAACACAGTCTCAAGGTGGATAAACTTAGGATCTACAAGCTTTCAACCAGCGGAAGTCCTAAAATTTGTCCTAATCTTAACTTTGGCATCTTATTATAGTTTTTTAGGAGAAAGGCGATCGAAGGGTTTGTTCTCGGCAATTCTACCTTTGTTTTTAATAATTTTACCTGCTTTTCTAACGGTTAAACAACCAGACTTAGGAACGGCATTGTTGCTGTTGTTGGCTGGTATTTCTATTATTTTTTTTTCGGGGTTGCGTTTTAGATGGATTGCTGTCGTTACGTTGAGTTTTGGTGCTTCTATTCCAATTATATTAGATAATCTTAAAGAGTATCAAAAAGAAAGGCTTATGGTTTTCTTAAATCCGGAAACAGACCCTTTCGGAGCAGGTTATCATATAATACAATCTAAGATTGCAATTGGTTCAGGGGGATTCACTGGAAAGGGCTTCATGATGGGCACTCAAAGCCAATTAAATTTTCTTCCAGAAAAACACAGTGATTTCATGTTATCCGTTCTACTTGAAGAGACGGGCTTTCTTGGGGGTTTTTTTGTTTTCTTTATCTTTCTCTATTTAATTTTTATCTCTATACACACTTCCTTAACATCGAGAAGCCGATTTAATTGTTTGGCTTGCGCAGGAATAGCGGTTTTAACATTTTTATATTTCTTTATTAATTCGGCTATGATTATGGGTATTATCCCTATAGTTGGCGTACCCCTGCCTATGCTTTCTTATGGAGGTTCGGCTATAATTGCCTTTTGTGCCGCCATGGGATTTGTTGTAAATGCAAGAATAAACCGAGATATTAAATTAGAGAGCTTTCTGGAAAACTAAAGTGCTACATCCTGTCGACCAAATTATCGAAGAAAGATGTGAGAAATTAAGAAGAAACAAATTTCTTTGGAATATTATTAAAACTCCAATTTTTAAGGTATTAAATTACAAAGAAGCTAAAGAAATAACAGATATAATTTTTTCTAAAAATGGTTTTGATGCTTTTTCTTATTTAGTAGAGATTCTCGATACAAGTATACAAGTCGAACATTTGGATTTTGTTCCCGATAAAGGAGCTGTTCTATTAGCAGGAAACCATCCTACAGGATTGATAGACGGCATCGTTATGTTTCAGGTTTTAAAAATGAAAAGACCCGATTACGCTCTTTATGCAAATTCCGATTTAATAAAATTAGCACCTAGATTTACCGATGTTATTATTCCTGTAGAGTGGATTGAGAGCGAACGAACCTCTGAAAAAAGCAGAAAAACACTAAAATTAACGAAAGAGGCTCTAAATAATGACAGACCCTTATTGTCATTTTCCTCAGGCAGATTAGCAAAAAGAATGGGCGTTAAGTTAAGAGAAAGATCGTGGATTACAACAGTTATTAGATTATCATTGAGGTACAATGTTCCCGTTGTACCTTTTCATATCAGTGCTAGAAATTCATTTTTATATTATTTTCTTGATATTGTTAATGAAGAACTCAAAAACATCAGTCTTTTTCATGAAATGTTAAACAAGAAAAAAATGATGTATAGGATTAGATTTGGCAAGCCCATTCAACCAGAAAATTTTGTAAGCGATATTGTTTCCGAAACTAAATCGCTTCAAAACTATGTTGAAAATGTATTGGGAAAACCCCCGTCACTCCTCGAAAATTTTAAATGAACACTTTTTTTTAATTAAAAATCTGACATAGTATTAATGAATCTCTGGAGTCGGCCTTTGAAGAAGTCTTTAAGAAAATATCTTTTTTTAGCTTGTATTATTAACATTTTTGTTACTGGCCTTGCCTTTTCACAAAATGATGATTGGTCCTCATATGGTAAAGATCCCGGTGGAGGTCACTATTCTAGAGCCATTGAAATTACTCCTGAGAACGTTAAAAATTTAAGACAAGTATGGGTTCATCGGTCAGGAGATTTCCACGAGGGAGGTAATTGGAGAGAAGGAGGACTGGGAAGTACTCTGCAAACATCTTTTGGAGTTACACCTATTCTTGTAGATGAAACCTTATTTTATTGCACTCCATATAACAGAGTTTTTGCTTTAAATTCTGAAACTGGAGAAGAAAAATGGGTTTTTGATCCTAAGCTTGAAATAGAAGGAAGAGCCCTTTTGCATTGTAGGGGTGTTAGCAGTTGGAAGGATCAAACCAAAACTGAGAGTGAGGAATGTTCTCATAGAATAATAGCTATTACTATTGATGCAGAACTTTTTTCCATAGATGGGAAAAACGGAAAATTATGTAGAGATTTTGGAGATAATGGTCGGATAGATTTAAGGGTTGGAATGGGAGATCATGACCCATCCCACTATTGGAGCACGTCCCCTCCAGCTATAATTAATGATAAGATAGTGATAGGCGGTGGAATAGTTGACAATTTACAAGCAGATGTTCCAGGCGGTGTTGTAAGAGCATATGATGTGAGGACTGGCGAATTGTTGTGGCATTGGGAGCCTATACCTCCTGGATGGGAACCAGTTCTAGATGACAGTGACAAACAAATGTTTCAGAAAAGTACAACGAATGTTTGGTCTATAATTTCAGCAGACCCAGAGTTAAATATGATTTACCTTCCAACTGGAAATGTGACGCCTGATTATTATGGTGGTCAAAGAAATGGATTAGATTATTATTCCAGTTCAGTCGTTGCATTAAATGCCGATACAGGTGAGGTAGTTTGGTATTTTCAAACGGTGCATCATGATATATGGGATTATGATGTTCCATCTCAACCTACATTTTATGATATTGAAAAAGGTGGACATACTATTAAGGCTTTAGCTCAAACTACGAAAACTGGTTTGGTCTTTTTATTAAATCGTGAAACTGGAGAGCCTATTTACTCCGTTGAAGAAAGAGAGGTTCCACAGGGTGCTGTAGAAGGGGATTATGTATCTAAAACACAGCCATTTCCTACGAAACCGTCACCTCTCTCGTTATCTTTTTTTGATCCAGAAGAATCTCCTTGGGGTTTTACCTTCTGGGACAAAGGATATTGTAAAAAAGTTGCCAAAGAATTGCGTTCAGAAGGCCTGTACACACCTCCATCTCTTCAGGGGAGTATTCATTATCCAAGCGCTATTGGTGGAAATAATTGGGGCGGACCTGCAATTGATTACTCTAGAAATATTATGATTGTTAACACAATGAATTTAGCGAGTATCATCAAGATGATACCGAGAGAGGACTGCGACAAACCTATAGAAGAGTTGGCTGGTAAAATTCTATCCAGACATACAGCTATTGAAACAAATACAGGAACACCATATTGCAATTTACGTTCGATGGGATTTTTCTCTCCTTTGAATGTTCCATGTACAAAACCCCCTTGGGGAAAATTAACGGCAATAGATTTAAATTCAGGTGACCAGATATGGGATGTTCCATTGGGCACTTCAAAAGATCTTGCTCCATTTCCTTTCCATTGGATAAAGGGATCTCCAAATATGGGAGGTCCTACGGTAACAGCGTCTGGAATCACTTTTATAGCAGCAACAAGTGATTATTATCTGCGTGCATTCAATACAGAAACAGGTGAAGAATTGGCAAAATTCAGACTTCCAACTGGTGGACATGCAACCCCGATGACATACAAAAATAAGGACGGAAAACAATTTGTTGTTATTGCAGCAGGAGGACATTGGACCCTTTCTCCTCCATCTGATCATATAATAGCTTACGCGCTTCCTGATTAGTGATAAGGTATTTGAATGGATAAAATAGAGAAGTTACCCAAGAACTTTAATTTACTCGACCCTAAGGTAATTGAAGATCCCTATGAAGCTTATTCGGTTTATCGTGAAAAGGCTCCCGTATTTTTAAGTCCCGATACTGGTTTTTATGTTGTTACGAAATATGAAGATTTAAAAAGAGTCTTGTCAGATTACGATTTTTTTTCTCGCGATATCGCAGCATATTGGGAAAAAAATGTTGAAAAAAAGAAGGAAGGATATTGGAAATACGGCAGATCCGTAGGCAAGGTTTTTTCAGAAAAAGGATGGAAGCAAGTACCTTGCTTTGGTTCTGAACCCCCTAATCATACTAGGTTTAGAAAGGCTGCAAATCCCTCATTCACTGCTGGTCGTATAAAGAAGATGGAACCTTATATTAAGAATCTTGTTAATGGACTTATTGACACCTTTATTGATGATGGAAAGGTTGAGTTTATTTCTCAGTTTTGTGTGCCGCTTCCTATGAACGTGATTCAAGATAGATTGGGTTTTCCTAAAGAGGATTTGCCAAAGCTAAAAGGGTGGTCACAAGATACTTCAGCTGGTCTCAGTCAGATGCTTAACGAAGAAGAAGAAATCGCATGTGCCGAAAGATTGGTTGAATTTCAACATTATATGAACAAGACTTTTGAAGAAAAAAAACTTCATCCTAAAGAGGACATCATTTCAGATTTAGTCAATTATGTTGATGAAGATGGGAATAAATTAAAGACCGAAGAACTACTTTCCATGGTCAGTGATCTAAATATTGGTGGTAATGAAACCACAACAGATTCAATGGCAAGTGGAATGTTAATGCTGATGCAGCAGAGGGACAAGCTTGATGATTTGCTTTCACGGAAAGCAAAATTTAAGAATTTCGTTGAAGAAATTATAAGGTTAGAGACGCCTGTTCAAAGTCTTTTTAGAAGAGTAAGGAAAGATGTTGAGTTAGGAGATAAGCTCATTCCGGAGGGATCGATCATTGATATGCGTTTTGGATCCGCTAATCGAGATAATGATCAATTCGAATGTCCTGCCCATATGGATCTTAAAAGAAAAAATCCAGGCAAGCATCTTGCTTACGGAACTGCACATCATCATTGTATTGGCGCCCCTTTAGCGAGACAGGAAATGCGTTTAGCATTTGAAATTTTGCTCGAGAGATTGAAAAATATACAATTGGACCCCGATAAAAACGATTTTCTCCATCGCAGGCATTTTGCTTTAAGAGGTTTGAATAAGCTTAATTTAACCTTTGAAAGGTAATTGTGATGAATGATCTAAGCGATCGAACAGCTTTGGTAACTGGTGCTTCTTCAGGAATAGGTAGAGAAATTGCAGAATTATATGCATCAAAAGGTTGCAATTTAGTTATAACCGCAAGGAGAGAAGAATTACTCCAACGATTGAAGAAAAATTTAGAAGAAAGATATTCAATTAATGTAGACATGATTACTGAGGATTTGAGTGACATCAACAGCGCGGAAAGAATTTATAATTACTGTATTTCTAACGATTTAAGTGTTGATATTTTAGTTAACAATGCTGGGTATGGATTTTTAAATACTTTCGATAAAATAAGTCTTAAGGAACATGTAGACTTTATAAATGTACTTTCAACTTCTGTTGTTACACTGACACATTCATTTTTGTTGGGCATGTTGGATAGAGAATTTGGAAGGATTATTAATATTTCTTCTATTTCTGGTCTTACATCTCCAGCGAATGCTTCTGGAGGAATGTATAGCGGTGTTAAGTCTATGATAATTAAATTTTCTGAAGGCATACATAAAGAATACAGTCACAAAAATGTTTTTTGTTGTGCCGTATGTCCCGGTTTTACGCATACAGAATTTCATGAAAATATGAAGGAATTTAAGGCTTCTATCCCATCCTTTATGTGGATGACTTCAAAGGAAGTTGCAAAGGAAGCCCATGTAGCATCGATGCAAGGTAAAGAGCTTTACGTAAATGGATTCTTTAATAGATTTTTACTTTTTGTAATGCGTATTCTGCCTAAATGGTTGAACGATTTGTACGTATCATCACTTATGAGAAAGAGACATTAGGAGAAGAAGATGGCGACAGTAACAGTTTTTGGATCAACAGGTAGAATGGGCCGTGCCCAAGTAAGACAACTTCTTTTAGCAGGACATTCAGTTAGGGCAGTAAGTCGAAAAAAAGGCTTTTATGCTAATCAAGAAAATGTTGAAGAAGTTTTGGCTGACTATAACGACCCACAGAGTCTGGATGAAGCCATTAAAGAGGCAGACGTTGTTTTTTACAACAAACCATCTTTTGATCAGGTCTCCAAAATGCTTGATTTTTGTGCTGCTGTAGGCGCCGCTGCTGGAAGGGCTAACGTAAGGTTGATTTACCAAACAGCCGCGTATGCACCTGAAAAAGAAATAGGTCAATTCAATTATGACCGCGTTTTAGCTACAGAAAATGCGGTTATGCAGGGCGGAGCCTCTACTACAGTTTTTCGTCCTGTACTGTTTATGGACAACACCTTAACGAAGTGGGCAAGAGAGGACATTCTCAATAGCGATGAATTTGCTTATCCTCACAAACCTAATCTTGAGGCCAACTGGATATGTCTTGATGATGTTGCCAAATTTATGATAGCCGCAATCGATAGGGATGATCTCATTGGAAGACGTATGGTTATAGGGGGGCCTGAAACTTTAACTCCCCAAAGAATAGCCGATTTCTTTTCGGGTCATTTCGGTAGACCCATTAAGCAGAAGACTCTGACGCCAAAAGAATTTGCCATTCGCATGGCAGATATATTTGAAGATGTTAGCGACATTTCGCGCGAAGATTATATTGCGGCGATGACCGGATTTTATCAGTACAACAATGAAGCCGAATTTAATCCTTTTGTAGTCGATATGAACGAGGTTCTAAAGGAAATCCCAATTGAACTGACTCCTTTTAGCAAATGGATTGGACAACAAGAGTGGGTACCCCATGAAGATGAAGAGGATGCTCCCTCCGGTGGCTAGACCTTCTAAATTATTTTAGGAATAATTGCTTTACGTTCACTTGGATAGTCGGCAAAAGTTTCTTTGTACCAACGATGATGACTGATAGCCCTTGGAAAAAGATTGAAAAACGTCCAAAGAAAGAAGACAAGACCCGAAATACTGTAGGTCATAACTGCCCATCCAAACCATTCAATGATTTCACCAAAGTAATTTGGGCTGGATATCCATTTGTAAAACCCTCCTTCAGGAATCTGATAACCATCCTCACTCTTTGAAATTTTGAGTAATATCCTATCCGAGTGAATATTGATTGCCATACCTATAAGGAAAATTGTCAGCCCAATAAGAAAATAGGGGCTCATCAACCAGGAAACTTCATAGGTATTGTTCAGAAGAAAAAACCAGTAACCATGAAGAAAAGTGTTAATGACGTTGAAAAAGAATGCCATCAGCGCCACTAGAAATGGTATAGAGCCTTTGTTTACTGTTAATAACGGCCAAACAATACTTCGATTGGTGTAATGAATGGACCACAAGACAAGAAAAACAATAAGTACAAGATTTTCGAATCCGTTGAAAAGAAAATAATAGAACCACATCATATAAAGTGCAGGTGTTTCCATAAGAATCCAACCCAGCCTTTTCGGAAGCTTTGGTCCCCAACCAGATCTTGTGTGTCTTCCATAAGGGGCGCTTACAACCAGAAGAAGAATAAAAGTAATAACGCCAATTGCGATCCAGGAATTTATCAGAATTTCAAACATATTCGATTTTAGTTTACCACAGGAATACAGATATATATTATTTTCAAACAGAAAGATTATGTCGAGAAAAATTTGGATTAATAGCGATTTTGTAGACTGGAATGATGCAAAAGTTCATATCCTCTCTCATTCTCATCAGAGAGGATCACTTATTTTTGGATTTATTCCAATATTTGAGAATGATAATGGCGTTTTCGTTTTTCGAATAAACAAGCATACCGAAAGAATTTTTAAATCCTGTGAAATCGCTGGAATTCCCATCGCTTATACCAAGGAAAACATAAAGAAGGCGATTATTGATACTGTTCAAGTGAATCCAGGTAGCAAATTTGTAAAAATTAGTGTCTATATTGCCTCTGTGGAGATTGATGTTGTTCCACAAGACCCTTTTACAACGGTTGCTATTGCGGCTTATGAGCCCCAGGAAGACATTATTGCCAAGAATTCCCAACCGTTTCATAGTTCGCCCGAGTTAAGTGTATGGGTTGAAAAGGTTCGCCATCAGAGACGTTCCGATATCATAGCGCCGCAGGTTAAGATTGCTGCCAACTACACTTCTCCAATGATGGCAAAATGGGAAGCGCGAAAACAAGGGTATGACGAGATTATCCTTACCGATGAAGACGGTTATGTGACAGAGGCACCAACCTCCAATGTTTTTATAGTTAATGCTAAAGGAATATTGATGACAGCTCATGAGGATGACGTCTTACATGGAATTACACGAATGAGCATTTTGGAAATAACAGAAGATGAAAGTATAGAGACAAATATTGGACGTGTCCCTTTAAAAGATCTTGAGGAGGCTAGGGAGGTATTCGTGACCTCTTCCTCACATCTGGTGTGTCCCGTTATTAAAATTGATGGAAGTCCTGTTGGTGATGGAAAGATTGGAGAAGTGACAGAACGTTTGAAAAATCGTTTTCATGAAATCATTAAAGGAAAAGAAAATAAATTCCAGCACTGGCTGCACAAAATTTGAATTTAAAGTAATCTATACTATCGGGTAGCTTCCGACATCAGCATAGAGGCAACTCATACTCCTGATTTATTTTATTGAGCAATCTTCCGTGTAAAGACCAAGGATATATTTCGTAAACGATACGAAATAAGTATCGCGAAAATTACCAAACCCACAATCATGCTTATCCACATGCCGTTGGCGCCCATGGGCTCATTGATCCCGTAATAGGTTAGGAAATACCCAAAGGGAATAGCAAAGACCCAGTAGGAAATCACAAGGAAAACCATTGTCATGAAAGTGTCCTTATAACCCCTGAGCGCGCCTAGGCTACCCATTCCAATACCATCAGGAATCTGAAAGATTGCAGCATAAATTAGAAGTTGACTGGCGACACCGAAGACAAGCGCATCGGTTGTGTAGAGAGAAATAAAGTAATCTCCCAATAGAATAAGAAATGTCATATTGAAAAGAGCACCAAAGAAACAAAGACCAACAGAAACAAATGATGAGTACCGAGCTTCGATAAACCTTTTTTCTCCCAGAAGGTTTCCTACACGAGTGGAAGCGGCAAGACCAATGGCAAGAGGTAACATAAAGACAACGCTTGCAATATTCAGAGCAACAGCATGCCCGGACACGACAATTTCACCCAATGACCCAAGGATAATAGCTGCACCGGCATACATACTCATTTCAGCAAATATTCCAAAACCAATAGGAACACCAAGCTTCAAAACCTCAAGTGACGTTTCTTTTGATGGTCCTGTAAATTTTTCAAGCAATCTAACCTTCTTATAAGGCTTAGAAAGTAGAATAACACAGGCTATGGAGATGAACATCAATACAGATATTATTGAGGTTGCATATCCGCATCCGACACCCCCCATGGCGGGGAGTCCAAAATACCCATAAACGAAAATGACATCTAGGGGAAGGTTTAGAAGCGCTCCAATAAAGACAACATAGAAAACGGGAAGAGTTAAGGTTAACCCCTCACTATATGAACTTAAAAGACGGAACATGAGATAGAAAAACATTCCTATCGAAACCGCCTTGAGGTAAGCAATGGAGATAGAAATTATTCCTTCCTCTATAGGAAAAAAACTAAGGAGATTACTTCCAAAAAAACCAAAGATTAACAAGAGAAATCCTAAAAAGAGCGCCAGCCAAAAAATTTCTCGGATTTTTACGCCAATTTCTCTGTAACGTTGCGCTCCGTTAAGATGGGCGACAATAGGTATAACGGAAAAGATTATCCCTGCCATAAACATGTAGACTGGATTCAAAAAGGCATTAGCAATAACAACCCCTGCTAATTCCTCTGCCCCTGCTCGTCCCGCAACAATAGTATCTGTCGTGAACATAATCATATAGGAGAGTTGTGAACCCAACATGGGGAAACCTATTTTGAAGAAGTGTTTTGCCTCGTTGAAAAATTTACCCATCGATAACCTTTTTCCGAATAGTTCTTGAAAGCGTGTCGATAATAGAGACCATGACCAGAATGAGTATAATAATGAAAAGAGACTGATCCCAATATTGAGCTTTCATTCTTTCGGTTAACTGAAGCCCGATTCCCCCAGCACCAACAACACCGAGAATCACGGCCGATCTTGTATTAGATTCAAAAAAATATAAGCTTTGAGAAATGAAGATGGGAATGATTTGAGGAACAAGACCAAAACGTATCACCGTCAATTTGTTTGAACCCGAAGATTCTATCCCCTCGATTTGTTTTGTATCGGCGTTGTCAGCTGCTTCTGAAAAAAGTTTTCCAAGAGTTCCGACATCAGCGGTAAAAATCGACATCAATCCTGCAAGAGGACCAAGGCCAAAAGCTCGAACATATATTATAGCCCAGATAAGAATATCCACACCCCTAATCAAATCAAGAATACGTTTGATAAAAAATCGCAAAAAGGCAAAACGAAAGATTCGTTTTGACGCAAGGAAGCTAATGGGAATGCAGACTAGCGTCGCCAGAAATGTTCCCAAAAAGGCCATGGCAAGTGTTTGTGCTAAGCCGGTGAAGATTACAGAAAAATTCCAGGTTGAAAAATCTTGCCATAAGAACATTGCAGCCAATATGGGTTTCATGTTGACTAATCCTCCAAGAATTTTGGTAAGAGAAATACCAAAGAAATGAATGGTAAAGCCGACGTAGACAATGCTAAGAATTATTATTAAAAATCCTATAGGGGAACGTCTCCAAAATGGTAAAAAAGCTTTAGGACAAAGAGAAATGACGTCTTTATCAGTCATGGGCCCCCTCTATAATTCTTTGCCGTAATGCGCCCGATGCAATATCAATCGTAATTACTGTTAGGATGATTAATAAGATGATGGCACTAACCTCTTCATAATAATTAAAGTTTATTACCAGATACAATTCTTGCCCTATTCCTCCTGCACCTACAAACCCTATTACGGTTGAAGCGCGAATATTAATCTCAAATCGTAAAAGGGCATAAGAAATAATATTAGGAAGAACTTGAGGCAGGATGCCGTATCGCATTTGTGGAATCCATCCCCCACCGGAGGAACGAATAGCCTCGCAAGACTTTAGGTCGGCGTTCTCATGAACTTCTGAAAATAATTTACCTAAGGCTCCGGTTGTATGAATTGTCATAGCTATAATTCCGGCAAGTGGCCCCACACCCAAAGCCCAAACAAATAAAATTGCAAAAATAATTTCGGGGACTCCTCGTAGAAACTCTAAAAACCTTTTCACGAAATAAAAACTAAACACG
>JAYYUG010000080.1:0-6235 GCA_036344135.1 Pseudomonadota bacterium | reverse complement strand
CTCTTATTAACCTTGAAATAGATACCTTGTTTGCCTCTTCAACGTTCATACCATTCAAAAAATCAGAATTTATTAAATACCCATCTCCTGTATACGCTTTATCTGTGATTAAAATTTCTTCTTCTTCTTCGTCAAAAGGACATATCACCGGAAGAACCGGAAGGTTATATTTTAATGAAAAATCTAAATCTCGTTGATCGTGCGCAGGACAACCAAATATTGCACCCCGCCCATAACCAGACAAAACAAAATTTGCTATATAGACTGGCAAATATTTATTATGAATAAATGGATGTACTGCTTTTAATCCTGTGTCTATCCCTTCCTTTTCGACTTTTTCTATAGCCTCGTCTGAGGATGCTATTTTCTGACATTTTTCTATAAATTTAGCTATCTTAGAATTGTGTGATTTAAGCTTTATAGATAGTTTATGATCAGGTGCGATAGCACAAAAATTAGCACCGAAAAGAGTATCCGGTCTTGTTGAGTAGACATCTATATTTTCGACCGAATTATTTTCTTCATTTATAACATTAAAGGTAAAAACCACTCCCTTCGATCTACCGATCCAGTTTTTTTGCATCAATTTAACTTTTTCTGGCCAATCTCGAAGGTTATCTAATTCATTAAGAAGAACCTCAGAAAATTCAGAAATCTTAAAAAACCATTGCTTCAACATTTTTCTTTCAACTGGCGCGCCAGATCGCCAGCCTAATCCATCTATAACTTGCTCATTAGCTAAAACGGTTTTATCAACTGGGTCCCAATTAACCTCACTTTCTTTCCTGTAAGCGATGCCTTTTTCAAGAAAGTCGATAAATATTCTTTGTTGGTGTTTCATATATTCTTCATCACATGTTGAAAATTCTCTTTCCCAATCCAAAGATAACCCTAATGATTTGAGTTGTTCACGCATTTTACGAATGTTTTGCTCTGTCCACTCTTTAGGGTGAACACCCTTCTCAGTGGCCGCATTTTCGGCCGGCATGCCAAATGCATCCCAACCCATAGGATGTAGAACATTGTCTCCTCTTGCTCTTCTATAACGGGATATCACATCTCCAATGGTGTAGTTACGTACGTGCCCCATATGAATTTTGCCTGATGGATATGGAAACATCTCCAATATGTATTTTTTAGGAAAATTGTTATCTACAGGCTTAGTTTTAAAAGACGCCTTTTTCTTCCAAATACCTTGCCAATAAGGCTCGGATTTTTTCGGTGAATAATTTTTCATCTTGGTAAGTTTAGTTGCTTATTTTTGTGCCAATTCTTAATTCTCTTGCTTTCGTTAATATTGAATTTTCAATTAACCTTGAAGTTTCTGTATTAGTGTTGGAGTCTACCCACTCCTCGCCAACTTTTTTTTGCCTGAAGACTGACACGGATAATCCATCCGCCCTCAATCTCCTATCTTTTATGTAAACAATAATTTTCACCCTTTCATTGGATGAATTAATATCAGTAAACCATTCTGTAGAAATTACACCACCTACTGGGTCAGATTTATCTAAGGGCATGAACGATAAAGCATCCAGACTGGCCCTCCAAAGAAAAGCATTAACAGCCATTGAATATTGTGAATTTTCAATCTCAGAAATTTGTTTATCAGCTTTTCCTGCGCAGGTTAGCAATGATGGTGTTACTAATATAATAATTAGACAGTATTTAAGAATATTTTTCAAAACTAGCTCCAAAATCTTATTATAAGGTTATATATCTTTTATTCCATATCAAGAAATACTAAGTTAACCTAAACTAAAAATTTCTAATTCTCATTAAGTTTAGTTTAAAAATGGGATTTATTAGTACTGGGTTATAAGTGAGTGACAGAAGAATGAAAGAAGTTATTAAGAATTTAGAAATGGTTAAAAATAATATAACCAAAGCAGCTGTAGAAAGCGGTAGGGACCCAAGAGACATTAAGTTGATAATTGTGACCAAAAAATTTACTCAGGATTCAATTAAACCCCTTTTAGATATTGGACACCTTACATTCGGAGAAAACAGAGTGAAAGAAGCCCTTAATAAATGGCCAGATTTGATGGACAGGTACAAAGATGTAGAGTTGCATATGTTAGGAAGCTTACAATCAAATAAAGTTAAAGATGCTCTAACAATTTTTTCTTCAATTCATACAATTGATAGAGTTAAGTTGGTAGAAAGAATATTAAAAAATTCAGGAGATAATGATCGCCTAAAAGAGCTCTTCATTCAATTAAATTTAGCAAAAGAATTGCAGAAAAACGGGATTTACCCGGAGCAATTACCAGGTATGTTAAAAGAATTACACAAGGATATCACATTCAAAATTGATGGATTAATGTGCATTCCTCCAAAGGATGAAGAACCTTCATTTTATTTCGCTTTATTGAGGAAATTGTCAGAAGAAAATAAAATAAGAAACCTTAGCATGGGTATGAGTAGAGATTATAAAAAAGCAGTTGAGTTTGGGGCTACACACATTCGGGTTGGAGAGGCAATTATGGGGTCAAGGGAAGATGTCCAATAAAAAAACTATTGCAATAATTACCAATAATATTGATCTAAGTTTATTGCTAAAAGAGCAATTTGACCTACAAGGAATATTTTCTCTAAAACTTTTCAATGAAAAAAGTATCGATTTATTCCTCAAAAAAAATGAAAACATTCTTGCTTTTATAATTGCAGAAGATCTTCTCCAAACCCTTAAGGCTAAAAAAAATATAGAGTCATTTTGGCAAAGAAACAAAAAGATCACAATTTTGATCTCTAAAAATGAAACTGAGCACGATGTTGTAAACGACATTAGATTTCAACCATTATACACTATAACTTTGCCTATAGAATTTCGGGCTTTAACAAAACTATTATCTGACATAGTTCAACAGAAAGAAAAACCAAGGTTTTCAAATGTCGATTTAGGAAATATCTTCCTCGATGTAGTAGGTCGAAAAATACATAAACATGAAAAAAGCGCGAAACTTACAGAGAAGGAATCAAAGATATTATGGTACTTACTAAGCAATCCAAATTTAAAGATTGATAAGAAGTTATTGTTAAAAGAAATTTGGGGTTATACAGAGAAAATTGAAACCAGAACTCTTACAACACACATTTACAGGATAAGACAGAAATTTTTAGAAATTGGTGAGGACGGTTACGAAATTAGTAATATAGAAAATAGTTATATTCTGAAGACAGGTTAGGTATTACTTTATTTTAAAGTCAGCAACGACAGGAACATGGTCGGAGGGTCTTTCCCAGCCTCTAACATTTTCTATAATATTGGCATCAACAAGATATTCATTCAATTTCTTGCTCGTCCAAATATGGTCTAACCTTCTCCCCCTATTTGATTTCTTCCAATCTCGAGCTCTGTAGCTCCACCAGCTATACATCTTTTTTTCATAACCATGAATGTTCCTAATTGCATCCTCGAAATTAAATGATCTTTTAAAAAGTTCCATCTTTATTCTTTCGATTTTTGTGTGGCTTACAATATTTGTCAGTTGTTTATGTGACCAAACATCCATAATGTCGGGAGCTATATTTATGTCCCCAACTAAGGCAATAAGTGATTTATCTTTGTCATATTTTTTAGAAAACCAATTAGTCGCTTCGTCTAAAAAATCAAGCTTATGCTTGAATTTTTCATTTATACTTGGGTCTGGAGTATCTCCTCCAGCAGGAACATAGAAATTATGAACTGTTATAACCTTATTACGATATATTAAATTCGCTGAAATATGTCTACCGTCATCTTTGTTGCAGAACTTCTTTTTGTTATTTTTAGTTGAATTAATTTTAGATGCTATTGACACTCCATTATAACCCTTAATCCCGAGTGCAAATGAACAACGAAAGCCCATATCATAAAAATCTTGATGTGGGAATAAATCGTTCGGACATTTTGTTTCCTGAAGACACAATATATCAGGTTTAAAACGTTTAACTATTTTCTTTAACATGTCCATTCTTAGGCGAACGGAGTTAATATTCCATGAAATTATTCGCATTTTTATTAGAAACGATTACGCGTCTTTTATGTTTTCCCACATTTCATCAATCATCATTTCGTAATCGAAGTCCAATATATTTGAAGTGTCCTCATATCTTTCGATAATTTGATCGTTTGGGAAGATTAGCCCGTCATTTTTATAACTATCGCTGCTAATATCTAAAGCCATCATATTGGATGTAGCTAAACTATTTTCTTCAGCAATATTTTTCCCTATTTTTGCATCTAAAAGTGAATTGATAAAATAATGTGCATTTTCCTTTTTGTTGGATGATTTTGCGATGCATATTGCATCTTCCCAAATTAAACTACCCTCTCTTGGAAATGCGAAACCTATATCGTTATTAGTGGAAATCACTTTTGCTGCCTCATCATTGCTTGAGATTGCTAAATCAACTTCTCCAGATGTCAGCAGACTTATGCCATTATTGTCTCCAAAATCCTTAATATGCTGTTTCTGTCTTTTTAATAGTTTTTCTGCTTGGTTTATCCACATCGGATCATTAGTATTAAGGCTCACCCCCATATATTTTAATGCAATTTGTATTAATGTTCTTCCCTCCCCAATTAAAGCAATCTTTCCAGAATATTTATCTGAGTCTAGCAACCATCTCCAAGTATTTGGGGGCTCATCAAATTTGTCTTTACGATAAATTATTCCTAATCCCCCCCAGGTTAATGGAATCGAATATTTTCTTCCTGGATCATAAAAAGAAGTTAAGAATTGTTCATTAATAAAAGAACGGTTAGGTATTAGCGAATTGTCAATTTCTGAAAGTTTTCCCGAGTCAATAGCGGTCTCTATGATATCGTTTCTTCCTATGAATACGTCAAATCCCTCTTCAATATTATTCTTTTTTCCTTCATAAATCCCATCTTTTATAGGAATACTTAGTGCTGAGGAAACCTTAGATATTGTGTTTCTGGGCAGGTAATTCTTCGGCCTAACTAAGTTTAAAGAAATATCTGAAGCTTCTTGACTTTGAGGAAAAACTTTCTTTGGACTCACGACAATCCCAGCAATAAATAAAGCGAGCCCAGAGATAAATGATCTTCTGGTAGGATATTTCAATATATTTATTTTTTTCATGTTTGTCTTTCATTTTAAAAAAGGTGATAACCTTAATACCAATTAACTGTCATTGTATCTAGAACTTTATTGAGATTCTAAAATAAGAAAAAATTATCTTCTTGTTTCAAATAAGTTTTCTTTTATTTTCTCATGTGTATCAATATTTGAGAAGAAAATTGTTGTCTCCTTTTTTTGTTCGTCTATAAATCTCCATTGTCTCAATTTTGGATCAGGGTAATCTAATGTTAAAAAAAGGACATTCCTAGAAAGACTTTTTTCTGTATTTAAGCTAAAAGTTCCAATGCTTCCCTTGATTTCAAGATTTTTAATTAGGAATTGTCCAAATTGGATAGTGTCAGAAAATATGCCTACAAGTGGATTCCCGTTTGTCGAATAACTTGAAAATTCTTCTGTTGTATTCTCCTTAAAAAAGATTTTTTTATTTTTAATAATTATAATTGTTTCAGAGGGGGGTAAATATTCAAATCTTAATTCTTGATTATTCCCGATCCAGAATTTTCCCTTGGAGATATTTCCAATATTATTAATTTGCGTAAAAGAACCGTTTATAGCGCTCAGTTCTGAAAGATATTGCTCAACATTAATCAGCCACTCATCACTAAGATCTTTAGTAATCTCTGACTTGGAGGTTTCAAAGGCAAAAGATATTAAAAATATTATTATTATTATTCTGATTTTCGGGGTCATCAATCATTACCTTTTAAAATTTCTCTTTTCCCTTGATTGTTTGGAGGCGACACTATCCCTTTCTCTTCCATTTCTTCTATTATTCTAGCCGCCCTATTATAACCAATTTGTAATTTTCTTTGGATATAACTTGTTGATGCTCTTTGATCTCTTATTATTATAGAAACTGCCTGATTAAATAATAAGTCTCCACCTTCTTCTGCAACATGATCACCCAAAGGTAAATCCGTATCTTCTTCAATAACAGATTCAATATAATCCGGATTTTCTTGTCTTCTAATGTGGGTTACTACTTTTTCTACTTCGCTATCTGAGATAAACGGTCCATGTACACGAGTAACTATACCTCCCTCAGATAGAAATAACATGTCACCTTTTCCTAGTAATTGTTCTGCGCCCATCTCGTTTAATATTGTTCTGCTATCGATTTTTGACGCTACCCTAAAAGAAATTCT
>JAYYUG010000079.1:0-4855 GCA_036344135.1 Pseudomonadota bacterium | reverse complement strand
TGTTATAGAAACTCCAGAATTAGTTTGTTCCAATATAAAATTCTTGTGAAAATTAACAAATGAACCGTTTAGTATAATTTCCTTTTTTTCGTCATTTTTATTAATTTTTTGATTATCATGGAATGCTTCATCAAGAAAACTTGTTAGTTTCTCAAAAGTCTCTTTTTCATTATAAAATTGAATATTAAACTTACTTGGGTCCAAACTATAATTGATTTCTGAATTCGGCAAAGTGATGAATAGAAAACAAGCTGGATATCGTGAAGTTGAAAAAGTATCTCTGTAGATTTTATTTAATATCTTTTGAAACTTTTCGTTAAAGAAAGGCCTGTTGTTTATATAATAAAACTGGTTACTTTCAGTTTTGAACAGACTTAGCTTATTTGAGCAAAACAAATTGAATGTTGTTTCCCCTTTCTCACCATTATAATAAATCATATCTTCAGATATTTTCTTGCCATGGATTTTCTTTATCCTTGATAATAAAGGATTAATTGTTTCTTTTGATTCTTTTTCAAAAATAAAATCTTTTTTCTCATCTATAGAAGTTTTGAAGCCAATGAAGGGATATCCAATAGCGTATCGATTAATGATCTTTATGATTTTGGTTAATTCTTGTCTTCCAGATTTAGAAGTTTCTTTATGACTTGGTGAGTTATAAAAAAGATTCCTAATTATTATCTTAGTTCCAATCTCAGAATAACATTCTTTGACTGGCTCGTATTTTCCATCTGTTAGTCTTAAATAAGATCCTCTAGAGCGATTTTTTTGTCTGCTGGTGATTTCTGTCTGACCAAGTTTGCAGATTTGTTGAAGGGCAAGTCCCCTAAACCCCAACCTTTTAGATTTTTCTAATTCTTCTTTCTCATCATTTATAGAAGATGTATGTTTTTCAATTGATAATAACATATCCTGTGGTGACATTCCTTTGCCATTATCAACAATCTGAATGAGTTGTAAGCCCTCTTCTATCTTTATAGTTATTTCATTTGCACCAGCATCAATTGAATTCTCAATTAATTCTTTCATCACGCATGAAGCATCTAAAATACAGCTATCAACATTCATAAGATTAATAGCATTTTGACTCATATGCGAAATCTTGTTCAGAATCATCTTCCTCTAATCACTAAATTCTTAAAGGGATTCTCATTTCTATTAAAAGATTTTATTATTTAGATAAATAATCTTCGGCTTCAAGAGCAGCCATACATCCCATTCCTGCGGCAGTAACTGCTTGCCTATATTTTTCATCAGTTACATCACCTGCAGCAAAAACACCTTCAATAGAAGTTACCGTAGAGTCGGGTTTTGTGTTGATGTACCCATTTTGATTAATTTCCAATTGATCTTTAAAGATTTGAGATGAGGGACTGTGTCCTATAGCTATAAAAATCCCATCAGCATCTATCTTTATATTTTGGTCAGTGACTTTGTCATTTACAATAGCGCCCTCTACTAGCAGAGGTTCGTCCTTTCCAATAACTTCTTTGATTTCCGAATTCCACATTATTTCTATCTTTTTATTCGTGAATAATCTTTCCTGCAAAATCTTCTCTGACCTTAAGCTATCTCTTCTATGGATAAGAGTAACTTTGGAAGCAAAGTTTGTTAAGAATAATGCCTCTTCCGCTGCTGTGTTCCCACCTCCTATAACTAAAACCCTTTTATCTTTAAAAAAGAATCCATCACAAGTTGCGCAAGCAGATACTCCGTAACCTTTATATTTTTCTTCAGAATCTAAACCCAACCACTTTGCTTGTGCTCCTGTTGAAATGATTAACGCGTCGCAGGTATATTCAGATCCAGAATCAGAAACAAGTTCAAACGGTTTATCTGACAAATTAACTTTTACAATGGTATCAAAAACTACATCAGTTCCAACATTTGCTGCTTGCTCTTTCATCTGCTCCATAAGCCAGGGACCTTGTATTATATCTGAAAAACCTGGGTAATTTTCCACATCAGTTGTGATTGTCATTTGCCCACCGGGTTCAATTCCCGTTAATAGGGTCGGTTTGAGCATAGCTCTTGAGGCATAAATTGCTGCTGTATAACCCGCAGGTCCTGATCCCAATATAATTAACCTAGAATGTTTCTTCTCTTGCATAGCTAAATCTTTATCTAGTTTGTATGTACTTTATATGGGATTCGCTTATTAAAAAATCAACTAATTAGTTCTTAAAAAGAAAATTCCTTATTTATAACATCTGCTATTTCTTTAGTGGGATTGAGTTGACTGCATTGAAATTTTTCCAATTTTCCTTCAAACTCTCTTATATGCCCGCTATTTTTTAGAGATTCTATAAAATTCTGGAATCTTTTTGATCTAGTTTTCATTTTTATAATATATGTAGGTTTTGGAACAGATAAAGCTTCGCTAATCATATTGGCTGAGTCAGGAGTACAAACAATTACATCAGAAAATCTTAAAAATGCGAAATAAGGATTTTTTCCCGAATTGTCATAATAAAAATGAGGTTTGTCTTTGATAATTTCTTTAATTTTATTCGAGAGTTTTTCTGGTGTACGTCTTGACGTGGTAATTAATGGTGTGCCTCCTTCATCTATTACTTTTTCTATTGCATTTAGTACATTCAAGCACTCTTTTTTATTATAAACAAAGGCCTTGCTTTTGCCTCCGACTAGAATAGCTATTAAGGGTTTCGGTAAACCTGAAAATTTTTCCTTCCATACACTTGCGCTATCCTCAAGATTTTTTTTTGATACCCGGCTAGGCGAAGTAACAGTTTTGATAACATTAGGACCAGTGATTTTATCGTGTCTTGGAGCCCAAACTATATCAAAAGATTCCGAGTTAATTTTTGGGTCTTGCAAATAGACTGTTTTACATTTTCCTTGAGATTTTTTTTTGATGTATTTTAGGTAAGGTATAGTTCTCCTTCCAGCAGCAATAGCAAGTTTTGGCCAAGGAGGAAGAAGCATTTTGCTTGAAACAGGAGTTGCCCAAGGTGATAATAAGTAAAATATTATTGAAGGTTTTATCTTTATAATTTCAATGTCCATATCTAACCTTTCAGCAATACCCAAACATTGATTTTCAGAGCCGGTTAGTCCTGAAGATATAATCCAGCATTTATGTCGTAGAGAATTTTCCATATTTTTTATAAATCTTTGTAATAATCTTGCGCGTTTGTAGCATAATCTATAACATATATTTCATGAATCGAGATACATTAGATTTCATTGATATTAAAATTTTGGATAAACTGCAAGAAAATGGCAGAACTAGCAATGTTGACTTAGCAGACTATGTTGATCTTTCTGCTCCACCATGTCTTAGAAGGGTGAGGTCTCTTGAGAATTCAGGTTTCATCAGAGGATATCATGCCGAGTTAGACCCACTTAAATTGGGATTCGAAGTAACTGTGTTTGCAATGGTTGGTTTGCATAATCAGGCGGAGGGTGATCTCGTTGCCTTTGAGGAACGAATATCGCAATTGGATTATGTTAGAGAATGTCATATGTTAAATGGAGAAATAGACTTTATTTTAAAATGTGTTGCTCCTGATTTATCAAGTTTTCAAAGCTTTCTTACCAACGAGCTAACTTCTGCTCCTAACGTGGCGAGTGTTAAAACATCATTAACTATTCGCCAATCGAAATATTTACCGGGCGTTCCCTTAGGTAAGTGAAATAGATCTTAATCAAAAATTTTGTTGGGATTTATAATATTTTTAGGATCCAAAGATCTTTTAATTCTTTGCATTATCTTAATTTCTTTTTCTTTATATTTTAGTGCATCACTTTTACGGGCAATACCTATCCCGTGTTCAGCGCTGAATGAACCCTTGTGTTCACTAACAAGATTCAGAATCCTATCTCTTAACTCTTTTTCTAAAGTATAGAAATCTTCACTATTCATATCCTGAGGTTGTGAGATATTATAGTGAATGTTCCCATCACCAATGTGCCCAAAAGTAATACATTTTGAGTTAGGAATGCACTCTTCTACTATTTTATTTGCTGAAAAAATAAACCTTTGGAGGGAAGATACAGGAACTGAAATATCGTTCTTTATACTCGCTCCTTCCATTTTTTGCGCTTCTGAAATATTATCTCTTAAACTCCAGAGTTCCTTTGATTGTTTTAGTGAATTGGAAAAAACCACATCGGATAAAAGATCAATATTTCTTGCAATATCTAAATTATCTTGTATTTCATTAACAGGATCAATTGACTCCCCGATTTTCGAAAACTCAAGTAAAACATACCAATTTGCTTCTGTCTTTATTGGTAATTTAGCCCCTTTCATATGTCTAATTACTAGTTCAACAGAATTCTTATTCATTAATTCGAAGGCGGTTAGAGGAGTAATGATTTTAGATTGAATAAATCTCATGAGTTTGACTGCAGTTAAGGGGTTTTCGGTATTACAAAGTAAAGTAAATTTGTCATCGGGTTTTGGGAAGGTTTTGAGTGTTGCAGCAGTGACAATACCCAGAGTTCCCTCTGAACCTATAAACAAGTCTTTCAAAGAATAACCAGTATTGTCCTTTTTTAGGGATTTCAGACCATCTAATATGGTACCATCCGACAAGACTACTTCTAATCCCAATGTTAAATCGCGCATATTGCCATAATGTAATACGGCAACGCCACCAGCATTAGTTGCTATATTTCCACCTATAGTACAACTTCCTTCAGATGCTAGAGATAACGGAAAAAGAATATTGCTTTCATCACAAATATTATGAATGGTAGAAAGAAGAACTCCAGATTCAACTGTGATTGAATTATTTAATATGTTTATTTCTCTAATATTATTTAATCTTTCCGTAGACAACACAATATGATTTTCATCAAAAGATATTTGACCACCAACTAAACCGGT
>JAYYUG010000078.1:0-3178 GCA_036344135.1 Pseudomonadota bacterium | reverse complement strand
TTTTTTAAGAAATTTTAATGTTGCAATTGATAATCCAGCATTCATTATTTGATGATGTCCTATCATATGAGGAGCTCGTATTTCTACAGAATCATTCTCATCTTCATAAAAAAATTTTCCTTGAGATTCTTTAACAACCCAATGTTTGTCATACATAAAAATTTTATCTTTTTTAAAAAATTTATTTTTTGAAATATATTCTACAATTTCTTTTTTTTGCTTTCCAATGACTACTGGCGTTGCTCTATTGACTATCCCAAATTTTTCTTTAGCTATAGACAATATATCTTCCCCTAAATAATTTTCATGATCAAAAGAGATGGGAGTAATAACCGCAACATTTTTTTTGGGAATTATATTAGTAGAATCATACCGCCCCCCTAAACCTACTTCCAAAATATTCCAATCCGCAGGAAATTGAGAAAATAAATCAAAACCACATGCCGTTATTACCTCAAAAAAAGTTATTTCATTTCTATTTAGCTGACTATCACATCTATTAAGCGCATCCATTAATATCTTATCCTTCACAAAATTATTTTTAATTACTATTCTTTCATTGATCCTTAATAAATGTGGAGAAATAAGAGCATTCACAGTTAAATTATTCTGGAAAAGACAAGACTTCAAAAAAGTCAGAACAGATCCTTTGCCATTTGTGCCAGCAATATGAATAATCTTTTCTAAATGAAAGTGCGGTTTACCAAGTAACTTTAGTAATTTATTTATTCTTGAAAGAGACTTAGGAAGAGTAGGCTCATAATAATTAAATATTTTCTGAATATCTTTCTTTTTAAGATTAGCCATTTTGTGAAGGTTTTTCTTTAATATTCTTAGTTAGAAGATCTAATAAATTGCTAATAGTTCCTTTTAAATCTTTTCTGTGGACCACAGCATCGACCATACCATGATCTAGAAGATATTCTGATCTCTGGAATCCTTCGGGCAAGCTTTGCTTGATAGTATTTTCTATAACTCTAGGACCTGCAAAACCTATTAATGCATCTGGTTCAGCAATGTGAATATCACCTAACATCGCATAGGAAGCCGTCACTCCTCCAGTAGTTGGATTTGTCAAAATTACAAGATAAGGTATTTGCTTTTCCCTCAGTGATTGTACCATAATAGTTGTTCTAGGCATCTGCATAAGAGATAGTATACCTTCTTGCATTCTTGCTCCTCCGGACGACGAACATAATATAAATGGATAACTACTCTTGAGGGAATTTTCTATGGCTCTAATTATACTTTCTCCAGCTGCCATCCCCAAAGATCCACCCATAAAGTTAAAATCATGTACCGCTAAAATTACATCAAAAGAATCTATTTTCCCCTGGCCTATTACAACCGAGTCCGAATTCTTCGTTTTATTTCTGGATTCCTTGATTCTGTCGGTGTAGCGTTTCTGGTCTTTAAATTTTAAAGGATCTAATGGTGTCTCAGGGTTATCAAGATATTTAATTGTGCCTTCATCTAAGAGTTGTCTAAATCTTTCCTTAGCCGATATTTTCATATGATAATCACATTCAGTACACACAAATAGATTGTCTGAAGCATCTTTATGAAAAATCATGGCCTCGCAAGATTCACATTTTAACCATAAATCCTTTTTATCAGAAGGTTTAATAGTGAAAATCTTTTTAAGCCCCGGTGCTATTCTCTTAAACCAATTCAATTTTAAGTCCTTAACTAATTAGTTTGTTTTCATATTTGAAATGAACCCTAAAGCTTCATTAATTATAAATTCATCGCTTTCATCGCTTTCTAATGCATTTAATATTGTGTTAACTAGTGCCGACCCAACCACTACTGCATCAGAAAACTCATTTATTAAACTCACTTGTTTAGGTGTTTTTATCCCAAAACCAACGGCTATTGGGAGATTCGTAAACTCCCTTACAAAATCTAACCTTTCTTTTAAGGGACCAATTTCAGGTTTTTTTGTGCCTGTTATACCGGTTATAGAAACATAATATAGAAAACCTGAACTATTATTTAAAATGATCTTTAATCTGTCTTGATTTGTTGTGGGAGTTACTAGCCTTATAAAGTCAATACCAAGTTCTTTCGCATTAATACATAATTCATCATCATGTTCAGGAGGTAAATCAACAATTATTAATCCGTCCACTCCTAATTCTCTGCAATTTTGTAGAAACTTATCCGTTCCAAACCTGTAAATCGGATTGTAGTACCCCATTAAAACTATTGGCGTATTAGCATCTATTTTCCTAAAATCTTTGACTATCTCAAAAGTCTTCATCATTGTATGACCCATATCTATCGATAACTTAGATGATGTCTGGATTATAGGACCTTCAGCCATTGGATCAGAAAAGGGCATGCCTATCTCGATAATGTCGGCCCCCATAGAGGGGAGTTTGTTAATTATTGACTGGCAAATATTATTATTAGGAAATCCAGCAGTAATAAAAGGGATTAGGGCTTTTTTATTTTCTAATCTGAGGTCGTCGAATTTTTTTTTAATCTTTGACATTATGAAGCCTCAATACCCATTATCCTTGAAACAGTTTCAACATCTTTATCTCCTCTGCCACACATATTCATAATTATGATCTTTTTTTTGTCCAATTTTTTTGCGATCCTTATAACGAACGAAAGGGCATGTGAGGGCTCAAGAGCAGGGATAATACCTTCATACTTAGAACATAATTCAAATGCTTCTAAAGCTTCGTCGTCTGTCACAGAAACATATTTGACTCTTTCTTGTTCTTTAAGCCAAGAATGCTCTGGGCCAATACCTGGATAATCCAAACCTGCAGAAATAGAATGTCCCTCTTTAATTTGTCCTTCATCATCCTGTAATAGATAAGTTCTATTGCCATGCAAGATTCCGGGTAAACCTTTGGATAATGAGGCAGCATGTTCCTCTCCATCTAAACCTAAGCCAGCTGCTTCTACACCAAACATTTCAACATCATCATCTAGGAAAGGATAAAACAACCCTAGGGCATTTGAACCTCCACCAACACAAGCAACCAGAATATCTGGAAGTCGGCCTTCCTTTTCAAAAATTTGGTCTTTTGCCTCTATGCCTATAATTGATTGGAAGTCCCTAACCATAGATGGATAAGGGTGGGGGCCAGCTACTGTTCCAATCAAATAAAAAGTGTCTTTTACATTTGCAACCCAATCTCTTAAAGCTTCATTCATTGCA
>JAYYUG010000077.1:0-3512 GCA_036344135.1 Pseudomonadota bacterium | reverse complement strand
CTATCTGAAATTATTTTTTCAATATCCTTAACAATTTTATTATTTCTTTTTTTTGATTTCTTAATTCTTTCAAAAAGGATACTTCTGATCTCTGGCTCAGTCTCAGAAAATGATAGGTCTTCTAACTCTTCGCGAATTGAATGCATTCCTATTCTTGCTGCAAGAGGCGCATAAATCTCCAAAGTTTCTCTTGCTATTCTTCTTCTTCTATTCTTATCTTTTAAATATTTCAGAGTTCTCATATTATGTAGACGATCTGCAAGTTTAATTAATAAAACACGAAGATCACTTGAGCTCGCAATAATAAGTTTTCTAAAATTTTCAGCAGCTTTTGAATAATCATTCTTATTTTCAAACTTATTTAATTTTGATACACCATCAACAAGTTTTGCCACTTCTTTTCCAAAATTTTTCTCTATATCTTTTACGGTAGCATGAGTATCTTCAATAGTATCGTGAAGTAAAGCACATATGACACTTGACGTATCCAACTTAAGTTCGGTTAAGATTCCTGCAACCTCTAAGGGATGTGAAAAATAAGGGTCTCCTGATTCCCTTAATTGCACCCCATGCATCTTAGTTCCATAGACATAAGCCTTATTAATTAAACTCTCGTCTGCATTTGGGTTATAAGAAAGAACGCGATCAACTAGCTCATATTGTCGCATTTAAAGATCCTAAAAAATTAAATTTTACGTCTGTTATTCTTTTTGCTATCAAGATTTTCCTGGATTGCCTTAAGAAGCTCTTCTTCATTCATCATTTTATTTTCTTCTTCTAGCCCTTCATTTTCATCAGAATTTTCTTCCCCTGCAAGAGATTTTTCTATCAAAGATTTCTTTTCTGTAGGTTTATAAGCAACAAACTCTTCTTCGGGCTCGTCTACATCTATTTGAGTCTGAAGGCTTTGTATAAATCTTTCCTCTAATTCTTTAGATACAACTTTTTCTTCAGAAATTTCCCTTAATGCAACAATCGGATTTTTGTCATTATCTCTGTCAACTAATATCTCGCCACCCTCAGACATTTCTCGTGAACGGTGAGCGGAATAAAGAACTAGATCGAACCTACTGTCTATCTTATCAACGCAATCTTCAACTGTAACTCGGGCCATTTCAATTTCCTTTGTTCGTCCTAATAAGCTTAAAATCAAATAAATTCAAGTTTTTCGTAAAAAATTAACGATTATTTAATTTAAACTTAATTATTGGATTATAAGATAATAATGGAAAAATTAATAGAGCCAAGAATTGACTGCGCTAAATGTAAACGACTGAAAGAATTCAGGGACTACAATAAAGAGAAATACCCAGATTGGCATAATGCACCAGTCCCCTCTTTTGGTAAATCAAATTCAGAATTATTAATAGTAGGTCTTGCGCCAGGTTTAAAAGGTGCAAACAAAACAGGAAGACCTTTTACAGGGGATTATGCAGGTGATCTTTTGTATTCTACCCTTAAGAAGGCAAAGCTTTCTTCTGGATCTTATAGATCAAGCATCAACGATGGGCTTTCTCTTGTAAATTGTACAATTACAAATGCAGTTAGATGTGTTCCCCCTCAAAACAAGCCAATTGGTAGTGAAATAAAAAACTGTTCTCAATATTTACGATCAACGATTAAACAACATAAAAACCTTAAGGTTATAATTTCCCTAGGGCATATCTCTCATAAAAGTGTAATTTCAACACTGGATAAAAAACAAAGTAATTATAAGTTTAAACATGGAATGATTCATATTATTGATAATATTTCTCTAATAGATAGCTACCATTGCTCGAGATATAATACCAATACTGGGAGATTAACCGAAGAAATGTTCCAAAAAATTTTTCTATTAGCCAATAAAATTCTTAAAAAGTAATTAATTTTTGTCTTTCAATAATCTAGATTTTTGTCTTTCCCAATCTCTAGTTTTTTTAACTTCTCTTTTATCGTACAACTTCCTTCCTTTTCCAACCCCTAACTCTATTTTTGCGATACCATTATTATTAAAATACATTCTTGTTGGTACAACCGTCATACCTTTCCTTTGAATAGAAGAAGAGATCTTAATAATTTCTTTTTTGTTCAACAATAATTTTCTTTTTCTTTTCGGTTTATGATTGCTGCCAAAAGCGTTTTTGTATTTAGGAATATTTGCATTTATCAAAAATATTTCACCCTTTTCTTGGCTTGCATATGACTCTTTGATATTGATCCTGTTCATCCGTAAGCTTTTAATTTCCGATCCTTCGAGAACTATTCCCGCTTCAAAAGTTTCTTCAATATTATATAAAAATCTAGATTTTCGATTATCAGTAATAATGTTTAAATTGGATTTTTTCTTTCTGCCTCCTGCCTTTGAAGACATTAAATTAACTCTAACGCTGAAAGAACTTGATCAATATTATTTTTTGTTTCTTGTTTTACAGAAACCAAAGGCAACCTTAATGTATCTTCAATTAACCCCAATTTACAAAGAGCATATTTTACTGGTGCAGGACTTGTTTCTAGAAACAAAACCCTATGCAGGGAAATAATAGAGTTATTTATTTTTAGAGCATCATCCATTTTTTCTTCTTCGAATAATTTGTGAAGTTTTGCACAGACGTTTGGTATAATATTTGCAGTAACAGAAATGCAGCCGTGTCCACCTGCTTTCATGAAGTCAAATATAGTTTCATCTTCTCCAGAGAGTTGGATAAAATTATCTCCACAAAATTCTTTATGTTCTAAAACCCTAACAATCTCACTAGTCGCATCTTTAACGCCTACTATTTTTTCTAGTTTTGACAGCCTGCCCATTTCTTTTGGTTTTATATCAATGACAGATCTAGATGGAATATTATAAACTATAATGGGCAAATTTTTCGAACACCCGTCTAAAGCCTTATAGTGCTCGTAAATTCCTTCTGATGTTGGCTTGTTATAATAAGGAGTAACAACTAATGCGGCATTAGCACCCGAAGATTCCGCATGTTCTAGAAGATTAATGGCCTCCTTAGTTGAGTTAGATCCAGTTCCTGCTATTACTGGTATCCTTCCATTGTTTTGATCTATAACTATTTCTACAACAGATTTATGTTCATCATGGTCTAATGTCGGACTCTCACCTGTTGTTCCAACCGGAACTATCCCGTTAGTCCCCTCTTTAATATGCCATTCAACTAGATTTCTTAGTGATTCTTCGTCAATCTTATCATCTTTAAATGGAGTTACTAATGCTACTATTGAACCTTTAAACATTCTTTATTTTCCTATCTATATTTCAAAGAAGAATAAGATAAATCACCATCTCCCCTTACACCAATGGAGAATCCTTGATTCCACAAAGCACTGGACTCAATATTCATATTCCAATCCATAATAAACGTTAACTTAATCATTCTCCATTCTTCTTCTCTTTTTTCATATTGTGTTAGATATCTTCCCCCAACATGTCCATCAATTTCGACATTTTCTTCGTTAAAGAATGAACTAACTCCATGTACATAAATTTCGCCTACAGCAACATTATTATCTATCTCAAA
>JAYYUG010000076.1:0-17176 GCA_036344135.1 Pseudomonadota bacterium | reverse complement strand
AAGCCCGGGAAGAAAATATTACTCCTCAGGAGTTATCAAATGAGTTATCTCTAAAATTTATTAAGCTTACTAAAACTTTTAATTGTTCCAATGATGATTTCATTCGAACTACCGAAGAACGACACAAAAGATCTGTACAAGAAATATGGTATTTAATGGAGAAAAATGACGACATTTACTTAGGCCAATACTCAGGTTGGTACTCTATAAGGGATGAGGCATATTATGGTGAAGAAGAGTTAAAAAAAGATAAAGAAGGAAATTTTTTATCTCCATTTGGTAGTCGCGTAGAGTGGATAGAGGAGGAGAGTTATTTTTTTCGGTTATCAAAATATCAAGACCGTCTCTTAAAACTTTATGATGAAGATCCTGATTTTATTTCTCCTGCAGGAAGAATGAATGAGGTTAAGAGTTTCGTTTCTTCTGGTCTAAAAGATATCTCTATTTCACGTAAAAAATTAAATTGGGGAATACCGGTTGAAAAAGATCCTGAGCATTCAATCTACGTTTGGTTAGATGCTTTAACCAATTATCTATCCGTGCTTGATTGGCAAAATGAAGGAAAGTTATACAAAGACTTTTGGCCTGCAGATCTTCATTTAATAGGAAGAGATATAGTTAGATTCCATGGTGTGTACTGGCCAGCTTTTTTAATGTCTGCAAATTTAGCTTTACCAAAAAGAATTTTTTGTCATGGTTTTATTCTCAACAAAGGAGAAAAGGTTTCCAAGAGTTTAGGTAATACTTCTGATCCATTCCAACTTGTTAAATATTATGGGGTTGATCAATTAAGGTATTTCTTAATGAGAGAAACCCCTTTTGGTAGTGATGGAAATTATAGTCACGAACTAATAACAAATCGTGTAAACGCCGATCTTGCAAATGATTTAGGTAATCTTGCACAAAGAGTCCTAACAATGGTATGGCGGAATTGCGATTCGAAGATTCCTAAGGTAGCTCAGTTAAAAGATAAAGATAAACTTTTGTTAGAATCAATTCCAAATTTATATGAAAAACTAGGAGATTTGATGAAGAATTATCAAATCAGCATCTATATTAGCTCAATTTTTGAAGTTATCTCTTTAACAAATAAATATATTTCTAATGAGAAACCTTGGGATTTAAGCAAAAATAATCAACCCCGAATGAACACCGTTCTATGGGTAGCCTGTGAAATGTTAAGAAATATAACTATATTGTTACAGCCCATTTTGGTGTCTGGTTCTGCCGATTTATTGAATGCATTGGGAATATCAGAAGAAAAAAGATCTTTTAAAAATTTAGGAGATGGAGACTTACTCAAATATGGAACTAAAATTCCTGAACCGAAAATTATTTTTCCTAAGTTAGAGTTATAGTATCTAAATAGTGACAATTTTGTTTTTTTGTTGTAATAAAGCAACAACTAGAGTTATAAAATTGGATAAATTTTTAGTCATAGATTTAAATATGAAGCTTAAATCCGCAAGGACTAATTTCGAAAAGAAATATATTCTTGCGCAGATAGAAAGATTTAATGGAAATATTACAAAAACTGCCAGTTTCATAGGCATGGACAGGACAGCACTTCATCGGAAAATTAAGGATTTGGATATTCAACCTAAGGGAAAATTTAAGAATATCGTTCGATACAAATAATTAGGTATTGGTTATGAAAATTATTATATGTGGAGCTGGTCATAGTGGTATAGCCATCGCCGAGAAACTATCTCAAATAGGAAATGAAGTTACTGTTATAGACTCATCACAAAAACTCATTCAAAGGTTGGCTAATAAGCTAGATATTAGGGGTGTAGTCGGACATGGAGCACATCCAGATATCTTAGAGGAAGCGGGAGCAAAGGAGACAGAAATATTAATTGCAGTTACACCTTCTGACGAAATAAATATGATGGCCTGTCAAATTGCTCATTCATTATTTGAGATACCAAAAAGAATTGCTAGAGTAAGGGACAAAGCATACCTTAATCCTTCTCACCAAGACCTTTTTACAAGTGTAAATCTTCCAGTAAATATTATTATCTCTCCTGAGAGGGAGGTAGCAGAATCTGTATTAAGAAGATTTGAACTGCCTGGTGCAATTGAGAATGTTCCTTTTGCAGACAATAATTTAAAATTTTTAGGTATTAAAATAGATGAAAAATGCCCGATTATTGAGACTAAAATTAGTGATCTTACTAAACGCTTCCCTGATTTAAATACTGTTATAGTGGGATTGTTAAGGGATGGTATTTTAACAACTCCTAAACTTAACGATAAATTGATAGTCGGTGATACCGCATACATCATATGTCCAACTGAATTAGCTAAGAGGAATCTTTCAATTTTTGGAAAAGGAGAGGAGGATGCTCGAAGGGTAGTTTTAGTAGGAGGAGGTTTGATTGGTGAAGAAGTTGCATTATTGATTGAGAAGAAAACTGAGAATATATCTTTAAGGATAATAGAGAATAATCAAGAGAGAGCAGAATATTTATCTGAAAAATTAGAAAAAAGTATAATAATTCTTGGTTCTGGTGTAGATAGAGATATTTTAAAAGAAGCGGAAATAGCTAACGCTGAAATTTTAATTAGCCTCACCAATAGTGACGAAACTAATTTCCTGTCTGCTGCACTTGCAAAGAGTGATGGATGTAAAAAGATTCTTGCTCTATTAAATAATAAGGACTTTCAAAACTTGATCGAATCTGTCGATATGGGTAATTTTATTGATCCAAAAGCTATAACTGTTTCTTCTATATTAATGCATATTAGAAGGGGGCATATCCGAAGACTTCACACATTATCTGATGGCTCAGCTGAGATAATAGAGGGAGAGGTTTCTGCATCTTCTGATATGGTTGGGCCAACTATCCAAGAGTTAGATTTGCCAAAGGGGCTTAGAATAGGGGGTATATTTAGAGATAATAAGGTAGTTATGCCACAGGGAGATACGAAAATAAAAGAAGGTGATTATGTAACTATTTTTTCAATAGCTGATAAAGTCCACGATGTAGAACAACTTTTTAGAGTAAGCGCAAGTTACTATTAACAACATTAATATTTTTTAGCCTTTTCCCAAAGCTCCTCTAATTCTCCCAATTTTGTATTTTTGAAAACTTTATTTTTCTTCAATAATTCATTTTCAATGAATTCTATTCTCTTGATGAATTTGTTGTTAGTTAGTCTTAAAGCTTCTTCAGGATCAATCCTGAGTTTTCTGGAAAGATTTATTATAGAAAATAATAAATCACCAATTTCTTCTTTTATATTATTTTTATATTGACCTTTGATAGCTATTTCCAATTCAATAATTTCTTCCTTAATTTTATTAAAGACTTTTATATTCTCATCCCAATCAAACCCATTTTCAGCAGCTCTTTTTTGTATTTTATCTGAACGGGTTATCGCGGGAAAAGTAGCTGGAATATCGGATAATATTCCTTTTTTTCTTCCATTCTTTTTTAGCCTCTCCTTTTCTTTGATTTTTCTCCAGGAAAGCTCTACATCATCTTTATTTTTTATTGATTTTTTATCAAATACATGCGGATGTCTTTTAGTCATTTTCTTATTAATAGAATCTAATACATCATCAATATCAAAATTTTCCTTTTCCTTATTAATTTGTGAATGAAAAATCACTTGAAATAGTAGATCGCCAAGTTCCTCTTTTAATAAGTCTATATTAGACCCCTCTATTGCATCAACAACTTCATAGGCTTCTTCGATACAATAATTCCTTATAGTCATAGAATTTTGATCCTTATCCCATTCACAGCCATTTTCTTTGTCTCTTAGAGCTTCCATTATCTCAAGTAACTTATTAAAATTTAACAATATTTTATCTTTTACCATCTCTTAAACCTAAACATTAAAACAAACAAAATCATAATAGAGTCTTTAATTCTGATTAATAGTTGTATTTTAGAAACATAATATATCGACGTAAAATTGACATAAAACCTTATAAAATGTTATAAGTTTATTTATATCGCGCAGTAAGGAGCTGTATTTATTTACAGTTTGTAACTGTGCTTACTTATTTTTTTTGGGGAGGCATTTAATGTCATTATATAAATTATTAACAAGGGTGAGCTTAGTCGTAATGTTTTCAGCTTCCATGTTTTTTTCAACAAATCTTTTTGCTCAAGCAAGCGAACAATCATCTGCAGATCAAGTTGAGGAGATAATCGTTACTGGTTCTAGGATTAAAACAGCTAATCCAGATAGTTTTGCTCCGGTTTCCATAATTGACCAAGAAGATATTCTCTTATCCGGTAAGATTTCTATTGGTGAGGTTTTACTGGAATTACCGGGCCAAGGTTCAGGCCTTAATAGAAACTATAATAATGGTGGAGATGGATCAGTTAGAATAGATTTCAGGAATCTAGGATCTGGTAGAACTTTGGTACTAGTTGATGGAAGAAGATGGGTTAATAGTGGAGAGGGCGCAAACGGCTCAGTTGATATAAATACTATACCTACTGCTTCTGTTGAAAGAGTGGAGATACTTAAGGATGGCGCATCTGCTGTTTATGGTTCTGATGCAATTGGCGCTGTTGTCAATATAATAACCAAAGACTCATATGATGGGGTAGATTTTTCGGTACATAGAGGTGAATATTTTGATGGCGGTGGAGTTGCAGACAATTATTCTATATCCATGGGAACATCGTTTGATGGAGGTTCTTTTATGGTTGGAGCTTCTTATGTAGATGTTCATGAGTTAGGAAACTGGGAAAGAGAAGAAACAGCTAAGGCCCCGAGCTTTGGAGGATCGTCCGGAACACCTCAAGGTCGTTTTGCTTATGGAGGTGTAGTGCCAGGATGTAGCAACTTTACTGCTACTGAAGGAAAACCAGCGGCTTCTGTAGCGGACTTTAGATGTTGGACTAGTCCAGCTGACAGGTTTAATTATAACCCCTACAACTACGTTGAGACCCCTAGTGAACGAAAAAACTTTTTTGCTAAAGGAAGATACAGTATCACTGAAAATACTGACATAACTCTTTTTGGTATTTATCAAAATCGAGAATCAGACCAACTCTTAGCACCGATGCCTTTATTCTATGGTTTTGGTGATTTTGGTGGAAGTGAAGGTATTTCAAGGAATAACCCTTATAACCCATTTGGTTTAGAGTTTTGTGACTTATATGGAACTTCTGTTGAAGGCAAAGAATGTAATGATGCAAACTATCCAGGCGGTTTTGCGGTTGGGTGGTTAGGACGTCGCTTACTCGAAGCTGGTAATAGAGATTTTATCCAAGATATTGAAACTTATAGGGTTTCTATGGGAATAGAATCTGAAATAGCAGGTTGGGATATTGCTGCTTACTATATTTGGGCTCAGAATAAAAGTGTAACAACTACCAAAGGTCTTCTAAACACAGCCAATATTAAGAAATCATTAAGTGGTGATGCATGCACAGGTTCTTGTGTAGCTCTAAATATCTTTGGAGGACAAGGTCCTGATAGTAAATATCTTGGAGATAATTTATGGTCAGGTTCTGGATCTATTACCCCAGAAATGGTTAATTATATAACCTTCTTGGCTCACGACACTGGAATGAATGAAATGAAAAATTTCGGTTTAGATGTTTCTGGAGAGATTGGTAATCTCCCAGGAGGCCCAGTAGGCATTGCTTTTGGATATGAACATAGAAAAGAAGAGGGTGGTTTTGAGCCGGATGCATTTATTGCTGCAGGGTATTCTTCAGGGAATGCTGCCAGTCCTGTATCAGGTGAATTTGAAGTAGATGAAACCTATCTTGAATTAGCGATACCTGTAGTGGATGGATTAGATTTAAGTGCTGCAATTCGCTACTCTGATTACTCAACTTTCGGCGAGACAACGAATGCAAAATATGGTGTTACATGGTCTCCCAATGATATGATCACTTTAAGGGCGACTTTTGCAGAAGGCTTTCGGGCACCTTCAATAGGTTCTCTCTTTAGCGGTAATAATGATTCTTACCCTGACCTAAAAGATCCGTGCGATGTTAATGCTAGTAATTTCACAGGTAATGCTGATGGAACTCAAACTGGCCAATGTGCAACTGATGGTGTTCCAGCAGGATTTACTCAACCTAACACTCAAATACGAGTAACAGTTGGTGGTAACCCAAATGTTCAGCCAGAAGAATCGGAGGGTTATAATTTTGGAATTATCGTTAAACCAGTTGAAGGTCTAAAGATTTATGCTGATTATTACGAAATTGAGATTACTGATACAATTTCAACTATTGGATCACAGTTAATACTTAATGGTTGTTATAAGGAAAATAATCAAAAATACTGCAGCCTAATTGATAGATTATCTACTGGTTATGTTAAAGACTTGAGAAATACAGTTAATAATATTGGCATGGTTGAGACCACAGGTTTTGAACTAGCTACTGTTTATGATTGGTCAGATGAATTAGGGAATTGGAGATTTTCTACTGAGATTGCATTCCTTGATACTTATGATGTAACTAAAGCTGATGGCTCTATAGAACATTATGCTGGTTATGTTACGGGTAATGGTCGTGATCAATTTAAAGAAGTTAAAGGTAATATAGGTCTTTTGTGGTCACAGAATGAATGGGCTGTTTCCCTTACTGGACAATACCATGGTGAAGTTGATGGTGTGCCAGGTACTGTTCCTAAAACATCTGCCGCAGGTGAGTTTATTTCTGGAGATGATCCGAGATCTCTCGCGGCGACTTGGTATTGGGATGCTCAGGCTTCTTATGTTTGGGAAGCTATCAATTCTACTATTGCTGTAGGTGTTGATAACCTCCTAGATGAGGATCCGCCTTATTTCCCAGATAGCTTTGCAAATGATTTTGACCCCTCTTATAGAACTTGGGGATCACAATTCTGGTATGTGAGAATATCAACACAATACTAATTAGATCAATTTACTAGTAATTAAAACTGGCTAACTTATAGTTGGCCAGTTTTTTATTCTGTAAAACTTAAATATCTCGAAAAGTGATAAGCGCTATTATTTTCCGACCAACCTGTTATGTTTTCTTTTACTAGCCACCTACTTATACCAAATAATATAGGGGCAAATGGCATTTCTTGAATTAATATTTTTTCTGCTTCTTTCAAAATGTTAGATCGTCTTTTGAGATCTAATTCTAGTTGAGCCTCATCAACTAACTGATCGAATATAGGGTTTGAGTAATTCCCATAGTTTAAAGGTCCAGAAGATGTTTGGAATAAGAATAGAAAGTTTGAGGCATCATTAAAGTCAGCAATCCAACCAGCATCTCCAACCTGAAAATCACCTGTTCTTAAATAATTATATAAAACTTTTGGCTCGGATCCTTCTATTTTTATATTTATACCTGCCTTTCTCATCATAGATTGAAGCGCGACCATATGTTTTTTTTGATCACCACCTTGCCTGTATTTTAAAGTGAATTCTAATGGGTTTTCGTTATTAAATCCTTCTTTCATAAGGATTTTTTTGGAAAGATTATATCTTTCTTCTTGAGTAAGATTTCTTTCCTCCATTAATTCCTCATAATTATAATTACTTATTCCTTTTGGAACTAAGGACCAAGCAATAGTTTCACCAAATCCTCTAATTTTATTTACTATTACATCTCTATCTACCGCTAAAGAAACAGCCTTTCTTATATTAGAATTATTAAATGGGTAGGAATTACAATTGAAAATTAAATAAGTAACTACTAAGACGCTTTCTCTTTTTATATTATTTGGTAAATTTTGTTTTAACCATGGGGTTTTATTTTCCGGATATCCGGAATTTATATCTAATTCTCCAGCTCTAAATCTTCGAAGTGCCGCTTCATTATCTTCTGTTGGATAATAGAAAACTTCATCAAACCAAACATTCTTGTTATCGTAAAAATAAGGATTCCTTTTTAAATGGATATTATCGTGTGCCCTCCAAGAAAAAAGTTTATATGGGCCGTTTGTAACTATATTACTTGGTTTAATCCACTGATCTTTAAATTCTGACAAAATATGAGAAGGAACAGGATAAGTAGTGTAGTGAGTTAGTAATTCCTCAAAGTAAGGAGCGGGGTGTTTAAGAGAAATTTCTAATTCAAATTTATTTCTAGCATTAACACCTAGTTCCTCTATGGGTATCTTTCCGGTATTAACTTCATAAGCGTTTTCTATCATGTACAATAATGAAGAGTATTGTGAGGCCGTGTGAGGATTCATGACTCTTCTAAAGCCATCTACATAATTTTGAGCGGTTACATTTTTTCCATCAGACCAATAGTGATCTTTTCTAAGATAGAAAGTATATTTAAGTCCATCTTCACTTGTGTTGTAAGTATTAACTGAGCCTTTTATAGTTTTACCTTTGGCATCTTTGGTAAATAAACCAATAAATATATCATTAATTATAGAACCCTCCCAATGACCAGTGGCTAGATGTGGATCTAATGTATCAGGTTCTGCTCCATTGCCTCTTCTGAGTATTCTTTCTTTATTATCTTCTGCGTAAGAAGAAATAACCCCAAAGGGAATAGAAAAAGATAGAAATAATAAAATAAATAATTGTAATATCTTTTTAATAATCATATCTCCTTAAAATAATTATTTTAGAAAACCGTAGGACCTAATAATTTTATCAGCTTTAACTCCCTTCAGCCATTCAAAGAAATCAATAGTTGTTTTTTTTTGATTAAAGGCAATTGCTCTATAAGTTGGGATAATATTGTTATGAAGTTCTTTGTCTATTTTATGTATAATTCTTATATGTGGATTTCTTATAACTTCGGAATAGTATGTTATACTAGCCCTTGCAAAAGATCTTTCTAAATATTTAAGATTCTTCAAATTTGAATGATTCAAAACTAAATTTTCCTTTACATCCGTCCAAATATTAAGTGATATCAAGACCTCTTTTGAAAGGTAACCAAGATAATTACTTGTTGGATCCGATAATGTAAAATGAGAGTCAGATAGCCTATAAAGAAAATCATCCTTTTGGAATTCATCAAAGAAAAAACCTTCATTAATGTTAGTGACTAATACTAAGGAGTTTTTTGCAATAGGGTTGTTCATTACTTCAGGTTTCTTTTCTTCTATCCATTTAATTCGTCTTGTATCTTCCAAAATCATTAGATCAATAGATGTGAAATTATTAATTTTTTCTTTAAAGGTATTTGGCTTGATAAGTTGAAGATTAAAATCTGTTTGTGAATCTTTTTTCCAAGCTTTAAGCAATGACTCTGAGGCTTCAAAGAAACTTTCAGTTACATATATATTTAATTTCTCAGATTTAAGATCAAATGGCATAAAAATAAAAAATAAGAAAATAAATATAATTCGCATTTAGATTGCCTTAATAATTTTTGCATTTCTTCTTGCAAAAGGAACAAATCCATTGTGTTGATAAAAAGCAAGTGCTCTTGGATGGTCAAGTGTATTTGTTTGGAGAACTACTGAGTTTATTTCAATATTTTTAGCAAACTTTAAAGCGGTGTGAAGAAGAAATTTTCCTAACCCTTGACCAATATATTTTTCTATTAATCCTAAGTGTACAATTCTCATTTCGATGTTATCCCTATAGTCCAATTCAAGAAATCCTATATTTTTATTATATTTTTTGAGAAAAAAAATCTCAACTCCATTACTTTTTATAATCTGTAGTAGTTCATTATCTTTAATATTTAATCTACTTACCCATCCGTATTTTCTACCTACGTTATGATAAATATTCTTATAATCGATTAAATCAATATTTTTTTCGTGAACTAATTTGATATTAGAAATTTTTGGAGAATTAAAATTAAACTCTCCAACATACTTTAACCATGTAACAGTCGTTTCGTTTATTCTTTTAGTTGCTTCCATATGTTCACATTTTATTTTTTAAATACTTCTTTATTATGCCATCCTTTATTTTAATATCGTATTATTAAAACAGGAGAAATCGTTGTCTTTTATTTTGGTTGCTATTGGGGGTGCATTGGGGTCCGTTTTTCGTTATTCTATTGGTATCTTATTTTCATCTTTCTCTCTAACTACCTTCCCATGGGGAACACTCTTTGTAAATATTACAGGCTCCTTTTTAATGGGTATTGTTTTTTTTATTTCTAAAGATTTTCTTTCTGAAGAATTTAAATTATTTCTATCCGTAGGTTTACTTGGTGGATATACAACTTTCTCAGCTTTTTCTTTAGATGTAATAAATATGCTTTTTAATAGAGATTATTTGTTATCAATTTTATACATACTTTCTTCTGTGTTTATATCTATTCTCTTTCTTCTCGCCGGTTTTCTTTTTATCAAATTCTTGAATTCATGAAAGATAAAAACCTCTATAAAGTTGAAGAAGATCTTTCAGGAGTTCGAATTGATAGATGGATAAAAATACATTTTCCAAAACTATCTCATAATAATTTAGAAAAAATACTAAGAACAGGACAGATTAGGGTAGATAGCAAAAGAATAAAGTCGAATTTTAAATTGGAGATTGGAGCCTTAATAAGGGTTCCTCCTTTTCTTGAAGAATATAAAGTTATCGAAAAATTCTCTTACCAATCTTCAGCAAAAGAACAAATAAAGAAATATATAATTTATGAGGATAAGAATTTTTTAGCTATAAACAAACCTCCAAATATAGCTGTGCAGGGAGGAACAAAAATCCATAAGCACTTGGATGGAATTCTTAAGTCATCTTACAAAAGTATACAACCAAGATTAGTCCATAGATTAGACAAAGAAACATCGGGTGTCTTACTTGTGGCTAAAAATCGAAAGACAGCAAATTATCTAACTTATGCCTTTAAGATGAAAAAGATAACCAAACATTATTGGGCTATAACAAATGGAAATTTCCATAAAAAAAATGGGATTATTAATATTGATATAAGAGGAAGAAATAGTAAAAAGCTTTACAGCTCTTTAACTTATTATCATAAATATATGAAAATAAATAATAAATTAAACTGGATAATTTTTCGTCCTATAACCGGAAGAAATCATCAAATTAGGATTCATTCTAAATCAATGGGTGCCCCAATTTTAGGTGATAAAAAATATGACAATCTCTTCAAAGAAAGCAATAATGGTTTGCATCTACATAGTAGAAGTATTGAATTTAGCGATCTTGATGGGAAAAAGTTTTTTTTTGAAGCTTCCTTACCTATTCATATGGTCAAGACATGGGAAAAGTATAACCTACCTATGAAATCAGATTTTAGTGGATTTAAATAATTTATTTTAGAAAGTTAGCATGGAAGATATTTTAAAGGAATTAGAAGATAGGAGAGAAAAAGCAAAACTTGGCGGCGGTCAAAAAAGAATAGAATCTCAACATTCTAAAGGAAAATTAACAGCTAGGGAAAGAATAAGCCTTCTTTTAGATGAAGAATCGTTTGAAGAATATGACATGTTTGTCGAACACGACAGTCATGAGTTTGGAATGGAGAAAAATAAAATTCCAGGCGATGGGGTTGTAATTGGTTCCGGTGAGATAAATGGAAGGACCGTATTTTTATATGTCAAAGATTTTACAGTTTTCGGTGGATCCTTATCTTTAGCACACTCCAAAAAAATTAATAAAATACAAGATATGGCAGTTAAGAACAATGCACCTTTAATTGGAGTGTTAGATGCTGGAGGTGCAAGGATTCAAGAAGGGATTGATGCTCTTGGAGGTTATGCAGAAGTTTTTCAACGAAATGTTCTTGCTTCAGGCGTAATACCACAAATTTCTTTAATAATGGGGCCTTGTGCGGGAGGAGACGTATATTCTCCTGCATTAACAGATTTTATATTTATGGTAAGAGATACCTCTTATATGTTTGTAACCGGACCAGATGTTGTTAAGACTGTTACTAATGAAGAAGTTACAGCGGATCAATTGGGTGGGGCTGAGGTTCATACTACGAAATCTTCTGTAGCTGATGGTGCTTACGATAATGATATAGAAATGATTTCTGAAATGCGTAGATTTATTGATTTCCTACCTTCTAGTAATATTTCAAAGGGCTCAACTCGTGAAACAAGTGATAGCATTAAAAGATCAGAACCTAGTCTAGATACTTTAATTCCAGCAAGCTCAAATTCACCATACGATATTAAGGAGTTAATTACTAAAGTTATAGATGAAGGTGATTTCTTTGAGATTCAAGAAAACTTTGCTCAGAATATTGTTATTGGTTTTGGAAGGGTTGATGGACATACTGTTGGTTTAATAGGTAATCAGCCTTTATTTCTTGCTGGGGTTTTAGATTCGGATGCGAGCAGGAAAGGGGCTAGATTTGTAAGGTTTTGTGATGCTTTTTCTATACCTTTGGTTACTTTTGTTGATGTTCCTGGTTTCCTTCCTGGAACTGATCAAGAATACGGAGGCTTAATAAAAAATGGAGCCAAACTTTTATATGCGTATGCAGAAGCGACTGTACCTAAGGTTACAGTAATTACCAGAAAAGCTTATGGAGGTGCATATTGCGTCATGGCTCCTAAACATCTAAGAGGGGATATTAATTATGCTTTACCGAGCGCTGAGATTGCGGTTATGGGAGCAAAGGGAGCGGTTGAGATACTTTACAGAAATGATATTAAGGATACAAAAAAGATACAAAAACACACTGAATTTTATGAAGATAGGTTACTAAATCCTTTTGTTGCGGCAGAACGAGGTTATATCGATGATGTCATCATGCCAAGAAATATAAGGCCCAGAATAGGAAAAGCTCTGAAATTATTAAGAAATAAAAAATTGTCCAACCCATGGAAAAAGCACGACAACCTTCCGTTGTGAGTTATTGATGTTTAAGAAAATTTTAATTGCTAATCGTGGTGAGATTGCTAATAGAATCATTCAGACTTGCAAAAAATTAAATATTTCTTCTGTAGCGGTATTTTCTGATGCTGATAAAGATTCCCTTCACGTAAGAAATGCTGATGAATCTTTTTTTATTGGACCATCGGTTGCAACTGAATCGTATTTATCTTTAGAAAAAATTATTGAGGTGTGTTTAAAATCAGGCGCAGAAGCCATACATCCAGGTTATGGTTTTCTCTCAGAAAACTATTCTTTCGTGAATCAAATAGAAAGAGAAGGATTAACTTTTATAGGTCCCCCTTCAGAGGCTATTAGAATTATGGGTGATAAAATAGAATCCAAAATCTTTGCTGAAGATTCTGGAATAAATACTATACCTGGATCTAAAGACATAATAAATAATTTCAAAGATGCTAAAAAAATAGCCAAAGAAGTAGGTTTTCCAGTAATGGTTAAGGCATCTGCAGGAGGCGGGGGGAAAGGTATGAGGATTGCTAAAAGTGAGGCAGATATTGAAGATGCATTTAATTCATCAATAAATGAAGCTAAGTCAAGTTTTGGTGATGATAGAATTTTTATAGAAAAGTATATAGAAAAGCCTCGTCACATAGAGATACAGATATTAGCTGACACATACGGAAACGTTATTCATCTCGGAGAAAGAGAATGTTCTATTCAAAGGCGTAATCAAAAGATTATTGAAGAGTCGCCCAGTAGCTTTGTAGATGAATATTTAAGAAATGAGATGGGCGAGCAAGCCAAGAAGCTGTCAGAAACTGTAGGATATGCAAGCGCAGGTACAGTAGAGTTTATTGTTGATCAAAATAAAGATTTTTACTTCTTAGAGATGAATACACGCCTTCAAGTAGAACACCCTGTAACTGAATTGGTAACTAATCTCGATCTTGTTGAGGAGATGATAAGGATCGCTTCTGGTGAAGAACTAAGAATCAAACAAGAAGATATTCAATTTAATGGATGGGCAATTGAAGCAAGAATTTATGCTGAAGATCCTGAAAGGAATTTCATGCCTTCTACAGGGAGATTAAAGGTTTATATTCCTCCAAATACCTCCTCTGGAGAGATTGAGGGTATAAGAAATGATACAGGTGTTCAGGAGGGAGATGAAATATCAATTTACTACGACCCAATGATCTCAAAATTGTGTACCTATGGCGTAGATAGAGAAGAAGCAACTGTAAGAATGCAAAAAGCCTTAGATAATTATGTCATTAAAGGGATTGAAAATAATGTTAATTTTCTAACCTCTATTGTAAGAAATAAAAGATTCATTTCGGGAGATATTAATACGGATTTTATTGATGAATCTTACCCAGAAGGTTTTTCATCAAAAATTGATAATAATGAAGATGCATTTTTGTACTCACTTGTCGCCGTTTACTTATATGTTAAAGAGCAGTCACGTTTAATAAAAAAAAGATCCTCTAATATTTTTTACGAAAAATCATTGGTTACTAAGGTTGGCTCTTATATTTACGAATTAAGAACATATGATAGGCTTGAAAACGTAATAATAGAATATGAAGATAGTGTTATTTCTCTAGAATCTAAATGGTGTCCAGGAGATAAATTAATCGATATTTCTATCGATAATGATCTTTATAGTTTTAAGGTTGAAAAAATTATCTTGGGTTATCTTATTGAAGGTCTTGGATTTTCCGATAAAATTTCTATATTTACAAAGCAGGCTTTTGATCTTTCTAAGCACATGATTGAGAAAGAAAAAAAGTTCGACGAAAAGATAATTAAATGTCCTATGCCCGGCCTTGTTGTTTCTGTCAATATTTCAGAGGGTCAAGAAATAGAGATGGGAGACACGCTTTTTACAGTGGAGGCTATGAAAATGGAGAATATAATTAAATCTGATATATCAGGAAAAATAAAGAAGGTGTATTGCGCTGAGGGAGATAGCCTTGCATCAGATCAAATTATGATAGAGTTTGAGTAAGTAATAATTCCGCTTTAAATACTTTTTCGAAATTTTTAATAAGTGCTTCATCTAGTTCTTTTTGGGATATCTTTATTCCTATATCTTCTATACTAGTGGTTTCTTCAGAGCTATAGCCACAAGGTTTTATACCTTTATAATTTTCTAGATTAGGATTAACATTTAAGCTAATTCCGTGGAATGTTATTCCTTTTCTTACTCTTAAGCCTATTGAAGCAATTTTTTCTTCTAACAGCTTATGCCCAATTTTTTTGGCAACCCAGATTCCTATTTTATCTTGATTGGTATGAGATTCAATATCAATAGTTTTCAGAGATTTGATAATCCAAGATTCCAATTGATTTATAAATTTTCTGATATTGTATCCTCTTCGTTTCAAATCTAACATAAGGTAAATTATTCTTTGGCCCGGACCGTGATAAGTATATTGACCCCCTCTATTTGTTTGGTAGATGGGGAATTTTTTAGAATCTAAAAGATCTTCATTTCTAGCGCTAGTTCCAGCAGTATATATTTCATTATGCTCTAAAAACCATACAAATTCTTTAGATAAACCTGATTTTATTTTTTCTACCTTACTTTCCATAAATTTTATGGCAAAGGGGTAACTTATGGACTGTTTCTCAATAAAATATTCAATTCTGTCTCTTGTCATCTCAATGTTAATTTAAATTGTAGTCAATTATATTACAATTCATTATTAAGTAGGGTTATATTTAAGGAAATGATTCGCGGCCGTGGCGGAACTGGTAGACGCGCAGCGTTGAGGTCGCTGTGGGGTAAAACCCGTGGAAGTTCGAGTCTTCTCGGCCGCACCAAAATCTTGTAGGAAGTTATAATGAACAAAGATGTGACGAACATAAGAAAGACACAGAATCAATTTGATCCTTCGTTAATTTCCGAAATTATGAATTCAGTAGATACCAATAATAGAACTAGTGTCATTAAAATTATAGAGGAGCTACCTCCGGCTGATATTGCTGATATTATCCAGTTACTTAGAACTTCAGAAAGAAAATCTTTTTTAAATGTTATTAAAGATCATTTTGATCCGGAAATTTTATCTGATTTAGAAGAGGGGGCTAGAGAGGAGGTAATAAATTTTCTTGGTCATAATTTTATAGCAGAAATTCTCCCTAAATTAGAAACCGATGACGCTGTTCATGTCATTGAAGACCTTAAAGAAGATGACAAAAACATTATTTTAAATAAAATTTCAAAAAGTGACCGTGAAGAACTTCAGCTATCCTTGAATTATCCTGATGATAGTGCTGGAAGATTAATGTCTCTTGATTTCGTAGCTACTCCACCTGATTGGGATGTAGGCAGGACTATAGATTTTTTAAGGGATGAAAAGAATTTACCTAATGAATTTTATGAGATTTATATAGTTGGTCCAACCTTTAAACCAATTGCAGCTTTGTCTTTATCAAATATTCTTCGTTCAGAAAGAACTAATAAATTAGAGAATTTAAGATCGGATCATTTAGTTGCTATTCCTGCGGAAATGGATAAAGAACTTGTCGCCCATCAATTTGAAAGATTTGATTTGGTGTCTGCTCCGGTCATTGATGAAGGGGGTAGGTTAATAGGTGTTATAACTGCTGATGATATTGTTGACGTAATTCAAGAGGAAGCAGGGGAGGATATCAAGTTTCTTGGTGGTGTCGGCGATGAAAACATAACCGATAGCGCTCTAAGGGTGTCTAGAGGAAGATTTACTTGGTTACTTATAAACTTATTTACAGCTATTATTGCTTCAACAGTTATAGCCTTGTTTGATGGCACTATTGAAGAGATGGTAGCATTAGCAATATTGATGCCAATTGTTGCCTCAATGGGGGGCAATGCTGGAACCCAGACTCTTACAATTGCAGTGAGATCTATTTCTACAAGAGAATTAGTGCCCCTTAACTATAGAAGAATAATCAACAAAGAAATTTTAGTAAGTTTTTATAATGGTGTATTTTTTGCAATTATAGTTGGTATTTTATGTTCTATTTGGTTTGAAAATATTCCTTTGGGTATTGTACTAGCAATAGCTATGACACTTAATATGCTTGTTGCAGGTTTATCTGGGATCCTAATACCTTTAGGTTTTTATAAAATTGGAGTTGATCCAGCCTTGGCTTCAAGCGTTTTTCTAACAACTGTTACAGATGTAGTTGGGTTTTTCTCTTTCTTAGGATTGGCTACATGGCTATTGGTTTAAGATATTTAATATTTCTTCTATTAATTTCTTCATTTCCAGCGAATTCTAAATGGGAAGAGGGTATCCCTATGCCTCAAGCTAAGAGTGGCACAGTAGCAACAGTAATAGATAATAACATCATTTTGATAGGAGGAAAAAGTATTGTAGAAGGAAGCCCTGTTTCAGAGATCTTTGATATTAAGGGTAATATTTGGCGTCCAATATCCATAATACCAAAAAAATTAATAGGGACGAGAATAGTTAATAT
>JAYYUG010000075.1:0-5368 GCA_036344135.1 Pseudomonadota bacterium | reverse complement strand
TCTCTAGAGTGCCCATGCGAAGGTGGGGAAAGCCAGAAGATTTTGCCGGTATTGCTGTCTATTTGGCATCAGATTCTTCAGCGTACCATTCTGGAGATCTGTTTGTAGTCGATGGTGGATACGCGATATTTTAAACCTTAGACCAATAAACGCTTAATTTTTTGTAAAAGGAATGGTTCGTCTAAAACAACATTAAGTTTTATCATTTTGGATTTTAATAGTAATTCTTTGCCGTATGACCCATCTTCCGAATGTAACAACCTCATTATATCTTTTTCTGTTGTAAGAATATCAGCATTGTTTTCAGAAGCTGTCTTCAGAATATCTTTTGCTGTTCTTTCGTTAATCGGTTCGTGATCATCTTTAATAAAAACATGAAGTTTTTTACACTTACTCTTAACACTATCGATAAGTTTTTGAGGGTCCCCTATGCCCGCGAAAAGAACTACTTGATCTGTCAAATTAGAATCAATAACTGTTACGAAATCTGCATCAAATATGTTGTTAAAATACTTATTTATTATATCAAAAGAAAAATGACTAGCTTCTGAAAATTTGGCCTTAACAAGTATATCGACTTTATCGTTAGTAATTTCCAGCGACTCTCTTAACGGCCCAAAGGGAAATGTCAAACTATTACCTACCCCTTGTGTCGATGAAACAACTAATAAATTACAGTCTTTTATAATCGAAGGGTTTTGAAATCCATCATCGAGAATTAATACATCTACACCCAGATCTTCGGCATATTGACTTCCTTTCACTCTATTTTTTGAGACAATTGTTAATCCATCTTTAGAATGAAGCAAAGCTTCGTCCCCAACTTCTTTATAAGAATGTATCTTTATATCAACCTTCAATGGACCAACCTTTGATCCCTTGTATCCCCTCAACAAAACAGCGCAACTAATACCTTCTCTCTCCAATATCTTTCGTAAGAGTCTGACCATGGGTGTTTTTCCGGCTCCACCTATAGTGAAGTTTCCAACACACAGAACTTTGAGATTGGGTCTATATGGATTAATAAACAAATTTTTTAAATTAACGATTGTATTAGGAATAAAGTTTAACAAAGAAGTAAATTTGTTAGTTCTTTTCCACCAAAACTTTGGGCTACGCATTTTTATTCATAAGCATCTTTATCTCTTTTATTATTAGATCAGATACCCCTCCTAAAGATATACTATAATTTTCGGCATTTAATGCCATTTTATGGATCTCACTTTTATTTTTTAACATATCTATATTAATTTTATCCTTAAAAATTTTTGCTGCTTTGGATTCAATTAAACCTTCGTATTCGTTTTCAAAATTGAAATAATGTGATCCCGAAAATATTGCTGTTCTAAATTTTGCAGGTTCTATCGGGTTATGACCACCTTTGTTGACAAACGAACCTCCCATAATTACATATTCACTTATTTCATATATTTCACCTAACTCTCCAAGCGTATCGTATATATATAGTTTGGTATTATCTCTGGGTAACTTTCCTTCTGACCTAAACACTATATCGCCTTCATTAAAGCCAAAATTATCTGCTGTTTTAGCTATTTCCTTTCCTCTTTCTGGGTGTCTTGGAGCAATAACAAGTAATGAATCCCTTTCAGGATTGTTAAGTTCCTTATAAGCTGAAAAAATAATTTCTTCTTCTCCCTTATGGGTTGAGCTAGCCAATAAAATGTCTTTACTGCCTATAGATTCCCTTAAAGACTTTAGTTTATTTGAATCAAAAGGTAATTTTTCAGAATCATTTTTTAAATTACCAAAAACCTTAACTTTTTCAGACCCAAGTTCGATTAATCTTTCTAAAGTTTTTCTGTCTTGTGCAATTGTTGTATCAAATAAAGATAATAAATACTTGATAGAAGCTGGGAATCTTGACCAACCTCCAAATGATTTCTTTGTAATTCTTGCATTAGCAAGAATGATAGCGGTTTTGTTTTTCTTAGTTTCTATTATTAAGTTTGGCCAAATTTCGGATTCAATAAAAATAGCAATTTTAGGATCCCAATTTGAGAGGAATCTTTTGATATATAAAGGACTATCAAATGGAACATATTGATGAACTACGCTTTTAGGAAATCTTTTTGAAATTATTGAAGATGAAGTTTGAGTGACAGTTGTAATTAGGATGTTACTTTCACTTTCACTTAAAATCTTTACGATTGGCAATATTGATAACGTCTCCCCAACGCTTGCAGCATGAAACCAAATAATTTCATTAGTATTGTTTTGTATTTTTGAAATCCCAAGTCTTTCTTTTTTACGTGATTTATCCTCTTTATTTCTTAAAACTCGGAAAAATAGGAACAAATTCGTAAAGGGAACGATTAAGATAGAAATGAAACGATAAATTTTAATTGAGAACGGCATCTTATTTTTTTTCTACAACTTTGTTAGCTTTTATTGTTAGCTCGTTAAGTGAATTCTCCAGTAAATTTCTTTTATTTTCTACTTCTTCCTTTGTAGCATTGCTCGGCACAAAAATAGGATCTCCCCAAATAACTGCTCCTTTTCCAAAAGGTAAATGCATAGTAAATTTATCCCAACTTGTGAATTCGTATCGATTTGAAGTAGTAGCTGCAATAGGTATAATTGGACATCCAGATAGTTTAGCTAAGATAATTGCTCCATTACCTGCTAACCTACCAGGACCCGGGGGCTGATCGGCAGTAAATGACACAGAGTTTCCACCTTTCAAGGTTTTAATCATGGATCTCAGTGCGGCCTTACCACCTTTTTCTTTAATCCCTAGTTTATCAGGGTTTCCTGCTCCTCTAATTAATTTAACTTGAAGTCGGCTTAGAGTATTAGCTATTAATTCTCCATCACCATGTTTAGAAACCAAAGCAAAAAGTTTTTGGGAAGAATGATCCCAAGATTTTGGTAGCATCAAACTTTGACCGTGCCAATGAACCCAAATAAAAGGTTTGTTATTCAACCAATATTTCTTAGGAAGCTCATAATTAAAATGTTCCCATCTATTTGTAAAATGGACAAGTCTAATAAAAATTGAAAAGGCATTTGATAATAAATAAATCCTTAATCTTTTATTCAATAGTATCCTCCGGAAACTGAGTCTTAAACAAAAGAGAATAAAGCCCCTTGTTATCTAATAATTGTTCATGCTTTCCCTTTTCAACGATCTGCCCTTTGTCAAATACATATATCATGTCAGCATCTCTCACGGTAGAAAGACGATGGGCAATTATAAGAGCACTTTTTTCTTTAAGTAATGCTTGAAGAGCGATTTGAACCTTTTGTTCTGATTCGCTATCTAATGATGAGGTTGCTTCATCTAGTAACAATATTGGGGAATTCTTTATCATAGCTCTTGCTATCGCAATTCTTTGTCTTTGCCCTCCAGAAATTTTGACGCCTCCTTCTCCTACTACGGCTTCATATCCATCAGGGAATTCTTTCACAAATTCATCAACCAAAGCTTCTTTGCATGCTGACATAAACACATCTTCATCAACACCTTTTGCTCCAAACATAATATTTTCTCTTACTGATGTGTCAAAAATTAGAGCATCTTGAGTAACTAATGATGAAGAATCACGTACTGATTCTAGAGAAAGATCTTTTACATCAATCTGATCAATTTTTACCGTACCCTCTGTTGAATCGTAAAATCTCGGCACTAAATTTAAAAGAGTAGATTTCCCTGCGCCAGATGGGCCTACTAAGGCGACTGTTTCTCCGGGCATTATCCTTAAAGAAATATTTTTCAATACATATTGGTGTGTATTAGGGTAGGAAAAAGACACATTCTTAAATTCTAGCTCTCCTCTAGAATCAACAATCTCCTTCGTTTTGGTATTATTAACTATGGTTGGATTATTATCTAATATAGGAAATAATCTTTGAGAAGCAGCAACTCCTTCTTGAAGCATAGCTTGTAGGTTAGCTACTGCCTTTAGAGGATCGTATAACAAACCAGCAGCGGTCGTAAAGGCCATAAAACTTCCGACACTCATACTTCCATCCATCGATTTATTGCCAGCATAATAAATAATTCCAGCTATCGCAAAACCCGTTACCATTTCCATAATTGGAGCTGATGCTGATCGGGCTCTTACACCCTTCATAGACAAAGAAACAACCTTTTTGATAATTTTTATTGCCTTTTCAGAATAAACATTTTCTTTTCTATATGCCTTTATAATTCTCATTCCTCTTAAGGTTTCAGATACCAATGCCGAAAGAGTTCCAATCTCCTCCAAACTTAGTCTGATAGCTTTCCTCAGTTTCCGTCCCAATATTCTAAGTCCAATTGCTGCAGGAGGCAGGACTAAGATAAAAATTACAGCTAGGTTGGGTTCTACCCAGAATAAATACCCCATAAGACCTAAAACCATTAGAATATTTCTCGATAAATTTACAACAACCGAAGACATTGTTTCTCTTAATTTTGTAGAGTCTGCAGTAAAATTAGAAATGAATCTCGCAGAATGAATTGAATTAATGTAGGCGAGATCCGCCTTCAAAAGTGAATTGTACAAATCCTCTTGTAATGACCCTACTAACCTTTGCCCTATAACATTAATAGAAACATTTGCTCCATAAGTACCAATAGCCCTAATTAACATAATTATAACTGCAACAATTGGTAAAATTACAAGCATGTTTTGATCTTTTCCAATAAAGATATCATCTATCACTCTCCTAATTAATTCGGGTAATGCTGGCGTGCTGATAGCAACAATCGCATTGCAAAAAAGAGCAAGATAAAGAAATCCCGATAATCCAGATGCATAATTTCTCCAGATTCTTTTTACCGTTTCTACGGCGCCAAGTTCTTTTTTATATTCTTGGTTCATAAAATAAACATATCCCTTATTAGCAAAGATCGTAACATGCGTTATAATGATCATAAAGATCGAATGTTTATTGCATATTTACGATATTCGTCATATTTTGTGCCACTTTTGTTGTTTGGTGATTAAAATGTCAATAAAACTATCTAATAATCTTCAAAATATTCCACCTTCTGCGACTATGTTAATGACCCAATTAGCTAGAGAATTAAAGGGAAAAGGAAAGGATATTATCAGTTTAAGCGCTGGTGAGCCTGACTTTGATACGCCTACCCATATCAAGGAGGCGGCGATTAAAGCAATACAAAATGGCGAAACTAAATATACCTCGGTTGATGGAATAGATGAACTAAAAGAGGCAATAGTTAACAAATTTTCTCGTGATAATAGTCTTGAGTATAAAAAGGAAAATATTTCTGTAGCGCCTGGGGGTAAAGCAATAATTTATAATGCTATGCTTGCAACTTTAAATGACGGAGATGAAGTGCTAATTCCTTCTCCTTATTGGGTAAGTTATCCGGATATAGTCAGACTGGGGAGAGGAA
>JAYYUG010000074.1:0-10004 GCA_036344135.1 Pseudomonadota bacterium | reverse complement strand
TATAAGTTCTTTTTAAATTATTTATATAAATCTATTCTATTTATGAAAACACAATATAAATAATAGTCTAAATTAGAAGGAATATACACATGCTTGTCGCTTTAGACCTAGAGGGCGTTTTGATACCAGAAATATGGTTTTCATTTGCAGAAAAAACTGGAATAGAAAAACTAAAGCTTACAACTCGTGATATACCGAACTATGATGAGCTAATGAAAGGTCGATTAAAGATTCTTAATGAAAATAATTTAAAGCTACGAGATATTGAAAATGTCATTAAGGCATTAACTCCATTGGAAGGAGCTAAAGAGTTTCTAAATTGGTTAAAGACCGAATTTCAGGTGGTAATACTTTCTGATACTTTTTATCAATTTGCAGGCCCCTTAATGAAACAGCTCGACTACCCAACTCTATTTTGTCATGAATTAATTATAAACGATAAAAATCAAATAATGGACTACTGCTTAAGGCAAAAAGATGCAAAAACTAATGCGGTAGCAGCTTTCAAAAAATTAAATTTCAAGGTAATTGCTGCCGGAGATTCATATAACGATACGGGTATGCTTATGGAGGCAGATGCAGGAATTTTATTTTGTCCACCTATTAAGGTTATTGAAGAGTTTTCTCAATTTCCTGTTGTATATAATTATGATGAGTTTAAAAATACTCTTATAAAAACACGCGATTCCCTAATTAAATAATAATAGGTTATGGGTCATCTTTTAGAAAAATTATTTTCAGAAAGTATAATCAATAACTTAGTTATTCCAAACCGCATAATTATGGCTCCAATGACTCGTTCATTATCACCCAACAGTATTCCAAGTAGGGAGGTTGCAAAGTATTATAAAAAAAGGGTTGAGGGTGGTGTAGGTTTAATTATTACAGAGGGAACCACAGTAGATTCACCTAATGCATCTAATGACAAAAATGTTCCCTGTTTTTATGGCGATGCAGTTACAAAAGGTTGGAAGAATGTTGTAGCAGAAGTTCATGATTCAGAGGGATTAATTTTTCCTCAACTTTGGCACCAAGGAACTATGAGGAGAGCCGAAGAGACGTGGAATCCTGATGTTCCTTCTTATGGTCCTTCCGGTCTTTCTTCTCCCGGAAAAGTTATAGGCGACCCCATGTCCAGAGCAGAAATCGAAGAAACTATAAATGCTTTTGTAAAGGGCATAGTGCTATCTCGAGAAGCAGGATTTGACGGTGTAGAATTACACGGCGCCCATGGTTATCTTCTCGATCAATTTTTTTGGCTAGGAACAAATATAAGAGAAGATGAATGGGGAGGAGTTTCTTTAGAAGAAAGAACAAAATTTGCGACTGAAATTATAAAAAGAGCAAGAAAGGAAGTAGGTAAAGATTATCCTATAATAATAAGGTTCTCACAATGGAAACAACAGGATTTTGATCATAAGATGGCTGAGAATCCTGATTCTTTAAAATTATTTCTTGATACTTTTGTAGATGCCGGTATAGATGCCTTTCATTGCTCACAGAGACGTTTTTGGGAACATGAATTCGAATTTTCTGAATTAAATTTAGCAGGGTGGGTAAGAAAATTATCTAATAAACCTTCTATAACAGTAGGAAGTGTAGGATTAGATTTGGAATTTGTAGAAACCTTTCAAGGAAATAAAGGGTCTGATTCGAATACCGATTTAACAAACTTATTGGAAAGATTAGATAAGAATGAGTTTGATTTTGTAGCTGTTGGTCGTGCCCTTATTAGTAACCCGGATTGGTGTAATTTAATAAAAAACAAAAAATATGACAAAATTAAGGGCTTTTTTCCTAAAGATTTAGAAGAATTAAATTAAACTTTATATTCTTCTCCTATTTCAGGATCTTTTTCTTTTATTTTTTTTGCAAGATCAATTAAAATCATAGATTGTTTAACGGTGGCATCATCTTGCATTTTTCCATCAACTTTAACAGCGCCTGTCCCATCTCCCATGGCTTCAATTATTTTAACAGCCTTTTCTACTTCTTCTTTACTTGGGCTAAATACCCTTTTTGCTATTGTAATTTGTGAGGGATGTAGAGACCAAGCCCCAGAACAGCCCAGAATAAAAGAATTTCTGAATTGAGATTCACAACCTTCTGGATCATCAAAATCTCCAAAAGGCCCAAAAAAAGCTTTAATTCCATTTGCAGCACATGCATCTATCATTTTTGACAAAGAATAATGCCACAAATCTTGTTGATAAAAATTTCTATTCTCATTGCTAATAGCTCTGTCACCATGAACACCATAATCTGGATGTCCTCCGCCAACTCTAATAGTTTTCATCCCTCTTGATGCTGCTAAGTCTGCAGGACCAAGGCTAAAACCATGCAATCTTGGGCTGGATCTAGCAAGCTTTTCTACGTTCATCACGCCTTCAGCTGTTTCAAGAATAATATGAATTTTAATTTGTTTAGTTAGATTAAATTTAGCCTCATTAAGCGCAATATAACGATCCGCAAAAAGAATTTCATTTTCATCATTAATCATTGGAAGCATTATCACATCTAGTTTGTTTCCAAGATTTTCAATGAGGTATGAAATATCATCTAAAAACCACGGACTATCAATGGAGTTTACCCTTGTCCACAAACCAGTTCCACTTAAGTCTAAATGCTGACCTATTTTTGCTAAAGATTCTCTCGCTTTAATTTTATCTTTCGGAGAAATTCCGTCTTCCAAATTCCCTAAAATAACATCTGATTCTTTGGAAATTTCTGGAATCTTATCAATAATATTTTTTATATGAGGAGGAAAAAAATGAATTACTCTTTCTAAGTTGTTTTCTAATTCTTTCTCTGGAGCAGGAGCACCAACAGCTAGTTCATTATAAAAATTTCTATTTGAAACCATAGTTTTCCCTATAAATTAAAAATTATAAGTAGTAGACATACATCAAGTTCAACTTACGGGCAAAATATTTAACCAGTTACGTTAAATATTCCTTCATTGTTTCCCTAAGTTTAAGTTTGTAAATTTTTCCTGAAGCAGTTCTTGGAAGCATTTCATAGTGTTCGTCTATATGTTCAGGTATCTTAAAAGCAGCTAGATATTTTTTGAGGTAGTTCTTAAATTCTTTTTGATCGAAGATTATATTCTTTTTCAAAGATATTGAAGAGCATAAGACTTCTCCCAATCTTTCATCGGGGATTCCATAAACACTAGCTTCGATAATTGAGGGATGGCTATTAATGATGTCTTCAACTTCTAAGCAAGAAATATTTTCTCCGCCCCTAATAACAATATCTTTAGCTCTATCAACTATGAAAAGGTAGCTTTCTTCATCAAGATAACCTAAATCCCCAGTTTTAAACCATTCTTCATCGAAGGCTTCTCGTGTTGCCTTTTCATCTCTCCAATAACAACGAAAATTTGTAGATGATTTTATATAAACCTCCCCAACCTCATCTTTTAAGCATTTCTGACCGTTCTCTTTTACTATTTTTATCTCTGTTAATGGTGGTGTGGGTTTTCCAGTTGACCCTGGTCTCAACAAATATTCTTCTCCAGAAATAACCGCACCAGCAGCGTTAGTTTCAGTCAGTCCGTATCCAAGTCCAGGGTTAGTATTCGGAAATTCATCTTGTAACTGTTGAACGTGAGATGATGGTCTAGCAGCTCCACCTCCAGAAAGTTCTTTTAAAGAAGACAGATCATAGTTTTTTCTTTTTTCACTTCGCATTACCTCGAGAGTCATTGTAGGTACGCCACCTAAACTAGTTATCTTTTCTGCTTCGATTATTTTTAATGCTTCCTCAGGATCCCACCTATACATCATTACCATTTTTCGAGCAGATAAAAACGATAACATAAACTGAGCATGACTACCGGTTACATGAAATAGGGGGACTGTAATTAAACAAGAGGGCTGAGAATCATCCTCTTCTATAGAATCTCTTATAGTTCTTGCTCTTCCTACTACCATCCATTGAAGTAGGGCTGAAATTATTGATCTATGAGACGAACATACGCCTTTGGGGTGTCCAGTTGAACCAGAGGTATAAAATATAGTAGCATCTTGGTCTTTATCAACATTAATCTTAGGCATTTCCAAGTCAGAATATTTGTTTAATAGATTCTCCCATATATCTCCATTCGGGTTATTTTTAGCTCTTAATAAAATTGTGTTTAATTTTAATTTTTTAGCAAAAGGATTAATTCTCTCTAACCTTTCTTTGTCAACAATAACTAGCTTTGCATCACAATTTTTTAATCCATATTCTAATTCTTTGGACGTCCACCAGCTATTAAGAGGGACAGCTACCGCTCCTATAGAAGTTATTGCCATAAAACTAAACATCCATTCTGGAAAATTTCTTGAAGCTATAGCAACTTTGTCATTTTTTTGAATTTTATATCTATCAATTAAAGCGTTTGCGAATGATGAGGCCTCAAGATAAGCCTTGCGGTAGGTCCATCTTTTTCCTTCAAAAACCAGCATATCTTTTTCTTCATGTTCTAATGCAAGAGAAAAATACTCGCCAAGATTAGAAGGTCCCCAGTCAAAGCATTTGTGACTATATCCTTTAATTTTAGTATCTTTGACAGGATATTCACCATCTTTGGTACATAATTCCTCAACAATCTCAATTATATCTTTTTTCACAACAATACCTTTAATTTGGCGGAGGGGGAGGGATTCGAACCCCCGAGACGGTTGCCCGTCTGCTGGTTTTCAAGACCAGTGCCTTCAACCACTCGGCCACCCCTCCGCAAAAATAATTTTAATTATGAATATGTGTTTATATTTCTTTTAAAAAGTCCAATAAAATCTTATTTACCTCTTCAGGTTTTTCTTGTTGAGTCCAATGTCCACATTTTTCAATTATCTTTTTAACCCGCAGATCATCGTAATAAACTTCAATCATATCCAAAAGGTTAACATCACGAACAAAAAAATTAACCGGATCTAATTCACCCGTAATAAAACATGCAGGTTTTTGTATTCTGTTTTTTGAAATCTCCTTTAGCTCAGCCCAGTCAATATCCATACAACGATACCTATTTAAAGGGCCTCGCATCCCACTCATATTAAACTGACTGAAATAGTATTCTAAGTCTTTATCTGTTAACCAAGAAGGCAAAGATTCTTGCTTTGATAAACCTTCTAAAAAACTAGATTCTTTCAATTTTGATGTAGGATTTTCAATATTTTCTTTCATTCCTCTATAATCGGAGTTAGTAAATAAAATTTCTAATGTTGACCTTAAGTCTTTTTCAAATTCTTTTTCTGCAACTCCCTCTTTTTGAAAGTAAAGCATGTAAAAGAAATCATCCTTGTAAATATTTTTAAAAAAATCTGTTGGCTTGTTTTCGTTCGAAGAAGTGAAGGGTACTGACAAACCTGAAACAGACAAAATTCTTTCTGGATAAAGGAGACTTGTATACCAAGCGATGGGAGCCCCCCAGTCATGCCCAACTATATGGGCTTCTGGTTCATCAAGATGGTCAAGTAGCCCAATAATATCTGCCGTCAACTCTTTCATTGTATAAGAACTTATATTGTAAGGCTTGGAGGATTTTCCATAACCCCTTACATCTGGAATTATTACTTTATGTCCTGTCTCTGTAAAAGGTTGAACTTGATGTCTCCAGCTGTACCAACTTTCTGGCCATCCGTGGACAAAGATAACAGGATCCCCTTCGCCCTCAACCAGAGTATTAATTTCTATCCCATTAGTAGGTATTATTTTAAAATTGTCACCCATAATATTTCCTAAAATACTGATACTAACATATTAACGAATCCTGATAAAAATTCGAATGTAATATGATAAATTTTGATAAATTATTAGTGCTTACTGTTTTATTTTTAACTAGCTGTTCACAAAATAATACAAGTTTCTATAATCAAAAAATTGATAATCCTTATTATGGCGGTGTTTATAAGGTCGGTAATCCATATGAAATTGGAGATACCTTATATTTTCCTACAAAAGATTATAATTATGAAGAAATGGGTGTTGCCTCATGGTATGGAAAGAAATTTCATGGAAAATTAACTTCAAATGGTGAGCGCTACGATATGAATCGTATGACCGCTGCCCACAAGACTTTACCATTACCTACAAAAGTAAAAGTAACAAATTTAGAGAACAATAAATCAGTAATATTGAGAGTTAATGATCGTGGCCCGTTTGTAAAAAATAGGGTTATTGACGTATCTATGCGGGCTGCAGAAAGATTAGGATTTAAAGAAAAAGGAACAGCTAAAGTTATGGTCAGATATTTTTCAGAAGCACCTGTATATGACAAATACGGAAATCTATTAACAAAAAAAAATAAGATGATAAAAAAGAGTGGTTCTTATTCACCTCAAAAAAAATTGCGTAATAAAAACTATTCTCTTTTGATAGGAAGTTTTCAGGATAAAAAAAATATCGAAAACATTATGAACAAGCTTGAAGGGTTTGGAGGTTTGGCTGTAGAAAAAAATAAAGTTAATGGTAAAACATTGTATAAAATTATTTTAGGACCCTATAAGAGTATAACTTTTGTTAATAGAATCAAAAACGAGGTTTTAAAAAAAGGAATTAAAAATACGAAGATTTTGACTTTAGATTATGGAGATTTGTAAATAACATGAGCTTAACGAGAAAAATTTTATTTATAGTAATTTGTCTATTGTTTTTTGATTCACAGTTAAGTCATCTTCGGTCTTATGAAACTAGAGCAGAGGCAGCTCTTTTAGTTGACCACTCAACTGGTCAGACATTGTATGCAAAAAATGAAGATTTAAGAATTTATCCAGCCTCTATGTCCAAGTTGATGACTTTGTATGTCCTTTTTGAAACGTTGGATGAAGGTATTATCAGCTTGGATGAAAAATTCATTGTGTCTATGAATGCATACCAAAGAGAAGGTTCAACAATTTATGCAGAGCTTTCAACTATGGTATCCGTTAAGGATCTTATTAAAGGAATAATAGTTTCATCAGGGAATGATGCTTGTGTAGTTGTTGCAGAAGCTTTAGCGGGTTCCGAAGAAAATTTTGCTATGCAAATGAATTTAATAGCCAAAGATATGGGTCTCCTAAATACGAATTTTACTAATTCAACCGGACTACACGATGAAAACCACTTTTCTAGCCCTAGGGACTTGGTTCTATTGGCCACTCGTCTTTTAGATGATTTTCCACAATTTTATAAATATTTTTCTGAAACATCTTTTACTTGGAACAATATTATTCAATACAACAGGAACAATTTTTTAAGAATGGATTTAGGTGTTGATGGTTTAAAAACTGGTCATACTATGCAATCTGGTTATGGCGTCATAGTTTCTTCCAAAAGAGATGATAGAAGAATTATAGCATTTGTTTCCGGCTTAAATTCAAATGATGAGCGAACATCTGAAATATTAAAATTACTAAATTATAGTTATAGAGGCTTCAAGTCTTATCAGATCTTAAAAAAAGATCAGTTAATTGAAAAAGCGAAAGTTTGGAAAGGAAAGAAAGAGGCCGTTTCTCTTATAGTTAATGAAGATATTAATTTGTTGCTTGATATTCCTGCAAGAAGAGGAATAAGATTGGAATACCTATATAAGGAACCCATTATTGCTCCAATTCATAAGGGCGATAAATTAGGTGAGGTACATATAATCTATCCCAATTCTGAGACTATAGAAGTACCGTTGGTTGCTGGAGAAGAGGTCAAAAAAAAGAACGCTTTTATTAACGTGATAGACACTATAAGACATTTTATTTTTAGAGATGGATAATTTTTTTATAACATTTGAAGGGGGCGAAGGTTCAGGAAAGTCTACACAAGCTACAAAACTATACAATTATCTCATTGAAAATAATCTGAATGCAATAAAAACGCGCGAACCAGGAGGAACTCCGTCAGCCGAAATCTTGAGGGATATTTTGATAAAGGGAAAACCCGAAAGATGGAAACCTTTTTCAGAGGCTTTATTGATGTGGGCTGCAAGATATGAACATGTGAAAGAAATTATTTTACCTGCTATCGATTCAGGGAAGTTTGTTATTTGTGATAGATTTTATGATTCAACTTATGCATATCAAGGGATAGCACACAAAATTGGTATTGAAAAAATGCAGTCCTTAAAAAAGATTGTAATCGGAGACCTTGAGCCCTCTCTAACCTTTATTCTCGATATAGATCCGAAAGAAGGTTTAAAAAGGACAAAGCTTAGAAAAGATGGAGAAGATAGATTTGAAAATTTTAATATTCAATTTCATAAAGATTTAAGAGAGGCTTATCTCAAGATAGCGGACATGTTTCCAAGTAGATGCGAAATTATTAGTGGAAGTCTTTCAGTTGATGAGATATCAAAATTAATTATCGCGAAGACTAAAGAAAGGTTCAATATTCCTTAATGGATTTACAAAGTGAAAATTACCCTTCACCAAGAGAAACATATAATTTTATTGGTAATCATCGACTAGTAGATTTTTTTGTTCTCTCAGAAGAAAATAACCGTTTACACCATGCATATTTATTGTCAGGCGATAAAGGAATAGGTAAAGCAACTTTCGCGTATAATTTTGCTAGATATCTTTTTAACAATAAGAAAAATAATTTCTCGAAGATTGATAGAAACAATATGCATTCTAGATTGATTGAAAGTAGAAGTCATCCGGATCTATTCGTAATTGAAATTGATAAGGATTCTAAAAAAAATAAAATTGATGTTAATCAAGTACGCGAATGCATTAATTTTTTTAATTATACTGCATCAATAAGCAATTATAAAATTTGTATTATTGATTCACTAGATGATATGAATCTAAATTCAGCTAATGCCATTTTAAAAGTTTTAGAAGAACCACCTGATAATTCGATATTTCTTATTATCTCTCAATCTCCTAAATCTCTTATTCCTACTATACGTTCTAGATGTTTAGAGCTAAGATTTGAGAAATTAAAAGAAGATCTATTGTTCGATTATCTGAAGAAGATAATGCCCGATATTGAAGTAGATTCTATTAAAGAAGTTGTTAAAATTTCGCAAGGTAGCCTGGGTAGGGCATTGATGTTTTTTGATAAGGAAATTAAAAGTATTAATGAAACAACAAAGAATCTATTTTCTAATTCAGGCAATATCGATATTTATGAATTTTGTGAACAGATACTTAAAAATAACAATCATCTTATCAAGAATTTCTTTGAATTTATTTTATTTCATTTAGAGTGTTTAATTAAAGAGGAGTCCTTAAAAATAATCAATTTTAAAAATAAAAAATTATTAAATTATTTTTTGTTAAGAGAGGAACTGCAGAATTTGATCTTACAAGGAAAGCATTTTAATACCGACAAAAGACAAATAATATTAAATCTTATACTCAAAGCCAAAGAAAACACCTAAACTAAATGATCAATATAATGTCTAAAAATTTTTATATAAGTACTGCAATTTCTTATACTAATGGGCCGCCCCATATTGGGCATACTTATGAAGCGATAGCCGCAGATGTAATAGCAAGATTTCATAGATTGAAGGGGGAAGATGTTTTTTTTCTTACAGGAACTGATGAGCATGGCCTTAAGGTTAAACAGAAAGCTCGGGAGGAAAATATTACTCCTCAGGAGCTATCAAATGAGCTATCTCTAAAATTTATTGAACTTACTAAAACCTTTAATTGTTCAAACGATGATTTCATTCGAACGACTGAAGAACGACACAAAAGATCCGTTAAAGAAATATGGTCTTTAATTGAGAAGAATGGTGACATTTACTTAGGCCAATACTCAGGTTGGTACTCTATAATGGATGAGGCATATTATGGTGAAGAAGAGTTAAAAAAAGATAAAGAAGGAAATTTTTTATCCCCATATGGTAGTCCCGTAGAGTGGGTAGAGGAGGAGAGTTATTTTTTTCGGTTATCAAAATATCAAGACCGTCTCTTAAAACTTTATGATGAAGAACCATCCAGGGAAATAAAATTCTTAAAAGTCTTAGATACGGTATAGTTTAGTTGAAAAAGAATAAAATTTCTAAAAATTGGATAAATAAACATAATAGAGAT
>JAYYUG010000073.1:0-9787 GCA_036344135.1 Pseudomonadota bacterium | reverse complement strand
GCCTGAATCATTTGCAAGTTTCCATAAAGAAATTTCTAAATCTACTAATCTTTTATTTATGTCATAAAGATGATCTAGAAGAGCTTCAATCCTATTTACATTCAAAGAAAGTTTTTTCATTAGATTTTTTAATTCGAATGACAAATCTTCATATGAATGAGATTGCCTTGGTGTTAGATCTTCCTTTTTCTTTTTCAAGTTGTTTCTTTTATCTTGAAGAGTTCTTAACTTCTTATATTTACGTGATATTTCGTCAAAGACTTCAAAAACTTGCGGTCTGAGCTCAGCTTCCATAGCTGCTAGAGAAAGATTATTGTCATAATCATTATAATCATAATTATTTTCTTCTGAATCATTCGAAGAATCTTCTTTTGAATCTTCTTTTGACTTACTCTTTACCTGGCCATTACTAACTATTTTATTATTTTTTATTTCCGGTCCAGAATAAGAAGCATCCAAATCTATAATATCACGAAGTAGAATCTGACCTTCATTAAGCTCATCTCTCCAAATTATAATCGCCTGAAATGTTAATGGGCTTTCACATAGACCTTCAATCATTGCTTCTTTTCCTGCTTCTATACGCTTTGCTATCGCTATTTCACCTTCTCTTGACAACAAGTCCACAGAACCCATTTCTCTTAAGTACATTCTTACAGGATCATCAGTTTTTTCAGTTTTTTCTACAGGTGCTTTCTTACTTGTGGGAGCTTCAGTGCTTGTCTCTTCTTGTTCCTCATGCTCAACAACACTTATACCCATCTCAGAAAGCATTGATGTAACATCCTCGATTTGCTCCGATGAAAATTCATCAGATGGCAAAACTTTGTTAAGAACTTCATAAGTTACATAACCAACGGATTTTGCTGATTTAATCATTCGCTTAACAGCATTATCAGTCATGTCTAGCAAAGGGCCGTCTGAGCTGTTTTGCTCAATTTTTTTTCTTTTTTTCTTATTATCCGTCATATTTTTCAGCTATTGATTTAATTTTAATATCTTTTTGTTCCAAAAGACTTACAAATCTTTCTTCTTCCTGCTCATCTGATACATTCATGTCCATCAAATGTAATTCTTGTTCTAGCCCTTTTATATGCTGATCATCGCGTAAAATTTCAAGCCATAGATTTGAAATAACTTCTATATTGGAATTTTCTTGTTTAGACCAGTAATTCTTTGAAAATTTTAGTTCATTATCTAAAAAACTAGCTAAATCTTTAGAAATGAACTTACGCAATTTATCAGTATCTATCTCAATTTCTCGGCTGTAAAAGGTAACAATTTTATCACGAATTTCTTTTAATCCTTTGTGATCAATAATTGCCGACTCTAAATCATCATATTGATTAATGATAATCTCAGGAAAAATCAATATGGCTGAAATGATTAAGGACTCTAAACCTGAGGGTAATTTAGCTCCTTTCCAAATAGTGCTTTTTTTTATGAAATTAGAGCCAATCCGCGAAATTGGAGGTTCCCTTCTTCTAATCATAGGTTGTTGGTTTGAAAACAAGAGATCCAAAGATTCCTTGAAGAAAATGCCATAATGTTTCCTTATGCCATTATCGGAGATTTTAGATAATATTTCTCTAAGCTCTGTTTCGAAGCCAGCTTTTCCTTCTGGGGTCGATACATCCGAATTATCCATAACATTGTTCCAAATTTCTTTATTCATAGGTGTTGGGTTATTTATGAGGTCCTTAAAACTATCAATACCTTTAGATCTTACATAATCATCAGGATCATAATCGTTATCAAGGTTAATAAATTTTAGTGTTTTACCTGGTTTAATTTTTCTTAAAGCAATATCAGAAACTCTTTTAGAGGCTTTTTTTCCAGCCTCATCTCCATCAAAACAAAATATAGGGTTGTCTGAAATTTTCCAAAGTAGGTCTAATTGGTTTTCTGTAACAGCTGTCCCTAAAGAAGCTACAACATTTTCAATACCTCTAGAAAACAAACTAACAACGTCCATATAACCTTCTACAACTAAAAGCTCATCTCCTTTGTTAATTTGTGATTTAACATTAGAAAAATTATATAATAGGGAACCTTTATGAAAGATATTTGTCTCAGGTGAGTTCATATACTTTGGTTGATTATTATAATCTAAAACTCTTCCACCAAAACCTACAGTTTTGCCCATAGGATTTGAAATAGGGAACATTAACCTATTGCGGTACCTATCATAAGTTTGAGATTCTTTTTTCTCACTCTTTATAACTAATCCTGACGAGACCATAATCTCTTCGCTAATATTTTTACTTTTGAGGAAATCCTTAAGACCTGAGTAATTATCAATAGCATATCCAAGTCCATGAATCTTTACAGCATTTTTACTGATATCTCTTTGATTAATATATTCTATTACCTTTGAGTTATTACCTTGGGATAGGTTTGAAATAAAAAATTCTTTAGCCACATTAACCGCATCGATTAATTGATTATTAAGACTGATCTTGTATTCTTCTGCCTTAGTTAAGGACCTCAACTCTACACCAGCAAGTTCTGCTAACTGTTCTACTGCCTCTGGAAAACTTAAACCTTCCACCTCTACTAGAAAAGTGAAGATATCACCGTGTTTATTGGATGAAAAGCAATGATAAAACTGTTTTTCATCATTCACTGTAAAAGAAGGTGTCTTTTCATTTTGAAAAGGCGAAAGCCCCAAATATTCTTTTCCTTTTTTTTGAAGATTAATCTTTTTTCCTACTACGTCGGAAATTAATATTTTGTCTTTTATATCTGCAAGAAGAGACTTAGAAAATTTCATTTTAGAATTATACCCTATCCCTCTAATTTTTCTTTAACTATTTTAGAGGCAAGACCTAAATCCATTTTGCCTGAAAACTTTTCCTTCAAAATTGACATCGCCGAACCCATATCTCTCATTTCTTTGTAATCATTTTCATTTAATATATCATTAATAATTTCATGTATTTCTTCAACACTCAATTGATTTGGCATAAATATTTCTATTATCTTAATTTCTTCATTTTCTTTATCCTGAAGATCTTTCCTTCCACCCTTTTCATACGTTAATGCAGCTTCTCTTCTTTGTTTGATCATTTTAGAAAGTATTTGAATAATATCCTCATCTTTTATTTGATTACTATTAGAAGACCTCCTGCTAATCTCCAAATCTTTAATTGATGAAATAATCATTCTCAAAGTTGATACACGAAGAGTATCTCTTTCTTTCATTGATTTGACGAGTTCTTCTTTAAATAAATCTTCTAACATTTTCTTTTATTAGTCTCTTATCTAATGATACTTTGGATCGACAGATTCTTCAAAGGTATTAAAAAAATTAATCTAATCTTAAACTCTTCTTGACGTTGGTATGTAGTATTTATAGATTCCGACAATTTGTGTTTAATAAAATTGATTCGTTTTTATGATGAATCTGAATAACCGGAGAAAGATTGTGACAATTTCTCAAGATATGTTAGATAAAACTTTTTTTAAGACCTATTATCATAACTCTTTTTTTTTATTGAGTGTCTTATATGTCTAAGTGGATTAATCAGAATCCGACTGGGGCAATAGTATTAAAAGATGGAAGTATTTTTGAAGGTTTTGGGCTTGGTTATGTAGGTCAGGTCACTGGAGAGGTTTGTTTTAATACGGCTATTTCAGGTTACCAAGAAATTATGACTGATCCATCTTATTGTTCTCAAATAATAACCTTCACCTTTCCTCATATAGGAAATGTGGGAGTCAATCGTCTTGATTATGAATGCCTTTCTAAACCTTTCTTATCTGGAGTTATACTAGGATCTGGAATTACTTCTCCATCTAGTTGGAGATCAGAAAAAAATTTAAATAGGTGGTTAAAAGAAAACAAAATAGTGGCAATTGGAGGAGTAGATACTAGAGCAATAACAAACCATATTCGGCTGAACGGATTAATTGACGGAACTATTGTTAATAATCCATCTGGCGTAAAAGAATTTGATAAATATTTGAAAGAATCTAAAAAATGGGGAGGAATAGTTGGTCAGGATCTAGCTATCAAAGTATCAACTAAGAAAAAATACGTTTGGAGAGAACCTGAAGTTGGCATATATAAAAAAAAAGAAATAAAAAAATCTTCATCACACATTGTTGCAATAGATTATGGTATTAAAAAAAATATACTTAGGTGTTTATCTTCAAGATTTAATAAAATAACAGTAGTGCCATGTAATTATACGTATGAGGAAATAATAAAATTAAAACCTGATGGAATTTTCTTATCTAATGGTCCTGGCGATCCAGAAGCAACAGGTTCGTATGCAATAAAAATAATAAAGGAGATAATAGACCAAGAAATCCCTACTTTCGGTATTTGCCTAGGTCACCAAATATTAGCTTTGGCTCTTGGTGGTAAAACTAATAAAATGCATCAAGGCCATCATGGTGCAAATCATCCCGTTAAAGACATGGAAAGCGGTAAAGTAACCATAACATCAATGAATCATGGTTTTGCTGTAGATTATAAATCCTTACCTCGTAATATTACTCAAACCCACTTGAGTCTTTTTGATGATAGTAATTGTGGAATAAAAATTTCAAACAAACCTATATTTTCTGTCCAACATCATCCTGAGGCTTCGCCAGGCCCAAATGATTCATACTACTTATTTGATAAATTCCTAAATCTTGTTGAGAGAAACAAATATGCCTAGACGAGATGATATTAAAAGTATTTTAGTTATTGGTGCTGGTCCAATTATTATTGGGCAAGCTTGTGAGTTTGATTATTCTGGTACCCAAGCCTGTAAAGCTCTTAAAGGTGAAGGATATAGGATTATTTTGATAAATTCTAACCCTGCTACAATTATGACAGATCCAGAAATTGCTGATGCTACCTATATAGAACCAATTACAGCTGAAGTTATCAAGAAGATTATAGAAAAAGAAAAACCTGATGCACTATTGCCTACTATGGGTGGTCAAACAGCATTAAATGTTGCGCTAGAAATTTCTGAAACTGGCTTCCTAAGGGAAAATGAGGTTGAGCTTATTGGAGCAAATGAAAAAGCTATCTCCAAAGCAGAAAATAGAGAAAAATTTAAAGAGGCAATGAATTCAATTGGGCTTGAAACCCCGAAGTCTTATATTGCGCATTCTGTATCTGAAGCAAAAAAACAATTAAAAATTATTGGGTTGCCTGCAATTATAAGGCCTTCTTTTACTCTCGGAGGAACAGGTGGTGGCATTGCAAAAAATAATGATGAATTTGAAACTATTGTCGAGGAAGGGCTAAAAATTTCTCCAAATAGTGAAGTCTTGGTAGAAGAATCTGTAATTGGGTGGAAAGAATTCGAGATGGAAGTAGTGAGGGACAAATCTGATAATTGTATAATAATATGCTCCATTGAAAATATTGACCCAATGGGTGTCCATACCGGAGATTCGATCACTGTTGCACCAGCCTTAACATTGACTGACAAGGAGTATCAAGAGTTAAGAAACGCCTCAATCAGCACTCTAAGGGAAATAGGCGTAGATACAGGCGGTTCAAATGTTCAATTCGCAATTAACCCTAAAGATGGAAGAATAGTTATTATAGAAATGAATCCTAGGGTTTCAAGATCCTCAGCTCTGGCCTCAAAAGCAACTGGATTTCCGATTGCTAAGATTGCTGCTCTTCTAGCTGTTGGTTATAATTTAGACGAACTCATAAATTATATAACCAAAACGACCCCCGCCTCCTTTGAGCCATCAATAGACTATGTTGTAACTAAAATACCACGATTTGCTTTTGAAAAATTTCCTGGATCAAAGCCCCTGCTAACCACTTCTATGAAATCCGTAGGAGAAATCATGTCTATAGGTAGCAATTTTAAAGAATCCTTTCAAAAAGGTCTTAGGTCTTTAGAAAATGGTCTTAACGGATTGAATAATTTAAAGAGAGATAATGAGAAAATATGGACTAAAAAGGATTTAAAAAATCTATTAGCGCAAAATATACCTGAAAGATTGCTTGTAGTAGGTGAGGCTCTTCGAAATAATTTCTCAGTTGAAGAGATATGCTCAATAACTAAATATGACCCTTGGTTTATAGATCAAATCAATGAAATAATTAACTGTGAAGAACTGGTAAAAAAAGATGGAATACCAAAAGATGAAGTAAATATGAGATGGTTAAAGTCGCAAGGGTTTTCTGATGCTCGTTTATCAGAACTTAGTGGGTTGAATGAAAAAAATGTAAGAAAAATCAGACATAAACTTGGAGTTAGGCCTGTCTACAAAAAAGTAGATACTTGTGCAGCAGAATTTGAAACAAAAACGGATTATATGTATTCAACTTATGGAAAAAATTTGTATTCTACTAAAAAATTCTGTGAATCTTCTCCCTCTAAAAAGGATAAGGTAATTATTCTTGGCGGTGGTCCAAATAGAATTGGCCAAGGAATTGAGTTCGATTATTGTTGCTGTCACGCAGCTTTTGCACTTTCAGATTTGAACCTAGAAAGCATCATGATTAACTGTAATCCTGAGACAGTATCAACCGATTATGATACTTCAGATAGGTTATATTTTGAACCCTTAACCCTAGAGGATGTATTAGAAATTGTTGAGAATGAATCTTCAAATGGTAACTTATTAGGTTTAATAGTGCAATTTGGAGGGCAAACACCCCTTAAACTTGCTAAGGAATTTGAAACTAATGAAATAAATGTAAAAATCCTTGGAACCAGCCAAGATGCTATTGATCTTGCCGAAGATCGAGACAGATTTAAGGAGTTAGTAAGCTCGCTGAATATACTTCAGCCAAATAATGGAATAGCCAGATCTTCAAGTGAAGCTATAAAAATAGCCGAAAATGTTGGGTATCCAGTTGTGATAAGGCCTTCATATGTTTTAGGAGGAAGGGCAATGGAAATAGTCCATTCTCCAAATCAACTTGAAAAATATATAAAGGAAGCCGTAGTAGTTTCAGGGTCTAGCCCAGTTCTAATAGATTCATACCTAAGGGATGCTATTGAGGTTGATGTAGATGCGCTATCTGATGGAAAAGATGTCTATATAGCTGGTATATTGGAACACATCGAAGAAGCGGGAGTCCACTCTGGAGATTCTGCTTGCTCAATGCCTCCCTTTTCTCTCAAAGAGGAAACTCTATTAAAATTAAAAGAAAATATTATTAATTTAGCAAAATCTCTTAAAGTCAAAGGATTGATGAACGTTCAATTTGCTGTAAAAGAAGAAAAGGTTTTCATTTTAGAAGTAAACCCAAGAGCTAGCAGAACAGTTCCTTTTGTTGCAAAAGTTTCAGGGATACCTATAGCAAAATTAGCTACTCAGCTTATGTCAGGAAAAGCCTTGGAGAGTTTAAACTTAAAGGAAAGAAAGTTAGATCATATAGCGATAAAAGAAGCTGTCTTCCCTTTTAAAAGGTTCCCTGGGGTAGATACAATTTTAGGTCCTGAAATGAGATCAACCGGGGAGGTTATGGGTATAGACAGAGAATTTGGTATGGCTTTTGCGAAAAGTCAAATAGCGGGAGGCACTACTGTACCCACGGAAGGAGTAGTCTTTGTTTCTGTTAAAGATACTGACAAGGAAAAAATAATTAGACCTGTTAAAGAACTTAAAATCATGGGATTTTCAGTGCTTGCAACTAGAGGAACTTCTGAATATCTAAATAAAAATGGGATAAAAACGAAGACTATAAACAAAGTTTTACAGGGAAGCCCTCATATAGTTGACGAAATTAATAATAAGAAAGTCTCATTAGTGTTTAATACAACTGAAACTCCACAAGCGATAAAAGATTCAAAATCTATAAGAAGATCGTCTCTTGAAAGCAATACACCATACTATACTACGGTCTCAGGAGCAAAAGCAGCAGTATCCGGAATAAAAGCGATTAAAAATCAAGAAATAAATGTAGAGACTATTCAATCATACGAAGTAAAAAATTGAGTTAAAAGTTATAAAATTTATGTTAACATTCTAAGGGTTCTAATTATGCAAAAAATACCGATTACTAATAAAGGAAGAGCTCTAGTAGAGAATGAGCTTAAAGATCTAAAAACTATTCAAAGACCCAAAGTTATAAACGCTATTGCGGACGCAAGAGCTCATGGAGATTTATCAGAAAATGCTGAGTATCATGCTGCTAAAGAAGAACAAGGTCACATTGAAACTAGAATCCTAGAACTTGAAAACTTACTTAGTAAAGCAGAAGTAATTGACCCTTCGACACTTTCAGGGAGAGATGTAAAGTTTGGCGCAACAGTCTTAATAGTAGACGAAGATAGTGAAGAAGAATCAAAATATATGATTGTTGGTGAAGTTGAAGCTAATTTTGCCGAAGGGAAAATATCAATTTTCTCACCCTTAGCCAAGTCTCTAATAGGAAAATCAATAGGTGATAGTGTTGAAGTTAATACTCCTGGTGGTGGAAAATCCTATGAAATATTAAAAGTAATATATAAATAATTTAATCTTCCAATCCACTTAAATCTACAAATGAATTTTTAGAAATATTGAATAATGCGGTTTCACCCGCCGGTATTTCAAGCGCTGCAATTACTTTTGATTCCGATTTAATTTTCTCTAAACTCAAAGGTATCGTGTTTTTCTTGACTGAGTCAATTATTCCTGATTGCTTTATAAAGATGATATCAAGAGGGATATTGGTATTTTTCATCCAAAAAGATGCTCTTTTTTTATTTCTAAATAAAAATAACATTCCTGTTTGGGGAGCTAATTTATCCCTATACATAAGGCCTTTTTTTTGTAACTCCTCAGATTCAACTACCTCAACTCTAAAAATAATTTTTTCATCTTTATCGTTAATAATTGTCAAATTTGAAAAGTTTAATTCCGCAAATAAACTATTGCTAAAAATTAATAAGAATATGATTATATAAATTCTTCGCATATTATTTTATATGCATTAACATCAACAATGAGAAGGCTACAAGTGTGAAAAAAAAATTATTTGATTTATCTGGTAAGGTATCACTAATTACAGGTGGTAATGGGGGAATAGGCCTTGGCATAGCAGAAGGTTTAGTTTCATGCGGTTGTAAAGTAGCCATATGGGGAAGAAATAAAGAAAAAAACGAATTGGCAAAAAAATTATTAAGTCAATACGGAACAAAAGTTGAAACATACGAAGTTGATGTATCTCAAGAGGATAAAGTCAAAAAAAAGACTATTGAAGTTATCAATGATTTTGGAAGGATTGACTCAGTCTTTGCAAATGCTGGTATGAATGCGTTTGGTGGCCCCTTTGAAGATATGAATACTGAAGTTTATAGAAAAGTTTTATCCGTTAATTTGGATGGTGTTTTTTTTACCCTAAGAGAATCTTGTAAACACATGGTAGAAAGAGCAAAGAATGGTGACCCTGGAGGATCTGTAATTGGGGTTGCTAGTCTTGCGGGCATTGAAGGTGCTGCAAAGACTCAGCCTTATGCGGCCTCTAAAGGTGGAATAAGAGCAATGATAAAAGGAATTACTGTTGAACATGCTAGATACGGAATTAGAGCTAATACCATTGTTCCTGGTTGGATCGCAACAGATATGACTATCCCTAATCAAAATAACCAAAAATTTACTGATAAAGTAATCTCTAGAGTGCCCATGCGAAGGTGGGGAAAGCCAGAAGATTTTGCCGGTATTGCAGTCTATTTGGCATCAGATTCTTCAGCTTATCATTCAGGAGATCTGTTTGTAGTCGATGGTGGATATGCAATATTTTAAACCTTAACCCAATAAACGCTTAATTGTTTGTAGAAGTAATGGTTCGTCTAAAACAACATTAAGTTTTATCATTTTGGAT
>JAYYUG010000072.1:0-20749 GCA_036344135.1 Pseudomonadota bacterium | reverse complement strand
GATGTTATTGTGCTTGCTGGTAATGTAGGTATTGAACAAGCATCTGGAGAAAGTGTTCCATTCACTCCTGGCCGTGGAGATGCGACGGAAGAACAAACTGATGCAGAATCATTTGCTGTTCTTGAGCCCGTTGCTGATGGTTTTCGCAACTATCAAAAGACTGAGTCCAACATTTACCCAGAAGAAATGATTCTTGACAAGGCACAACTACTTGAACTTACAGCATCAGAGATGACGGTACTTGTGGGCGGTATGAGAGCATTAGGGATTAGTGCAGATGGTCATGGTGTATTTACAGATACACCAGGTAAGTTAACAAACGATTTCTTCACCAATTTGCTTGATATGAATGTAGAGTGGAAGCCAAACGGTGGTAATTATTATGAGGCAAGAAATCGTTCTTCGGGTAAGAAAGTCTGGACAGCTTCAAGGGTTGATCTTGTTTTTGGTTCTAACTCACAGCTTCGAGCTATAGCTGAAGTTTATGGACAAGAAGATTCTAAGGAGAAGTTCGTTTCAGATTTTATTGCTGCTTGGAATAAGGTAATGAATCTTGACATTTTTTGATCTAATTTGATTGGTTTTAGTCAACACCCCATAAAAATTCTTTTTTCATAAAGCCTATAACATCGTAGAAATCTATCTCACAAATGATTCTTTCGCATTTCAATAAATCCCCTATGGCATTGTTTTCAACTTTTGCAATAATTCTAGAGTTAGTAGAGGAATTTTCTCTAAGTGGCATTAAATCTTCTGAAATTACTATAATCGTCCTTTTTGTACTGACTTGACTGGAGTTGACCCATCCTTTTTCTTTATCTGCCATTTCTACGTAATACCAATCACCTCTTTTTCTCATTATTCTCAAAGGCAGACCTTTCTTTTTGTATGTCCATAAAACTTTATTTTCCCTAGAAGGCCCTGTTCTTAGATAAGTTTTTTTATACTTTAATGATCCCCAGTTTGTTTGTACTGTTTGGGAATAAGAGCTATCGTGATAGATATTAAGTTGGAACAGAAGTAAAATTATAAAAAGTTTTTGTGATCTTTTATTATTTATTTTCGTCATTAAAATATTTTTCTTAATTTAAATCAAAGCTATCATCCCGATTAAGCTTAATTATTTGGAATTCTAAGTTTAGACCATCTAAAATTAACAGTTTTCCAACTAAGTTTTCTCCAGTTTCAGTTATTAACTTAATAACTTCTGTAGCTTGGATTGATCCCATTATACCGGCAATGGATCCTAGGATACCATTTGTTTCACAATCATCTTCGTTGACTATTTTATTTCTAATAAGGCTTCTATATGAAGGATTTTTTAACCCTTTCTCGTCCTTTTCGTAAGACTTGAAAGTAGAAATATAGCCAAAGAATCCGCTAACTGAGCACATCACCATAGGTTTTTCAAGATGATGACAAGTATCATTAATTGTTAATTTAGTCTCAAGGTTATCTGTTCCGTCGGCTACAATGTCATAATTTTTGATAATTTTTTTAATATTTGTTGATGTAACTTTTTCATTATATACATTTATATTTATAGAGGGGTTTAAGTTTTTCGCTATCTTTCTAGCAATGTCAGTTTTATTTTTTCCGACATCGGAGGTTCCGTAAATAATTTGCCGATTAAGATTCGATAATTCAATTTTATCGAAATCGACTAAACCAATACTACCAATTCCGGAAGTACATAGATACTGGAGCAATGGTGCCCCTAATCCTCCAAGCCCTATAATTAAAACGCTTGAATTCTTGAGTTTTTTTAGGCCTGGACCCCCAATTTCTTTTAAAATTAAATGGCGAGAATATCTTTCTAGATCTGACGAGCTATTCATTTTTTTTGCGTTAGATAATTAAATATTAAGCAGCACTTTTAAAAAATCCTGAAATTTTGTCACACAGTTTTCCTGCAACAGAGATTTTAGTCATTAATCCCCAATCTTCTTCAGAATCAGTATTGACGAATTTAACATTATTCATTTCACTATTAAAGACACTCTCTTGTCCATTGTTATAATTATTCGCAATAATCCAGTCACATGATTTCTGAGCAAGTTTATTTTTGGCAGAAGCTATTAGATTTTCAGTCTCTAATGAGAAACCTATTACGAGTTTTGGTCTATTGGATGATAGAGTGCTAATTTCTTTCAAAATATCATTGTTCTCCGTAAAGTTGATTTTTAGGGGCTTGCCTTCCAATCCTTCCTTTTTTATTTTTTGATTTGCAAGAGACTCAGCCCTCCAGTCCGAAACTGCAGCTGCAAATATAGCTATGTCAACAGGCAGACTTTCTTTACAAGCAGCAAACATTTCTTCAGCTGTGTTGACATTCTTAACTTCAACATTTGTAGGATTTTCTAAATTTACAGGACCAGAGATAAGGGTGGTTTCCGCACCATAATTCCCAAGCATTCTTGCTATAGCGTGACCCTGTTTACCGGAAGATCTGTTTGATATAAATCTTATTGGATCAATCGACTCAATAGTTGGTCCTGAGGTAACTAATGCCTTTCTTCCCACCAAAGGTCCAGGTTTTAATACAAAGTTTATTTCTTTAGAGATTTCTTTAACTAGGGCCATCTTTCCATATCCAAATTCACCGCAAGCCATTTCACCTTTATTAGGTCCGACAAAATATATGCCCTTGTTTTTTAATTTTTTAACATTTGAAATTGTTGAAAGATTTTCCCACATCTTTACATTCATTGAAGGCACAACCATAATTGGTTTGTCTGTTGCTAAAAGGATTGTGCTTGCTAGATCATCAGCAATCCCGTAAGACATTTTCGAGAGAATGTTAGCGGTGGCTGGAGCCACAACGATTAAATCGTGTTGTCTTGATAAATTGATATGACCCATTTCGGATTCATTATTAAGGTCAAATAATTCGGTATATACCTTATTTCCTGATAAGGAACCAAAAGAAAGAGGTTGAACAAATTGTTGTGCACCAGAAGTTAGGACACAGGTAACATCATCGCCTTGTCTTTTTATTTCCCTAATAAGATCTAAGGTCCTATAAGCAGCAATACCTCCAGTCACTATTAACAAAATCTTCTTCATAAATCCTTTCTTTCCTAAACATATCCTAAAACTGTATTTTCAGGAGTAGCAAATGGCAATGAAATTCTTATTAACCCTTAAATATCAATAATAACAGGAAAAAAACTAAGATAATTATTATTATTCTGCTAATCACCGGAATTTCTCTTTTTTGATTATATTTATCTATACTTTCTGGATGGATTTTGATTCCATCTCTGTCGAAAATTTCACCTAGATCAGTTAGGTTCTTTTTAGCTTTCTCAAAGTCCTTAGGAAGGTTTTCGATAAAATTTCTTGCATTCCTTAAAATTTTATCAGGTTCATTATTAATATCAGATAAAATATCAAACTTAGCATTTTGGAGGTTTTTTAGGATAGGTTCAGAATGACTCCATATATTAATCTCCGAATTAAATTCTCTAGCAACACCTTCTACAACAACCATGGTTTTTTGCAGAAGAATTAATTGAGGTTGAGTTCTCATGTTGAACTGATTAGTAACTTCAAATAATTGTGATAATAATCTTCCGATCGATATCTCAGAAGCCTCTTTTCCTTGAATTGGCTCACCTATCGCTCTTAGCGCTTGAGCAAATTTATTCTTATTTTGTTCAGCTGGCACATAATTTGCGTCAAAATGAATATCGGCAATTCTTTCATAATCTCTATTTATAAAACCAAGTAAAATTTCCAATAAATATCTTTTACTTTCATTATTTAATCTTCCCATAATACCAAAATCCACAGCTATAATTTTTCCTTTGTTGTCTATAAAAAGATTTCCTTGATGCATATCTGCATGAAAAAGACCATCTCTTATAGACAAAGTAAGGAAAATTTCTATAATCTTTTTTCCTATCTCCTTTAGATTCAGACCCATGCTTTTAATTTCTGGAATATTATTTGCTGATGTTGCATTAACCCACTCTGAAACTAAAATATTTTTTCTAGTTAAGTCCCAGTTTATTTTAGGGACATAAAAAAATTCATCATTGATGGTATTTTCTCTTGCCTCAGATTGAGCGGCTGCTTCTAACCTAAGATCAGTTTCTATTCCAACAATTTCTTCTAACGTTTCAATAATTTCGGTTAATCTTAAACGCTTTGCTTCTACGGAGAATCTTTCAAGAAATTTAGCTGCAAAGAAAAAATCCTCTAAGTCCCTTTTGATATTTTTCTTTATATTAGGTCTAAGTATTTTTAATGCTACTTCTGATTCGATATCATTTTCCTTTATCGTTGACTTATGTACTTGGGCAATTGAGGCAGCGGACTTAGCGGGTTCAATGTTTACAAATATTTCTTCGAAATTTTCTCCAAATTCCTCGCGAAGGATTCTTAAAGTTTCTTTTTTATCAAATGGAGAGAGTTGATCTTGAAGGTTTTTAAGTTTTTCAGAAAGATCCTGGCCAATGATATCAGGACGTGTAGATAGGAATTGCCCTAATTTGATCCAAGTAGGACCAAGTTTTTGAAGGGTTTCCGATAAATCACTTGATCGGTTAATTCTAAAAATTAGGAGCTTTTTTATAATTTTTATTTGAATAGGTGCTGATTTTAGGAATTTCTCTGTAAATAAAGTGTCTTCACGGATGAGAGCTGTTAGTCCGCGCAGGAGCCTAAATATTTTTGCAAGATTTTTCAATTTAATTCTTGTTAGCTTTGTATATACAAACAATATTGCCACTCAGTTGGCGTATAGACAATTTTTTAAATCCTATACTTCTTAAAATTTTGCTGAATTCGCTTGGGTTAGGAAAGGATCGGATACTATCAACCAAATATTCATAAGGCTCTGATGAGCCAACTATTAATTTTCCTAGGTTGGGTATTATGCCATAAGACCAGGCATCATAAATATTTCTCAAAGTATAGTTTTCAGGCATCGAAAATTCCATACATAAGAATAAACCATTCGGTTTTAAAACTCTTAAACATTCTTCAAGACACTTTTTGCGATTACTCATATTTCTTATACCGAATGATAGAGTTAGAACATCGGCAAAATTATCTTTTATAGCCATATCTTCACCTGAGGAACATAAATAATTAATGTTAGATTTGTTTGGGTTTTTAGAAATACCTGCCTTGATCATTTCTATATTTTTATCAATAATATGAATATTTGCTTCAGGAAACTTTCTTTTAAATTTTAATGCAACGTCGCCAGTTCCACCTGCAAGGTCAATATAATCCAAGGGATATGAGGAATTATTTCCAACCATCTGTATCAGTTTATCTTTCCAATAACGCTGAAGACCAAGGGACATAAAGTCATTCATTATGTCATATTTATCTGCAACATTATCGAAAACACCCTTTACATAAGAGGCGTGCTTTTTTTCTTCATTATTTTCTGTATTTAAATCGTTATTTGGCATTGAAAAAATTATCTCTTCGGGCGAACATAACCTGAAGATAGCTTTTGTTCTAGTAAGGAAAAAATAATTTATGCCAGAGTTACCCGAAGTTGAAACCGTTAAAAAAGGTCTAGCTGATTTTGTAGTAAACAAGACTATCAAAAGAGTAGAATTTTCGGGCAAAAAACTGAGATTTCCATATTCTAGAAAATTTGGGAAGAAAATCTTAAATAAGACTATTCTCAATATTGATAGAAGAGCCAAATATTTACTTTTTTATTTATCTGAAAATTATGTAATTATTGCACATCTAGGAATGTCAGGTACTTTTAAGATAGTTAAAGGTAAAGATATTAAGAAATATAAAATTTCTAAACATGATCATATGATTTTGTATTTTGACAATGGTTTATTAATTTACAATGATGTTAGGAGGTTTGGATACATTTTGCTCACTACGAACTGTCCAGACAAGCATCACCTTTTGTCGTCTCTTGGTCCCGAACCATTAGGTAATGAACTTAACGCGGAAGCTTTGGCAGAAATATTTAAATGTAAAAAACGGTCATTAAAAAATACATTATTAGATCAGAAAATTATTTCTGGATTAGGTAATATATACGTATGTGAAGCATTATTTAGATCAAAAATTTTACCTACAAAATTCACAAATGAATTAGTAAAAAAAAATGGAATGGCGAAAAAAAAATTATATGATCTGGTTGAGAGCATAAATGCAGTAATAAGAGAAGCTATATTTTTTGGTGGATCATCACTAAAAGACTTCCAGCATGCCGATGGCAAACTTGGTTATTTTCAAAACAAGTTTAAAGTTTATGGAAGAGAAAATGAAAGCTGTGTTCAACCCGAGTGTAAAGCTAAGATCAAAAGGATTAAGCAATCGAATAGGTCGACATTTTATTGCCCAAAATGTCAGAAATAGAAATATTGTAATTTATAATTACCTCTATATCTTGTACTTTAAGAAAGTAAATACTGTTAATTTTTTTATAAGGAAATATTTATGGCTGGCGAAAATGTAATAACAGAAATCTTAGACAATACGAACGGAAATGGTTCGATAGTGCTTGCGACTTTAAATCGGCCCGATGCTCTCAATGCTTTAAATGATGAGCTAATGGATGAGCTGTTTACGGTATTGGATGATTATGAAATAGATGATGATTTAAGATGTTTAATCCTAACTGGGTCAGATAAAGCGTTCGCTGCAGGGGCAGATATAAAACAAATGCAACCCAAATCTTATATGGATGTTTATAAGGAAGATTTCATTTCAAGAAATTGGGAGAGAGTTGCAAGTTGTAGGAAACCCATTATTGCCGCTGTTTCGGGATATGCCCTTGGAGGGGGGTGTGAATTAGCAATGATGTGCGACTTTATTTTAGCCTCCGAAACCGCTAAATTTGGCCAACCTGAGATAAATTTGGGAGTTATGCCAGGTGCTGGCGGAAGTCAAAGATTGACGAGATTTGTTGGTAAGTCTAAAGCGATGGAGATGTGTCTAACCGGACGAATGATGGACGCTGATGAAGCGGAGAGGATTGGATTGGTTAGTAGGGTTTTGAAAAAAGAGGATTTTTTATCAGAGGTTGTTGAGGTAGCCATAACTGTTGCTAAGAAATCTTTGATTGCTACCATGATGACTAAAGAGTGTATCAATAGAGCATATGAAACGACACTATCTGAGGGAATCAGATTTGAAAGAAGACTCTTCCATTCTATGTTTTCAACAGCGGATAAAACAGAAGGTATGGCAGCGTTTATTGAAAAGCGTGATCCAGATTTTACAGACGAATAAAGAATAGAAAGCTTGACGCTTAATGCCTAAATTAATATAACCCGCAAGAAACTAAAAAAAGGTAGACTCATATGGCAAATTTATCTTCCTCTAAAAAGATGGTAAGGAAAATAAATAAAAGGACTGAGAGAAATAAATCGCTCTTGACGCGTGTTAAGACTTATATAAAAAGATTTGAAGAGGCTATAGGAAATAAAGATGGCGAAGCAGCAAAATTGGCATTAAAAGAAGTACAACCTAAGATTATGAGTCTTGCTCAAAAGGGTATAATTCATAAAAAAAATGCCTCAAGAAAAATTTCTAGATTATCTAAACAAGCTAAAGTTTTAGATTAGTATCCTCCTGTATAAAGATTTATTATTAGTAATATTTTTTTCCTGAATCTTATTGCATGAAACTTGACTCAGGCGTAGGGTGATACCCTTAATGTTTTTTTAAGACAGACTATTTTGTTCAATTATTTTTGAAATTAAGTGTGAATGTCTGAGCAATTAGAGGGGTGATGAAATTGAACGATGAAACTGTCCATGAAACCGAGTTAAAGAAATCTTGGAATCGTTCTTTATCAGTAATACGAGCAGAAATAGGTGAAGCCACTTTTAAAAGTTGGTTCAGGAATATAGAGTTTGGAGAATTAAAGGAAGACCAACTAGTCCTTTATGTCCCTACTAGATTCATGAGAGATTGGATAGAAGCACATTATGCTCAAAGACTCCTTACAATATTAAGAAAAGAATCTGAAAATATTGCTTCTATAGTAATTGATGTAGTTAACTATGAAAAAGAACCTCAGAAAACTGAGAAAAATGTTAACCCTGTCCATTTAGAGAGTTCAAAGCATATAACTAAAAATTTCTCCGATTCAGGAGATCACAATTCTATGCTGGGGGCCCCTATAGATACTGGTCTGTCTTTTGAAAATTTTGTTGTAGGCCCTTCTAATGAGTTAGCCTATGCAGCAGCGAGACGTATTACTGAATCAGAAAATGTTTCCTTTAATCCATTATTTTTATATGGGGGCGTTGGCTTAGGAAAAACCCATCTTTTACATGCAATAGCTTTAGAAATTAACAAAAATTGGCCGCAAAGAAAGGTTCTTTATCTGTCAGCTGAAAAATTTATGTACCAATTCATTAGGGCGTTAAGGTTTAAAGATACAATGTCCTTTAAACAACAATTTAGATCTGTCGATGTTCTGATGGTGGATGATATTCAATTTATTGCTGGTAAGGATTCAACTCAAGAAGAATTTTTTCACACCTTCAATACTCTAATTGATCATAATCATCAAATAGTAATATCTGCAGATAGGTCCCCTGTCGATCTTGATGGAATTGAAGAGAGAATTAGGTCAAGATTGGGATGGGGATTGGTAGCAGATATTCATCCTTCAGATTATGAATTGAGACTTGGGATCCTGCAGTCAAAAGCTGAGACACATATTTTAGAAAATCCAGGAATTCTTATTCAAGATGATTTACTGGAGTTTTTAGCTCAAAGAATTGATTCTAATATTCGTGTTCTTGAAGGGGCTTTAAACCGAGTTATAGCTTATTCGTCTTTTGCTGGAAGGCCTTTAAGTATTGATATGGCAAAAGAAGTACTTAAGGATCTGATAAGAGCATCCCAAAGAAAAATAACTATTGATGATATTCAAAGAAAGGTAGCGGATTATTACAATTTAAGATTGTCCGACCTCCTCTCATCAAGAAGGTCGAGAACAATAGCCAGACCACGACAGATAGCTATGTATTTATCTAAAATGTTAACAACTAGATCTCTTCCAGAAATAGGCCGTATGTTTGGTGGTAGGGATCATACAACCGTGATACATGCTGTTAAAAAAGTCGAAGATTTACGAAACTCTGACATAGCTATAGATGAAGAAGTGGAAATACTTAGAAGGGTATTAGAAAATTGATTCTTGAGTGATTTTTCTTAGTTTTCTGCTATAATTCCAATTAATGATTCGTTTTTAATATTTACTTATTTTTAGTGAATAACGGGTAAATTTTAGTGTTTAGGAGCTATTAATTAATGAAGATATCAATTGAAAGAGATATTCTTCTCAAAGGGCTTAATCATGTTCATAGTGTAGTTGAAAGAAGAAATACAATTCCAGTTTTATCCAACGTGAAAATAAAAGCTGATGATGAAGGGATTTCACTAACTGCTACAGATTTGGACCTAGAAATAATTGAAAATTTGAGAGCCAATACTTTGGATGCTGGGATAACAACCACTTCAGCGCATACTCTATACGATATTGTGAGAAAGCTTCCTGAGGGCTCACAAATTGATATTGAAAAAAATGAAAATAATTTAATTATTTTAAATTGTGGGCAATCAAATTTTGAACTATCAACCCTTCCGGATGAAGATTTTCCAGAAATGTCCTCAGGAGAAATGCCATGCAATTTCACCATAGAGTCAAGAGATCTTGCTAAGATTATTGATAAATCTAGATTTGCAATCTCTACCGAGGAGACACGATATTATCTTAACGGTATTTTTTTACATGCTATAGATGGTAATCTTAGGGGTGTAGCGACAGACGGCCATAGATTAGCTTGCATATTATCAGACCTCCCTAACGGTGCCGATGAGATGCCAAGTATTATTATTCCTAGAAAGACAATAAGTGAGATAAGGAAACTTATAGAGGATACCGAAGGGGACATTAGTCTTAAAATTTCAGATACTAAAATTCAATTTAATGTTGAAAATGTTACACTTACGTCAAAATTAATAGATGGTACTTTTCCCGATTATGAAAGGGTAATTCCAAAGACAAATACTAAAGTCATGTCTGTGGAAACAAAAACATTTTCTTCATCAATTGATCGAGTAGCAACTATTTCTTCGGACAAATCTAAGGCGGTAAAGTTTTTTATTGAAAATGATTTATTGACCCTAACTGTTGTAAACCCTGAAGCAGGTACTGCTGTAGAAAAGATGCTCGTTGAATACAAATCTGATTCACTTGAGGTTGGTTTCAACGCAAGATACTTACTAGATATTGCCAGTCAAATTGATGGAGATAATATGACTTTTACTCTAGAAGATCCTGGGGCCCCCGCTCTTATAAAGGATTCAGCACATGAAGAAGCTACATATGTCCTTATGCCAATGAGAGTTTAATTATAAGTGTTATTATTAGTTTGAACCAAAATCATCAAATAAATTATACAAAAGAAGAAAAATCTTTTGATTCCATAAGATCTCTAAAGCTAACAAATTTCAGATCCCATGAAAATCTTAGTTTTTTATTATCAGGTAAACCGCTATCTATTGTTGGTCAAAACGCGGTAGGCAAGACAAATATCCTTGAGGCTATTTCTTTGCTTTCTCCGGGAAGAGGATTGAGAAATTCTAGTCTTAATGATTTATCAAACACAAAAAATATGAATGGATGGGGAGTAAAAGCAAAAATAATCTCAAATAATGAGACAATAGATATTTCAACTGGAATGAGAGAAGGTTCATCTGGTAGAGAAGTAAAAATAAATGAAAAAAAGGTTTCAGGTTCAAGCCACCTGCCTAAATTTTTTTCTTTGTACTGGCTTACTCCTTCAATGGACCAGATTTTTCTTGAGTCACCTTCATATCGGAGGAGATTTATTGATAGATTATGCTCAATTTATAAACACAATCATATAAACCATATACGTCAATACGAAAAACTAATGCGAGAAAGAAACCAATTTCTTAAATCTAATATACCAGATAAAAAATGGTTGGATAAAATTGAATTTCAGATGGCAAGAGAGTCAATACCAATAGCAATTAACCGAATTGATTTAGTGGACGAATTGAACAAACTTTTGGATTGTTCAGTTGATTTAGTTTGGCCTAAGGCGTCTCTAAAAATTAATGGTTTGGTAGAAAATTTGATATCCTCATGGAATCCGGAAAAAGCGGAAAAAGAAGTATCCATAATATTAAGAAGAAATAGAAGGAAAGATCTCTTAAGTAAAAGGACTAATGAAGGAATACATAGGAGTGATCTTGAGGTTTTCGAGAAAAATAAGAATATAGCTGCATATAAAAGTTCCACTGGGGAACAAAAAGGTTTACTATTATCAATAATTATCACTCATCTAGAATTGGTTTCTAATAAAACGTCAAGATATCCTGTTTTACTTTTAGATGAGGTAGTTGCTCATCTTGATGAAATTAGAAGGGCATCTCTTTTTAAGAAGATTTTTGATTCTGGCGCACAAGTTATTATGACTGGCACCGATCTAACATTATTTGATGAATTCAAAAATATCTTAGATATTTTTATTCTTAATATGGGTACACTCAAGGAAGTCTAAATATATTTATAAGGAAATATTTCTGGCCAAAAAGTCTACAAAACTGAAAGAAACTAAGAAAGAAGAATACGGGGCAGAATCGATAAAGGTTCTTAAGGGACTAGAAGCTGTACGTAAAAGGCCAGGAATGTATATAGGTGATACTGATGATGGATCAGGGTTACACCATATGGTTTACGAGGTGCTTGACAATTCTATTGATGAGGCCCTAGCAGGATATTGCGAAGAGATCTCAGTGATACTTAATGCTGATGAATCCGTAACAGTTAAGGACGATGGTAGAGGAATACCTACCGAGATTCACAAAGATGAAGGTGTGTCTGCTGCGGAAGTTATAATGACTCAACTTCATGCGGGAGGAAAATTTGATCAAAATTCTTACAAAATTTCCGGAGGATTACACGGTGTTGGTGTATCAGTTGTGAATGCGCTATCTGAAAGGTTGGAACTGAACATAAAAAGGGAAGGTAAGCAGCACTTTATGTCTTTTAAAGATGGCGACCCGGAAAAGGCCCTTAATATTATAGGTGATAGTAAGAAGGAAACTGGAACAGAGATCACTTTCTTTCCGTCAAAAAAAGTTTTCACTATGACAGAGTTTAGCAGAAGGACGTTAGAGACAAGACTTAGAGAGTTAGCTTTCCTCAATTCAGGAGTTTTAATAAAACTTGTGGACCATAGAAAAGAAGAGCCATGGGAAAAAGAATTGCTCTATGAAGGGGGGTTAACTGAATATGTAAAGCACATTGATCAGACGCGAAAATCTATCATGAAAGAACCAATAAGATTTTCTTCAAAGAAAGGTGATATTGAGGTTAATCTGTCTATGCAATGGAATGACAGTTATTATGAAACTGTTAAGTGTTTTACTAACAATATCCCCCAAAAAGATGGAGGTACCCATTTGGCAGGGTTAAGATCAGCCTTAACAAGAGTTGTGAATTCCTATTCCCAAAAAACTGGTATGGCTAAAAAGGAAAGCGTCCAATTAGTTGGAGAAGATATTAGGGAGGGGCTAACATGCATTCTTTCAATAAAGGTAGCCGATCCTAAGTTTTCAAGTCAGACAAAAGATAAGTTAGTTTCTTCAGAAGTAAGACCAGTCGTTGAAAGTTTGATTAATGATTTTTTATCAACTTGGCTTGAAGAACATCCCTCTGAAGCAAAGATTGTTGTTGGAAAGGTAGTCGAAGCCGCAGCAGCACGTGAGGCCGCAAGAAAAGCCAGAGATTTAACAAGGAGGAAGGGAGTTCTAGACATTTCTTCGCTACCAGGAAAACTTGCTGATTGCCAAGAAAAAGATCCAGAGAAATGTGAAATCTTTATAGTTGAAGGTGAATCTGCTGGAGGATCAGCAAAACAAGGAAGAGATAGATCTACTCAGGCTATTTTACCTTTAAAAGGAAAAATAATTAATTGTGAGAAGGCTAGATTATCTAAAGTGTTATCTTCTAATGAAATAGGAACTTTGATAGCCGCATTAGGGGCTGGAATTGGTAATAGCAATCTTGAAAATGGTGAAGATGAAGAAAGTTTTAAATCTGATAAATTAAGATATAAAAAAGTTATTATAATGACGGATGCAGATGTTGATGGTGCCCATATACGAACTCTACTTTTAACATTCTTTTATAGACAAATGAGAGCATTAATCTCTGATGGCTGTTTGTATATTGCGCAACCCCCATTATATAAGGCCAAGAAAGGAAGCTCAGAAACTTATCTCAAAGATGATGAAGATTTAGAAAATTATCTTGTTAATACTGGGATTACGGACTCTTCTTATCTTTTAATAAGTGGTGAAGCTCTATCCTCGAATGATCTTTTGTCACTAGTGAATAAAAGTAGGAAAATTAAAAAAATTATAAACTCTTTACCAGTAAAATATAATCATGGATTGGCAGAATCTACATGCTTAAGTGGAGGATTTCAACAGCCCATTGAAATGAAAGAATCTAAACTTAAAGAAATTTCTATGAGACTTACGAAACAGTATGATGATTTAGAGGCTGATTGGGAATCCTCATATGATCAGGAGAATGGTTTGATCGTTACAAGAAAAATCAGAGGCGTTTTTGAATCACTTTCCCTTGGAAAAGGCATATTTTCTTCTTCTGATTCAAGAAAATTAAATAATATTGCAGAAGATATAAAAAAATATTTTCCCATCAACACTGAAAGATCATCTAATATTTTTGAGAGGAATGGTAAGAGTTATCCAATAAATGGACCTCTTGATTTAATCGAATCGATTTTTGAGGAGGGAAGAAAGGGGCTACAAATACAAAGATATAAAGGGCTAGGAGAAATGAATGCTGATCAATTGTGGGAAACTACACTTGATCCTGATGCAAGGAGGCTATTAAAAGTGAAAATCGATTCTTCTGTTGATAATAGTGGAATTTTTGCTGATTTAATGGGTGATGAAGTCATAAAAAGAAGAGAGTTCATTCAAGACAGCATCACTTCAGGAGATCTAGCGGTAAATTTAGATATTTAATCTTTTTATCTTCTGAGTATTTCTCTTAATTTATTTGCAATATCTTTGTAAGATGTGTTTGGTCTTACGAAATCAACAAAGTTATTATTTTTGTTAGCTATAAAAATAATGTCCAAATGATTGATTGTGTAATTGTCTGGCATATCTTCATTCACTTCTTTTTTATAGTACACTTTCCAGTCGGCAGCCACCTTTTCAATGTCTTCAACTGACCCAGTTAGTCCAATAATATTAGAATGAAAGGCGGAGACATATTTTGAAAGTATTTCTAAATTATCCCTTTCAGGATCGACACTAATAAATAATGGAGTTATCTCGTTTTTTTTATCCTTCAATTCTTCTAGTGTATTAGCCATATTGATAAGAGTAGTAGGACATACATCTGGGCAATAGGTAAAACCAAAATAAATCATCTTAAGATTTTTATCTGACTCAGAATTATATCTCTCTCCATTATGGGTTGTAAGAGCAAAATGACCCCCAGGTATTCCTTCTTGGTTTTCAACCATTGTTGACAGATTATTTTGATGGTAATTCTTATTTTGAAAGAAATAAATTGAAATAGCTGCAAAACTTGCAATAAGTAAGATTAATACATATTTCTGAATCATGTGCATATGTGTATAATATGGTTGAGGGAAAATCCATATAATTAATTCATTATGAGAAAAAAATTCGTAAATATTTTTATAAAATCTGTTTCTTTGTCCTTCTTGATGGCTCTATCTATAGGAATTGTAAATTCATCTTTAGCACAATCTAAGAATAGTCCATTTAAAGAGGGTTTAGTGGTGAGGGCTGTAAAGTCTGGAAGGATGGAGGACTTGATAGGTGCCATAAATTCGGGGTCTTCAGTAAATGAGAGAGATTTTGATGAAGTCCCGGCTCTATTGCTATCTGTTGAAAGATCCAAGATGGATATGATTTTTTATTTACTTGAAAAGGGAGCAAGGACAGATTTAAAGGATCCTTCAAATAGAACAGCCTTGTCACTTGCAGTTATGAAAAATAATCCAAGTCTCATAAAGATTTTAATCAGCTATGGTTCTGATCCAAGTAAATTAGGGCCGAACAGAGAAACTCCCTTAATAATTGCTACAAGAGCAGGAAAATATAATTCAGTTATAGCTCTTCTAGAGGGTGGTGCTTATCCGGATGATACTGATCTAACGGGAAGAACAGCCCTCAACTGGGCAAAACAAAAAAGATTTAAAAAGATTGAGGAGGCTTTATTGCAAGCTGGAGCATATAATAATTGAATAAAAAATTTTATTCCGCAGCAACAGTCTTAACTGAATTCTTATGATCTTTGAAGTTTAGTTCTGTTAAGTATTTAATACCTTCCTCTGCAATATCATCTCCTACCATTCTATCGCCTTCTTTTTTAAGTTCTTCGATATTCACATAAGTAGAATAGAAATCTTTTGTTCTATCTGTGATTATTCCAGAATTTAACAAAGTCTTTATAAGAACTCTAAAAATATTTGTAGAATTTTCCATTGCCTTCCTTCTGCTGTTGTCAGAGATAATTTCATGAAGTTCTTCCAAAACCCTTTTCCAGTCTAGACCAAATTTTTCATAGATAATTTGCTTTTGTTCTGGGTTCACTAAATTAAATAAAAGTACTTGAAAACAATGTGCGGCCCAATCTTCGATAATATTTTGTTCTTTTTCGTCCAACACAGGTATCGTTTTTGATGCCCAAATCTTACCAAATTTATGATGAAAAGCTTCATCCGTCATTACAAGCTGGCATAATTTAACCAACAAAGGATCATTTGAATTTTGATAAAGTGTGGCAAAGGCGCCCATAGCTAATCCTTCCACAAGTATTTGCATTCCAACGATTTTTTTGTACACTTCTTGGGCTTCTACTAGCTCACATAGAAGATCCCCCAATGTCTGCCCTACCGGAAGTGGTTTTCCCCATCTTGCCTTAACGTATTTCGAAAATCCAGTAACATGTCTAGCTTCCTCCCTAGTTTGATTTGCAACATATTCTTGGGCTCCCGGGTCAACTAAAATGTGGCACAAGCTGGCTGAAAGATTCAAAGCCCCTTGTTCTCCATGTAAAATTGCGGAAAGGGTCCAGCGCGTACTCTCATTTGCTAATTTAATTTTTGATTTTTCATCCATTTTCAATATTGAAGGACACTGCATTTCTGGAAGGAAATTTTCTGGCATTATGTAATTTTTTTCTACATCAAAAGATTCAGTAAAATCTAAATACTTTTCGTCGAGCGGATCCCAGAAATGATCGTGTGTCGCGGAAATTATCTTGTCAAAATCTTTAGAACGTTTTCCATAACGATCAACTTCCATCATCGATCTAAAATCGTCAGGCTCCACAGCATCGTAGGCTTCGTTTTTTGTAATTTGTTTAGCTTTACTCATGTTTATCAATAAATTAATTATTTATTTTTTATTAAGCTAAATTATTAGGATTTACAAATCTTTTAAAAATAATTTATAACTCCTTCAACTATACAGACAACCAGCAATAATCCCAATTGAACAAAAGAAGCAAAAAAATTAGCCATAGCATTTTTTTTGCTCGTATTAAATACAAGTAATATACTTCTCCATATAAAATAAGCTCCTCCCGCGATGGCCCCAATTAAGTACAAGATGCCCATATTGAAGAAGAAAGGCAGAAAAGAAATTATAACTAGAAGAACAGTGTGAGATAAAATTATCCATGAAGATTTTTTAAGACTTATCAAATTGGGTAGCATTGGAATCCCAGCTTTTTTATAATCTTCCTTTATGGCGATAGCTAAGCTCCAAAAATGAGGGGGTGTCCATAGAAAAAGAACAACAGCTAGTATTATTGATGAGACTGAAAGGTTAGGATTAACAGCTGCCGCTCCAGCTAAGACTGCAAAACTTCCCGCTAGTCCGCCAATGACTATATTTGAAATGTTTCGCCTTTTAAGAAGAATTGTATATACAACACAATAGAAAAAGGCTCCAAGAAAAATATAAAATGCTGAATAAAAATTCAGAAATTTTGCTGCTAAAAGAATAGAAAAAATAAGTATTGATATAAAAAATATTGGCCATAATAAATTTGGTTTAAAAAAACCTGTGGCAAAAGGTCGCTCACGAGTTCTCCTCATCAATAAGTCGATATCCCTCTCATAATATTGGTTGTAAGCACTCACACTCGCAGATGAAAGGAACAATGAGATAATCAGGATTGTGAAATCAAAATATCCTAAATGAGGTTCTGGCATTACTAAAACCCCAGAAATTCCGCATAGGGCGATGGTAAGGCTTATTCGAGCCTTAAATAATTCAATTACTTTAAAAATTTTTTTTATCATTATTTAATAGAAAGAAACCTCAAATAAACAAAAAAGCAACTAAAATAATTCTTATAACCATATTAATTTCAACAATAATGCGACATCTTGGCTCAATGTCCTACCTTGACTTTAATGATGTGATAAGTACTTTGTGAGCCAATAAATATCAAAATTTTCTTATCAGAGTTGAATTGATATTTGTCATATAAGGAGCCATTTTATATGATTGCTTTTTTGTTACTTTTTGTGGTTCTTGGGTCAGTAATCTTTCACCTATTAAGTCCCTGGTGGTGGACGCCAATCGCCTCTAATTGGGGCGGGATTGATGCCACAGTTCAACTTACTTTCCTTCTAACAGGCATCGCTTTTGTTCTAGTTCTTTTATTCATGATCTACTGTGTAGTTAAGTATCGATATAGGGAAGATCGTAGGGGTGAATATCAACCCGAGGATAAAAAACTGGAGATGAGATTGACAGTTTTTACTACCATTGGTGTTATAGCTTTATTAGCGCCGGGACTTGTGGTTTGGGATGATTATGTCAATCCTCCAGATGATGCAATTCCTGTCGAGGTTTTGGGCCAACAATGGTCGTGGAGCTTTAGATTACCAGGTGAAGACGGCATCCTTGGGACATCAGATGCAAGAAATATAACCCCAGAAAATCCTTTTGGTTTAAATCCAAAAGATCCTAATGGTCAGGACGATATATTATTGGAAGGTGATGATCTACATTTGTTAGTAGATAAACCTGTAAAAGTGCTTTTAAGATCCATAGATGTTCTGCACGATTTTTATGTTCCTCAATTCCGTGCAAAAATGGATTTAGTTCCCGGAATGATAACTTATTATTGGTTTACTCCCACAAGGGAAGGAGAATTTGAGATACTGTGTGCAGAATTGTGTGGAGTAGGGCATCACGTAATGAGAGGTCTTGTTGTAATAGATAATGAAAGTTCTTATCAAGAATGGATTTCTGAGCAAAGCACATTCAAGGAATTTCAAAATGCAGCAAAATCGGACAGTAATGTTGTTTATGTTAAGAATTAATACTTTTAAGAAAGAGGTTTTTTATGTCTGATGCAATAGTTCCTGAAAAAGAGGTTGAAGACGTCGAACTTTACCATGCTAAGAGCTGGTGGACGAAAAAAGTTTTCTCCCAAGATGCAAAAATTATTGCAATTCAATATTCTTGTACTGCCATTGCAATTGGCTTAGTTGCGCTTGTTTTATCTTGGTTCATGAGGATTCAGATAGGATTTCCTTCCTTATCAATAATAAGTGAGGCTACTTATTATCAATTCATAACGATGCACGGTATGATTATGGTAGTTTATTTGCTGACCGCTTTATTCCTTGGAGGATTTGGCAATTATCTCATCCCATTAATGGTTGGAGCAAGAGATATGGTCTTCCCTTATTTAAATATGGTGAGTTATTGGGTTTATTTACTTGCCGTAATATTATTATTTATAAGTTTTTTTACACCAGGAGGGCCTACAGGCGCTGGTTGGACACTATATCCGCCTCAGGCGATCCTAGGTGGAACCCCAGGACAAGAAAGTGGCATTATTCTCATGCTGGTGTCTCTAATTGTTTTTATCATAGGATTTACCATGGGGGGGTTGAATTATATTGTAACAGTTTTACAAGCAAGAACCCGAGGGATGACGCTAATGAGAATGCCGTTATCGGTTTGGGGTATTTTCACTGCTACAATTTTGGCTATGTTTGCTTTTCCAGCTTTGTTGGTTAGTGCCGTAATGATGTTGCTAGATAAGCTTTTAATGACAAGCTTCTTTATGCCCACACTTATTGAGATGGGAGAGAAGTTAAGTTATGGAGGAGGAAGCCCCATTTTATTTCAACACTTATTTTGGTTTTTTGGCCATCCAGAAGTTTATATTGTTGCTTTACCAGCTTTTGGAATCGTATCAGATGTATTATCAGTTCATTCGAGAAAGAATATATTTGGTTATCGTATGATGGTTTGGGCGATTGTTTCTATAGGTGCATTAAGTTTTATTGTTTGGGCACATCACATGTACGTAAGTGGAATGCATCCTTATTTTGGTTTTTTCTTTGCTACGACAACATTAATAATTGCTGTACCTACCGCAATTAAACTTTATAACTGGGTTCTAACTTTGTGGCGTGGAAACATTAATCTAAATGTCCCTATGTTATTTTGTATAGGATTTATAGTTACTTTCTTAAATGGAGGTCTAACAGGCCTTTTCCTTGGGAATGTTATTGTTGATGTTCCGCTTTCCGATACATATTTTGTTGTGGCACATTTCCATATGGTTATGGGAATAGCTCCAGTTCTGGTGGTTTTTGCAGCAATTTATCATTGGTATCCATTAATGACTGGTAAAATGTATAATGAAACAATGGGAAAATTGCATTTTTGGTTTACTTTTTTAGGTTCGTATTTGATTTATTTTCCAATGCATTATTTAGGAATATTAGGTGTACCTCGAAGATATTATGAAATGGGGTATTCTGAGTCACTTTACAATCAATCAGCCGCCGATTTGAATTCATTTATAACAGTTTGTGCTCTGATAGTTGGATTCTCTCAGATACTATTTTTTATCAACATTTTTTGGAGTGCTCGAAGTGGAAAATCAGCTGGTAAAAATCCATGGAAAGCAGGATCGCTTGAATGGCAAACACCTCAAGTGCCACCAGGTCACGGTAATTTTGATGAACAACCTTTGGTTTATCGATGGCCTTATGATTACAATGTCCCCGGGGCAAAAAAGGATTTCATACCCCAGAATGTTCCCAATTCTGAGGTTGAACTAGCCGAGGGCTTTGAAGAAATAGGATTAAAGGCGAAAGAAACTTGAGCTTATTTAATACATTATCGCAAAAGCCATGGCTTCCTTCTCAAGAAAGAATAGATAACGATCATTCGGGAAGATCACTTTCTTCAGACGCATCGCGCGTAGGTTTTTTTGTTTTTATTGCTTCAATAACAACTTTATTCACCCTTTTTTTAGTAGCATACATTGGAAGGATGGCTTATGGAGACTGGAGAGTGCTTCCTGAGCCGGCTATGCTATGGGTAAATACATTTATTCTTTTTTTAAGCAGTGTTTTTTTTCAAAAAGCAAAAAATTTCTCTAATCATTATGACTTTAGAGGCGCTAGACTCTATCTCATTCTGGCCGGACTCTTAACCTTGCTCTTCTTATTCGGACAAATTGCTGTTTGGAAGACTCTTATTTCTTACGGTTATTTTTTATCATCAAATCCTTCGTTTGCCTTTTTCTATCTTTTAACTGGATTGCATATGGTTCATCTTCTAGGTGGTCTTTCTGTATGGAGTTTTTCCGTTTATAAAACTTTTAATGAGGATATATCGGTAAATGAATTAAGATCTACAA
>JAYYUG010000071.1:0-9646 GCA_036344135.1 Pseudomonadota bacterium | reverse complement strand
GTTTATAAGGCTTGTAGTCATATCTAATCTTTTCTTTTTTTGCAAAAACATAGATGAGTAACTCTTGTTCATATCGTTAAAAACATCATGTGATATTTGTATTATTGTTTTAATTTTATTAGATAACAAATTTGGTTTGAGGCCATGTGATATGCTAAAAAATTTTTGGTTATAGTTCTTTATACTCGGCGCAAGAGATAAATTTAACAACATACTGATTTTATTAAATTTATTTATAGGATGATCTAGGATATTTTTTACCTTTGGAAAAACCTTTAGTGTTAAATCTAGTACCTTTTTTTCTTCTTCCATTTTCCTATTGATAGTCTTTCTAACTCTCTTACCTATATCACTAAGATTAGATTGTAATTCACTTTTAACTGGCACAGCCATCTCTGCAGCTGCAGTGGGGGTTGGAGCTCTTAAATCAGAAACTAAATCAATTAAAGTTGTATCAGTTTCATGACCAATAGCTGAAATGATTGGAATAGAAGATGAAAAAACCTTTCTAACCAATATCTCGTCATTAAAACTCCACAAGTCTTCTATGCTACCTCCCCCTCTAGCAATTATAATGACTTCGGGCTCTGAAATATCACTTTGTGACAACAGGTGAAAACCTTCAATAGCATCAATGATGTCTTCTGCGCAGGATTCACCTTGTACCCTTACCGGCCAAATTAAGATTTGTGTTGGGAACCTATCTTCAATTCTATGTAAGATATCTCTAATAACTGCTCCAGTAGGGCTAGTAATAACTCCAATTGTTTCAGGTAGATATGGAATATCTTTTTTATATTCTGTTGAGAATACTCCCTCTTTTGAAAGTTTCTCTTTTCTTTTTTCTAACAAAGCCATTAAAGCTCCTACCCCAGCTGGTTCCATATTATCTATTATTATTTGATATCTTGATTGATCTTGGTAGGTGGTAATTTTTCCAGTACAAATTACTTCTAATCCTTCTTCAGGAAGTATTTGTAAATGAGGGGTTTTAGTTTTCCATATCACTCCAGAAATAACTGCATTTTCGTCTTTAATATCGAGATAAATATGACCCGATGATGGAGCTGAAACCCTGCCTATCTCACCCCTAACTTTCACATACTCAAAATTATCTTCAATAATATTCTTAATCGCTACTGATAACTCTGAAACTGTGAACTCAAGAATATTTTTAATTTCTAAATTCATTTTATTTCTATTCATTTTTTATAAAAAACTTTTCCATTAATTCATATTGTAATTTAAATTATTCACTATGAATATACTTCTTATAGGTGGTGGAGGAAGAGAGCACTCAATAGCCACAGCTTTAGCAAAAAGCTCTTTGTTAAACAAACTTTATTGTTCTCCAGGTAATGCTGGAATCGACGATATAGCTGAAAACGTCATTTTAAATATTTCAGGAAAACAAGAGGTTCTGGATTTTTGCCTCTCAAATAAAATTGGAATCGTTTTTGTTGGACCTGAAGTTCCTTTAGTAGAAGGTCTTGTTGATTTTCTTGAGAATGAAGGTATTTTCGCTTTTGGCCCATCAAAAATTGCTAGTCAATTAGAGGGCTCAAAGAGTTTTACAAAGGAGATCTGTAAGAAATATAATATCCCTACAGCAAAATATCGAAGCTTTAATGAAATTGACAAAGCTTTGCAGTATATTGAAAATCATCATTTTCCTTTGGTTATAAAAGTTGATGGCTTAGCTGCCGGCAAAGGGGTTATTATTGCAGAAGAAAAAGAAGTAGCAATATCAACAATTAATGAAATGTTTTCAGGTAAGTTTGGGGACGCAGGCAAGGAAGTTATTATTGAAGAATTTCTAGAGGGAGAAGAAGCAAGTTTTTTTGTTATATCTGATGGAAAGGATTTTCTTCCTCTTACTACTGCTCAAGATCATAAGAGAATAGGAGAAATGGATGTTGGTCTAAACACCGGAGGAATGGGAGCTTATTCTCCAGCGCCAATAATGGACAAGAATCTTTGCGATGAAACTGTTGAAAAAATTATAAAACCTACTCTTTTTGCTATGAAAAAGTTAGGATCACCTTACAAAGGTGTTCTGTATGCAGGTTTAATGATCACCAAAGATGGGCCAAAATTGATTGAATACAATGTTAGATTTGGAGACCCGGAATGCCAAGTTATTATTCCCAGATTACATAATGATCTGTTAGAGCTAATAACTCAAGTTAAGAATCAAAGCCTTTGTGATGTCACTTTGAAATGGGATCCTAATTTTGCAATAACTGTAGTGATGTCTTCTGAAGGATACCCAGGATATTATGAGAATGGTTATGAGATTATAGGTTTAGAAGATGCTTCAAACTTAAATAATATTGAGGTTTATCATGCGGGCACTAAAAAGAATAAAAATAAAATTGTTACTAATGGTGGAAGAGTTTTAAATATCAATGGATATGGAAAAACTTTAAAAATAGCTAAGGATAGAGCGATGGAAGCAGTAAAATTAATTAATTGGACTGGGTGTTATTATAGAAAAGATATAGGATGGAGAGAGTTGGAGAAAAAAAGAGATGAATGAAAACAATAATGAACCAACTTCATCAGAAAAATTTACTGGTACAATGCCAGTTCAAGAAAAATTAAAATTTTCACATTCAAAACTTGAAAGTTATTTAAATGAATATGTTAAAGATTTTTCTGGGCCTCTCGAGGTTAGGGAATTCAAAGGAGGTCAATCCAATCCAACTTATCAACTAATTACCCCTAAAAAGAAATATGTTTTAAGGCGCAAACCTCCTGGAAAACTCTTACCTTCCGCACATGCTGTAGACAGAGAATATAAAGTGATAACCGCATTAAACTCGGTTAATTATCCTGTTCCTAAAACATATTGTCTTTGTTTGGATGAGAGCGTTATAGGCACAATCTTTTATGTAATGGAAATGGTTGAAGGAAATATTTACTGGGAACCGACACTACCTGATTGTAATAAAGATCTACGAATCTCTATCTTTAGAGAAAAAAATCGTACTTTAGCTACTCTTCACAAAGTAGATTATGGAAGAATTGGGCTCAATGATTTTGGAAAACCTGGAAATTATTTTGCTAGGCAAATTTCTAGGTGGACCAAGCAATATATTGCTTCAGAAACCGAAAAAATCAATGAAATGAATTCACTTATTGATTGGTTGCCAAATAATATTCCAGGTAAAGAAGAAACATCCATAGTACATGGGGATTATAGGCTTGATAATATGGTTTTACATAAACAAAAAGCCAAAGTCCTTGCGGTTCTAGACTGGGAACTATCAACGCTGGGTCATCCTTTGGGAGACTTCACTTATCACTTAATGCAGTGGTTTATGCCAGGGGATGGGAGCGCTGCAGGCACACAAACTTTATCCAATGTAGATTTAAAGACTCTAGGAATTCCTACAGCTGAAGATTATATAAAAATGTATTGTGATTTTACAAACAGGCCAGGAATAGAAAATATTGATTTTTATTTAGCATATAATTTCTTTCGGCTTGCGGGAATATTGCAGGGCATTATTGGAAGAGTAAGAGATGGTACCGCTGCAAGCGAACATGCAGAAGATAGGGCAGATAGGGTAAGGCCCTTAGCTGAAGCAGGTTGGTTATATGCTAAGAAAGCCGGAGCTGCTTAATATTATTTACTCAGTATTTCAACACTTTCTTCGTTGGCAATAATCACTATATCAGCCAAATCTATAAATAATCCATGTCCAATAACACCTGGAATAGAATTGAGTAACTGATCAACTATATAAGGTTCATCTATAGATCCAAGAGAGAAATCGTAGATATAATTTCCACTATCAGTAATAAAATTAGCATTTTGACTTTTTCTAATAGAGCTTGAGCCGTAATAACCGACCTCTTCTAATTTTCTTAAAATTTTTAAATTTGTAGCAGAGTTCTCATATATTGAGACTTCTACAGGAAGTTTAAAATTTCCTAATTTATCAACTTTCTTTGAATCGTCTGCAATGATAATGAGTTTTTCGGAATTATATGCAACAATTTTTTCTCTCAACAAGGCTCCTCCTCCTCCCTTAATGAGAGATAAGTCGCTATCAACTTCATCAGTTCCATCAATGGTTATATCTAAACTTTTTACTTCTTGAAGTGAAGTTAAAGGAATATTCAATTCATTAGCTAAATTTTCTGTGTCTTGTGATGTAACGACACCTTCGATATCAAATCCTTCTTTATTCTTTAAAGACAATAATTTTATAAACTCATTTGCAGTGCTTCCGCTTCCAAGTCCAATTTTCATACCGGTTTCAACAAATTCTAATGCCTTTTCAGCAGCTCTTATTTTCTTTTCTAATGACATCTATGTTTCTGTACCAGCCTTCATCTTATGAGCCTTTACTATTCTCTCATATGCACCATTTATAATTGCTAATTTCTCATTTGCCATACCTAATAATTCCTTAGGAACACCTTTAGCTATTAATCTATCAGGATGATTTTGAGTTACTAATTCTTTCCAAGCCTTCTGAGCAATATCAATGTTAGTGCCCGGATCAAGACCTAAAACCAACCAAGGATCATCAATTTCTGATCCCATATGACTTGCTCTTATCCTTGAAAATTCTGCGGAAGTAAACCCAAAAATTCCCGCAACTTTTTCTAAAAATAGAACTTCTTGCTTGTTTACGGGGTTATCTGATTTTGCTATATGAAATAATCCGTCCAAAACATTTTCCAGCACTTCCGTATTATCTTTAAATATAACAGAAATCTGTTGGGCATAAGCTTCATAACCCGCAGTATCTTCTCTAGCGAGATTATAAATCTTAAAGACATTTTTTAATTCATTATCTGGAACTTCACTTAATATATCTTTAAATGCTAACAGTTCTTTTTCAGACATTTTCCCATCGGCTGTGGACATCTTCGCTGATAAAGCTATTAAGGCAATTGCAAATGCTACATCTTCATCATCATTATCGATAACATAATGTCCTGCAACGGCTCCAACGACGGCACCAATAATACCTCCAATTAAATAACCAGCGCTAGCACCTGCAAGTTTTCCCCATGTTGACATATTTGTAACTTAGACTGAGTCTTTTAAAGTTTCACCCTTACATAACCTGTCGACAATCAGAGTCCGAGCACTGCCTTTGAAATAATATTTCTTTGAATTTCGTTAGAACCAGCATAGATAGTTGTTTTTCTTCCATTAAAATAATTAGGTGTGATAGTTAATGCATAGTCTGGTCCAATAGATGGCTCATTTACATTTGCAAATGTATCTTCAACAAATGGTAAAGACCAATGACTTATGGCCTCAACAGAAAGCTCCTGGAGCAATTGCTGAATTTCTGTTCCTCGACATTTTAATATGGATGACTCTGGTCCTACTCTTTCTCCAGCAGAAAGAGCAGAAAAAATTCTCAATTCAACGAACTCCATTGCCTGTATTTGAATCTCACACTCATTTAATTTGTTAATAAAATCATTATCATCAATTAAATTCGGACCGTCTCCCGTAGGTGTATCTTTAGCAATCTCGCGTAAATTATTAACCGCTCTATATAAACCAGGTGAATACGCATTTCCTCTTTCAAATTCCAAAAGATATTTTGCATATGTCCAACCTTTATTCTCTTCGCCTATAAGGTTTTCCTTAGGAACTCTAACATCCTCAAAGAATACCTGATTCACTTCGTGATGAGGATCGGGTGTCTGTTCAAGAGTAATTAAGGGTCTTACTTCTATTCCTTTGCTAGACATATCTATTAGAATAAATGATATACCTTCCTGTGGTTTTTCAGTTTTAGTAGTCCTTACTAAGCAAAAGATCCAATCGGCATATTGTGCCATAGTAGTCCAAATTTTTGTGCCATTAACCAAGTAATAATCACCTTTATCTTCTGCCTTACACTGCAAAGATGCTAGATCTGAGCCCGATCCAGGTTCAGAATACCCCTGACACCACCAAACTTTGGTAGATAATATATCTGGTAGGAATTTTTCCTTTTGTTCATCTGTACCGAATTCCATAATAACTGGCGCTACCATCGAAAGACCGAAAGGCACAGTTCTTGGAGCTCCTTCTTTTGCCATCTCAGTTTCAAAAATATATTTTTGGGTAGCCGAAAAACCAGCACCTCCATGTTCCTTAGGCCAATTAGGTGCCATCCATCCTTTTTTGTACAAAGCCTTTTGCCATTCAACGTGCAAACCTTTTTCTACATGACCGTTCTTAGAGAGAGATAGTTTCTTACGCATTTCATTTGTAAAAGTTTTCTCAATGAACTCTCTAACCTCATCTCTAAATCCTAAGTCTTCATCACTTAAACCTAATTCCACTTCATTTGCTCCTGTTATTTACCTTTAAAATTCCCATCTCTTTTCTCAAAAAAAGCTGTTATTGCTTCCTGATGATCCTCAGTTAAATGCATTAGAGCTTGCATATTAGCCGACATTTCAAGAATAGTTTCAAAATTACTTATCATCCCTTCCCTTAATAGCTTTTTACTCATTCTTAAGGCATCAGGAGGTTGTTTAACAATAGATTTGGCTAAATTATTTGCTTCAATCATTAATTTCTTCTCTTCATACACTTCACTTATTAAACCACATTCTTTGGCTTGATCAGCGTTAATTAGTTTACCCGTAAATAAAAGTTCGGAAGCCATTGAAAGACCTATAATTTTAGGTAATAGCCAAGCCCCACCATCTCCAGGAATTAAACCAATCTTTAAAAAAGTAACACCGAAACGCGCGTTCTCAGAGGCAATCCTAATATCAGCTAAACAAGCAACATCATTACCCAATCCAACAGCCGCACCATTAACGGCCGCAATAACCGGAACTTCAATATTCCAAACAGATCTAACAATTCTGTGTATTCCGTATCGATATCTTTCTCGTAAAGCAACTGAAGACCCAGAAAAATTTCCTTTTTTTTCTTTCATATTTTTTACATTTCCTCCAGCCGAAAATGCAGCACCCTTACCAGTTAAAATCACGCATCTTACATCCCTATCGTTATTAATTAAGGAAGAGGCTTCCTCAAAGTTTTTAACATCATCAGACTCACCTAAAGGATTTCTTATCTCAGGACGATTCATTGTGAGAGTCACAATGGGACCTTCTTTCTCAAATTTAAGCCATTCATTCATTTTTGAACCTTTCTAAGCTGATGAAGCGTATTTTTTCAAATGGTGATCAATATTTCCAAAAAGGTTTTCTATCATAGATAATCTTTTAAAATAATGACCGACATTTAACTCGTCTGTCATTCCCATTCCTCCATGGAGCTGGATCGCACTTTGTCCAATAAATTTTGCCGCTTTACATATTTGAACTTTAGCTCCGGAAGCCGCTTTTCTTCTTTCACTATATTCTTCATTCAACTTAAGATTAACCATATATGTCATTGAAACAGATTGTTCATATTGCATAAACATATCAACCATTCTGTGTTGTAAAACTTGAAATTTTCCTATTGGTTGACCAAATTGTTTTCTTGTTTTGCAATATTCTACCGTAGCCTCATTAAGAACACCCATAGCTCCAATAGCTTCAGCGCAAACTGCGGCTATTGATTCATCAACAACTTGTTCAATTAATTTGGAAGATTTTCCTTCCTCGCCAATTAGATTTTCTGATGAAACTTTAACATCTTCTAGAGTAATTTCAGATGCTCTACTTCCATCGACAGTTGGGTAATCCCTTAAGGAAATACCAGAGGTATCCTTATCGAGGATAAATAACGATACCCCCTCTTCATCCCTTTGATCGCCACTCGTTCTTGCTGATACAATTAATTTTTTAGACCAGGGCGCTGCGGAGACAACACATTTGTAGCCATTAAGAATATAATTATCTCCTTCCTTAGAAGCTTTTGTGGTGAGATCATTCAAGTTATATCTTCCTTGCGGTTCGGCATAGGCAAAAGCCCAAATATCTTCTCCCGAAATGATTTTAGGTATATATTTTTGTCTTTGTTTTTCAGATGCCCTTTTAAGAAAACCACCACAAGTTATAATCGATTGTATATAAGGTTCTACTACTAGACCTTTTCCAAACTCTTCGGCTACTATCATGAGTTCGACCGGCCCAAATCCTAATCCTCCATCATCCTCAGAAAAAGGTAAACCTAATAAACCTAGGTCTGAAAATAGCTTCCAATTTTCTATTTTCATTCCTTCTTCAGATTTCACAATCTCTGTCCTTTTATCAAAATCATAATTATCCTGAATAAACGATTGGATTGTATTTCTTAATAAAGTTTGTTCTTCGTTAAATGAAAAATCCATTTATACCCCCTATAAACCCAAAACCATCTTGGCAATTATATTTCTTTGAATCTCATTAGATCCACCATAAATCGATGTTTTCCTTGTATTAAAATAATTCTGTGCTGCTCCTTGGCTATAATCTGGTCCAATAGCAAAATAATTTGTTCCTTCTCTCTCATAAGCAGGAGCAAGGTAAGGAGATGCATAACTACCAACAGCTTCAATCGTCAACTCGGTGATTCTTTGCTGAATTTCAGTGCCTTTAATTTTCAAAATAGAAGACTCCGCCCCAGGTCCCTCCCCTTTACTTTCTTTTGCTAAAGTCCTTAATTCAGTATACTCAAGAGCAGTTAAATCAATCTCCAGATCTGATATTTTTCTTTTAAAATCATTATCATTGATTAAAGGATCACCATCTAAATATTCCGATTTTGCTATATCTTTTAATCTTTCTATTGCCTTTTTGGACCTAGCAACTCCAGCTATTCCGGTCCTTTAATTTCCAAGAAGGTATTTTGCAATTGTCCATCCCATATTTTCTTCCCCAACAAGATTTTTTACGGGAACCTTAACGTCCTCTAGGAAGACCTCGTTAACTTCGTGAGCTCCATCCATAGTAATAATAGGCTTCACATCTATCCCTTCTGAGCTCATATCTATAAGCAAAAAAGATATTCCTTCTTGCGGTTTTCCATCAGCTTTGGTTCTTACTAGGCAAAACATCCAGTCGGAAAATTGTGCCAAAGTGGTCCATATTTTATGACCATTGACCAAATAATAATCTCCCTGATTCTCGGCTTTTGTTCTCAGACTAGCCAAATCAGAACCAGCACCAGGCTCAGAGTAACCTTGACACCACCAGTGATTTCCTGAAAGAATTCCTTTTAAAACCCAGTCCTTTTGCTCGTCAGTTCCAAATTCCACTATAACCGGTCCAAGCATGGTTAAACCAAAAGGAATTAATGGTGTAGTCCCGGCATTCGCGCACTCTTGATCCCAAATATATCTTTGAGTGATAGTCCAATCGGTTCCTCCATGCTCGACAGGCCAATGAGGTGCTATCCAACCTTTTTTATAAAGAGCTTTATGCCAAGTTAGGATACCATCTCTAGTGAGATCAGTCCTTTTCTCAATATCCTTCATTTTGTCAGGAAAATTACTTTTGATAAATTCTCTAACTTCTAACCTGAAATCTTCGTCAACTTTCGTAAATTCTAAATCCATTTATTACAATTTCCTTTGGTTACCCATAACTTGTACAATATAATTTTAATAAGATCTTATTCTTAACAGAGGTAAGAGTTTAATTACAATAACTTTTTCAGCTTAAAATATTATTTTCAAAAAACCTATTGCTGAATAAAAAATCTATAAAAAAGTGACAAAAAATAGTACATTTT
>JAYYUG010000070.1:0-6712 GCA_036344135.1 Pseudomonadota bacterium | reverse complement strand
GTAGTTGTTGTTTTACCGGCATCTATATGAGCCATAATGCCAATATTCCTGTAATCCTCTAATGGTGTTTTGCGACTCATTATTTTTCCCAAATTTACCAACGGTAATGAGCGAACGCTCTATTTGCCTCAGCCATTTTATGAGTATCTTCACGTTTTTTTACTGAATTACCTTTATTGTTTGATGCATCAATAAGTTCTGATGATAGTCTATTGCCCATAGTATCTTCACCTCTTGATCTTGCAGAAGATATTATCCATCTTATTGCTAATGCCTTTCTTCTTTCAGGTCTTACCTCTACCGGAACCTGATATGTAGCACCACCTACTCTTCTAGACCTAACCTCTATTGATGGCATTACATTCTCAATCGCATCGTGGAAAACCTTAACCGGATCTGTTTTAAGTTTTTTTTCTATATCATCAAAAGCACCATAAACAATCTTTTCAGCTACTGATTTCTTTCCATCTTTCATAAGATTATTCATAAATTTAGATAGAACCTCGTCTCCAAACTTTGGATCAGGAAAAATCTCTCTTTTTTCTGCTCTATGTCTTCTGGACATTTTTAATCCTATAAATTCTTAAAAACCTTATTTAGGTTTTTTAGCTCCATATTTTGATCGTCTTTGCTTTCTGTCTGATACTCCTTGTGTATCAAGGACTCCACGTAATATATGATATCTTACTCCCGGAAGATCCTTAACCCTACCACCTCTGATTAAAACTACAGAATGTTCCTGTAAATTATGTCCTTCGCCAGGGATATAACTTGTTACCTCAAAACCATTGGTTAATCTAACTCTAGCTACCTTCCGAAGAGCAGAATTAGGTTTTTTGGGAGTAGTTGTATATACCCTTGTACAAACACCTCTTTTTTGTGGGCAAGATTCCATAGCAGGAACTTTGTTCCTCTTAATTGCTCTAACCCTTTTTTTTCTTACCAATTGGTTAACAGTAGGCATAACTACATTCTTCCCAAAAAAATTCCTAACAATAATCTGTTAGAAATAGTCAATAATAAAAATTCAGCGAATGGCGACAGTGTCTAGGAAGGCCCTACAACCTGCCATAAGCAAGGTCTTAGTAGCTTTCAAAATAGATACAGTCAAGAAAAACCTCGTTAATTAATCCTGTTACGAGGACTCAATTTCTTTTAATTCTTCTTCTTTTTCTCGTTCAGATATCAAAAGCTCATCTCTTTTGGCTGCTTCTCCCTCAAGTCTCCTTATAGAACTCCCTGTTCCTGCGGGAATTAACCTTCCCACTATAACATTTTCTTTCAATCCAATTAGGTGATCTGATTTCCTATTAACGGCTGCGTCCGTTAAAACCCTAGTTGTTTCTTGAAAGGATGCTGCAGAAATAAAAGATCTTGTCTGCAAAGAAGCCTTAGTAATGCCCAACAATACCGGTCTATATTGGATTAATTTCTTTCCCTCGGATTTTAGTGTAGCGTTTATTTCTTCTGCCTCTATCTTGTCAATTTGTTCTGCATCAAGGAAGTTACTATCCCCTGATTCCACTATCTCAACTTTTTGGAGCATCTGCCGTGTAATAACCTCGATATGCTTGTCATTTATTGTTACACCTTGAAGCCTGTAAACATTTTGAACTTCATCAACTAGATAATCAGCCAATGCTTCAAGACCAAGAATAGAAAGAATATCGTGCGGCGCAGGATTGCCTTCAATTAAATAATCTCCTCGTTCAATAACATCACCATCTTGAACAGAAATATGTTTTCCTTTTGGTATTAAATAACTTGCCTCTTCTTCTTTTTCATTAACGGGATGAATAACTATTCTTCGTTTGTTTTTATAATCTCTGGCAAACTCAACTTTTCCAGTTACTTCCGCTATTACGGCATGATCTTTAGGTTTTCTTGCCTCAAATAATTCTGCAACCCTAGGCAAACCTCCTGTTATATCTCTAGTTTTTGCACCCTCCGTAGGAATCCGAGCAATAACATCACCAGCAGAAACTTTTGAACCATTGTCAGATGATATTATGGCATCAACTGACATTAAATATCTAGCCTCTCTTCCATCCTTAATTGTTGCAGGTTTTCCTTCTTTGCTTTGAACTAATATCGCGGGTTTTAATGAGGAAGACTTTGCTGAGTTTTTCCAATCTACAACCACATTTTGGCTAATTCCTGTTGATTCATCAGAAAACTCGCTTAAACTTACGCCCTCTAATAAGTCTTCAAAGACTATCTTCCCTGAAGCTTCGGTGATAATAGGAATAGTATAAGGATCCCATTGGGCTAGTCTTTCATTTTTCTTAACTTCTTGACCATCACTAACTAATAATTGGGTTCCGTAAGTCAGTTTATGTTTAGATCTTTCGTTACCATTCTCATCAATAACACAAATCAATGTTGATCGATCAACCACAATTTTTCTTTTTTCAGAATCTTCTAAGACGTTAAGATCATCAATCCTTATTTTTCCATCACTATTAGATTCAATATAAGATTGATCCATTACTTGAGCCGTTCCGCCAATATGAAACGTTCTCATAGTCAATTGAGTGCCAGGTTCACCAATCGATTGTGAGTCAATAACTCCAACAGCTTCACCAATATTAACAGGGGTTCCTCTTGCTAAGTCTCTACCATACCATTTTGCACACACACCACGCTTAGTTTCGCAGGTCAAAACTGACCTAATTTTCATCTCAAGCATATTTGATTGGTCAATTAATGGTAGGTGATGTTCCTCAATGATCTCTTTACGCTTAATTATCACTTCATTACTTATTGGATTAATAATATCATCACATGGAACTCTTCCTAGTACTCTTTGGGAAAGTGAGACCATTTCTTCTCCGGATTCTATAACAGGCTTTATGGTAAGACCATTATTTGTTTTACAATCATCTTCTATCACAATGCAGTCTTGAGCTACGTCAACTAATCTTCTAGTTAAGTATCCAGAATTAGCAGTTTTTAGTGCAGTATCTGCTAAACCCTTTCTCGCGCCATGAGTAGAATTAAAGTATTCCAAAACATTAAGACCTTCTTTAAAATTTGAAATAATTGGAGTTTCTATTATTTCTCCAGATGGCCTAGCCATTAATCCTCTCATTCCAGATAGCTGCTTCATTTGTGCTGCAGAGCCCCTGGCTCCTGAATGAGCCATCATGTAGATAGAATTAACAGGTTTTTCCCTTTTAGTTTCATTATCTATTTCAGATGAAGAAATCTTCTCCATCATTTTATCCTCAACTCTATCCGTACATTTTGCCCACGCATCTACAACTTTGTTGTATTTTTCACCTTTAGTTATGAATCCATCTATGTATTGTTGTTCAAACTCTTTAGTGAGTGCGTTTGTTTCTTGTATTAAGTTTTCCTTATCTTCAGGAATTATCATATCATCTTTACCAAAAGAAATTCCAGCTTTACAGGCGTGTTCAAATCCTAATTTCATTATATGGTCACAAAAAATTACGGTTTCCTTCTGTCCACAATGCCTATAAACATCATCTATCATCCTAGAAATCTCTTTCTTAGTCAGTAACTTATTAACAATATCAAAAGTGATGTTTTCATTATTAGGTAATTCTTGTGAAATCAAAATCCTACCTGGTGTCGTAACAGCTTTGTTGTGTGTTCTAGTCTCTCCATCATCAGATACAAGAGAGTTAAATCTATAGTTTATCTTTGAATGAAGTTTTATAGACCCTTCCTCAAGAGCAAAATTTATTTCTTCGACATTATCAAAATATCTATCTTCCCCAGGTTCATTTTGCTTCATCTGAGAAAGGTAATAAAGACCTAAAACAATGTCCTGACTAGGAACAATAATTGGATCACCATTAGCAGGATGAAGAATATTATTTGTGGACATCATCAAAACCCTCGCTTCCAACTGGGCTTCTAAAGATAGAGGAACATGCACAGCCATTTGATCTCCATCAAAGTCAGCATTGAATGCAGCACATACTAAAGGATGAAGTTGAATAGCCTTGCCCTCAATGAGGACTGGCTCAAAAGCTTGAATTCCGAGTCGATGCAAGGTTGGTGCTCTATTCAACAGGACTGGATGCTCTCTAATTACTTCCTCTAGTATATCCCAGACTTCAGTAGTTTGCCTCTCCACCATCCTTCTTGCCTGTTTAACGGTGGTGGAAAGACCTAGAGACTCAAGTCTTGAATAAATAAAAGGTTTAAATAATTCTAAGGCAAGTTTTTTTGGTAATCCACATTGATGAAGCTTCAACTCTGGGCCAACCACAATCACTGATCTACCCGAATAATCAACTCTTTTGCCAAGAAGATTCTGTCTAAATCTACCTTGTTTTCCTTTAAGCATATCTGAAAGAGATTTAAGGGGTCTTTTGTTAGAACCTGTTATAACTCTTCCTCTCCTTCCGTTATCAAAAAGAGCGTCAACAGCTTCTTGTAACATTCTTTTTTCGTTCCTAATAATTATATCTGGAGCCCTAAGGTCCATTAGTCTTCTTAACCTATTATTTCTATTGATTACTCTTCGATATAAATCATTTAAATCTGAAGTCGCAAATCTTCCTCCGTCTAATGGAACTAGCGGCCTAAGCTCTGGAGGTATAACTGGTATAACTTTCATTATCATCCATTCTGGTCGATTGCCGGATTCCTTAAAGGCTTCAATTACCTTTAATCTTTTTGCTAATTTCTTTGGTTTCAATTCACTCGTTGTTTCTTTTATTTCCTGCCTTAGATCCTGACTTAATTTTTCTAAGTCTAGATTTTCTAAAAGTATTCTTATTGCTTCAGCTCCGATTCCAACCTTAAAATTATCTAATCCATATTCATCTTGAGCATCAAGGTATTCATCTTCAGATAACAATTGAAGATCTTTCAAGGGTGTTAAGCCTGGATCCATAACTATAAAGCTTTCAAAATATAATACTTTTTCAAGATCTTTTAGCATCATATCAAGCATTAACCCGATCCTACTGGGTAAAGATTTTAAAAACCAAATATGAGCAACTGGTGCAGCAAGCTCTATATGGCCCATTCTTTCTCTTCTGACTTTTGAGAGGGTAACTTCAACTCCACATTTTTCGCAGACTATACCTTTAAATTTCATCCTTTTGTATTTTCCACATAGGCACTCATAATCTTTAACAGGTCCAAAAATTCTAGCACAAAAAAGGCCCTCCCTCTCTGGCTTGAAGGTTCTGTAATTTATAGTCTCAGGTTTTTTGATTTCCCCATACGACCAAGACAGTATTTTCTCAGGACTAGCTATTCCTATGCGTATATGATCAAAATTTTGAGCAGACTTATTCTGATTAAAAATATCTAAAACTTCTTTATTCATTATTTCCCCTTATAAGGATAAAATTGATTGTTAATTAATTTGGATTATCTTCTTGTAATTCTATATTAAGTCCAAGTGATCTCATTTCTTTAATTAAAACATTAAAGCTTTCAGGAACTCCGGCTTCAAAATTTTCTTCACCCCTAATAATTGATTCATAAACTTTTGTTCTACCAGCCACATCATCCGATTTTATTGTAAGCATTTCTTGCAAAGTATAAGCGGCACCATAGGCTTCTAAAGCCCAAACCTCCATCTCACCAAATCTTTGTCCACCAAATTGGGCTTTTCCACCAAGTGGTTGTTGAGTAACAAGGCTATAAGGACCAACAGATCTACCGTGAATTTTATCATCAACTAAATGATGTAATTTTAACATATATATAAATCCTACTGTAACAGGCCGATCAAATTTATTTCCAGTCCTACCATCATAAAGATAAACTTGACCACTAGGATCTAGATCAGCCTTATCTAAAAAATCTTCTATGTCATTTTCACCAGCGCCATCAAAAACTGGTGTAGCTATAGGCACACCTTTTATTAAAGTTTGAGCAAATTCTAAATAATCACCATCATTGAAATTATTTAGATCTTTATTTTCATAAATGTCGTTAATTATATTTTTAACTTTGGAAATATCTGTATCTCTTTCATATTCCTTAATAGCATTCTCAATTTTTTTCCCCAAACCAGCGCATGTCCAACCAAGGTGGGTTTCTAGTATCTGCCCAACGTTCATTCTACTTGGCACGCCAAGTGGGTTTAGAACAATATCTACAGGTGTTCCATCTTCAGTGTAAGGCATATCCTCAGTAGGGACTATTCTTGAAATAACTCCTTTGTTTCCATGTCTACCAGCCATCTTATCGCCTGGTTGAAGCTTTCTCTTTACAGCAACGTAAACTTTTATACTTTTCATTACTCCTGGGAGTAGATCATCGCCTCTGCTAACCTTGTCGACTTTGTCATTAAATCTACTCTCAATTTGAATCTTGCTTTGATCATATTGATTCTTAATCTTTTCTATCTCAGATTGGTTGTCGTTATTTTGCAAAACAAAATCCAACAAAGATCTATTGGGTAAATCTTGAAGGATCTCATTGGACAGTTTAGTTTTACCACTAGAAATTGAAGGTCCTGATATTGCCATCTTATTAAGAAGAACATCTCTTAGCCTCGAATACACATTTCTTTCTAATATAAAAATTTCATCATCTCTATCTATAGAAAGTCTTTCTATTTCTTCTTGCTCGACAGCAAGAGCTCTTTCATCTTTTTCTATTCCATGGCGATTAAATACTTTAACATCTACCACAGTTCCGCTCGTTCCAGGGGGCAGTCTCAGAGATGAGTCTCTAACATCTGAAGCTTTTTCTCCAAAAATTGCTCTTAAAA
>JAYYUG010000069.1:0-19833 GCA_036344135.1 Pseudomonadota bacterium | reverse complement strand
GAATAGCCAAATTCCTAGCAAGTTCTGGAGTGGCTTCCAGAAGGGAATCGGAAAAAATAATTTTAGATAAAAGAGTTGAAGTGAATGGTCAAATTATTATTTCACCTGCGTTTGACATAAAAGATAGTGACCAAGTCAAAGTAGATGGAAAGCTGATAAAGCGATCAGAAAAGCTACGTGTGTGGCTTTTTAATAAACCGCAAGGCTATTTAGTCACAACTAATGACCCCGCAGGAAGGAAGACAATTTATGATTTATTTCCTAAAAAATTAAAAAAAATAATAACCGTGGGAAGATTAGACTTTAACAGTGAAGGCCTCTTAATACTTACTAATAATGGTGATTTTTCAAGATTTTTAGAGTTGCCGTCAAATCAATTTTTAAGAACCTATAAAGTAAGAGTCCATGGAAATATTGATAAAGAAAAATTAAGTAATCTTTCAAATGGAATAACTTTGAAGGGAATAAAATATAAATCAATCGAGGTGTTAGTAGAAAAGACAAACAAATCTAATACTTGGTTGTTAATGAAATTGAAGGAAGGCAAGAATAGAGAAATAAGAAAAATATGTGAATCATTTGATTTAGAGGTAAATAAACTTATTCGAATATCTTATGGGCCTTTTAATTTAGGAAAAATCAATAAGACAGAAATTATTGAAGTTTCTTATGGTTTTCTTAAAAGAAAATTTGCAAAAATTTTTTTAGCTACTAATAAGGCGGATTGATGAGAGTTGTTGCGGGAAAATATTCTGGTAAAAGACTTTATTCTTCTAAAGGAAGAAAAACTAGACCTACAACCGATCGAGCTAAAGAAACATTATTCAATCTTTTAGAAAATAGTATCAAAATTAATTTTAAAGATCAGAATGTCTTGGATATCTTTGCTGGCTCAGGAGCTCTAGGTATCGAATCCTTATCAAGAGGAGCTAATTTTTGTACTTTTATTGATGATTCTAATATTGCATATAATAATATATTAAAGAATATAAATTCTTTAAATATAATGACTAGGTGCACTTTAATTAAAACGGACATTTTACGTATTCCAAAATTTATTAAAGATACTTCTAATAAGATTGATATCGTTTTTGCTGACCCCCCTTATAAAAAAATTAATTTAATAGTTGAGGCTATAAAGGTTTTATCGAATAAAGGCTGGCTAAAGGAAAAAGTTTATTTGGTTGTTGAATCCGAAAAAAAAGAAAAATTACTGAATATTGAAGGTTTTGATTTATTGGTTTGTAGGGAAGTTGGGGATACTAGTATTTCAATTTATTTCTCGCAATAAGGTTGAACCATTCGTAATAAGTTAATAAGATCTATCGAAATAATTTTTAGGAGCAATTAGTATGCGCGGATTGATGCAGGAATGGCCCTTGCTTGTACACACCTTTATTGACCATGCAAATATTCATCATGGAGAAAGAGAAATAGTTACTAGGAGGGTTGAGGGTGATATTCATAGGACGAATTATTCAGAAATTTATTCCAGAGCAAAAAATTTTTCTAAGGCTCTGCAAAAGCTAGGGGTTAAGCAGGGTGAGGTAATTGGAACTCTAGCCTGGAATACTCATCGTCATCTTGAATCTTGGTACGGAATCACTGGAATAGGAGCTATATACCACACCCTAAACCCAAGATTATTTATTGAACAACTTGAATACATAATCAATCATGCTGAAAACCAATACATTATTTCTGACACAACATTTGTTAAGTTACTTGAAAGTATAGAAGAAAATATTCCCAATGTTAAAGGTTTTATATTTTTAACAGATAAAGAAAACATGCCCGATACAAAATTGAAAAACTCTCTAAGTTTTGAAGAATTAATTGATGCCGAAGATGAAGATTTTGATTGGGTTAGGATTGATGAAAATGATGCTTGTGGGCTTTGTTACACTTCTGGCACAACAGGTAATCCAAAAGGGGTATTGTATTCTCATAGATCTAATGTATTGCACACTCTAGCAGCGAATAGTGCAGATGCGATGGGTATAACATCTGTAGATTCAGTCTTACCTGTTGTCCCTATGTTTCATGCGAATGCATGGGGTTTATCATTCTCAGCACCAATGGTGGGTTGTAAAGTAGTCATGCCAGGTATGAAAATGGATGGAGAAAGTATTTATCAGTTACTTACTGATGAAAAGGTAACTTTTACTGCTGCTGTTCCTACCGTTTGGTTAATGCTGCTTCAATATTTGGAAGCAAATGATTTGAAATTACCGTATCTGAAAAAAGTAGCAATTGGAGGTTCAGCAGTTCCCAAAATGATGTTGGAAAAATTTGAAAAGGATTACGATGTTTCGGTTATGCACGCATGGGGTATGACGGAAATGTCACCTTTGGGAACAATCGGAGCATTTAAGAGCGGCATGGAAGACTTGAGTTTTGAAGAGCAAATAAATATCAAGCTTAAACAAGGCAGAGCAACTTATATGGTTGAAATGAAAATTACAGATGATGAAGGGAATGAACTTCCTTGGAATGGTAAAGATTTTGGCCACCTCTTGGTTCGAGGACCTTTTATAGCAAGCAAATATATTAAGGGAGAAGGTGGACAAATACTTGATAATCAAGGTTTTTTTGATACAGGTGATGTAGCAACAATTGATGAATTGGGTTTTATGCAGATTACGGATCGTTCAAAAGATGTAATTAAATCGGGTGGCGAGTGGATATCTTCAATTGAGTTAGAAAACGCTGCTGTTGGTCATGAAGAAATATCAGAGGCTGCTGTAATTGGCATTGCTCATCCAAAATGGGATGAAAGACCTCTTTTAATTTGTGTTCCTGTGGAAGGAAAGACACCTTCGAAGGAAGATGTCCTCGAATATTTGAAAGAAAAAGTAGCTAAATGGTGGATGCCAGATGATGTAGTTTTCGTTGAAGAGATTCCTCATACTGCGACTGGAAAAATTCAAAAAATAACATTGAGGGAGCAATTTTCCGATTATTCTTTACCTACTACTTGAAGACGAGGCTCGTGTAATTCTATCATTAATAGCCCTACCAATATCATTATTAGGTATGGGCGCTATGGCTATTTTCTTGCCCTTTTTCTCGTAAATTGACAAGAATGAAAAGAGGTTAGCAGCTGCTTCAACCAGATTACCTCTTTTACTAAGATTTGGTTCTTCATAATCAGGCCCAAAACCCAACAAAATTTCATCATTTCTTTTATGTATTGCGTTTATTCTTAGAGGAACTTTCGGCGAGTAATGCTTTTTTAACATTCCTGGCGCTATTAAATTTTTAGAAAGTTCTGTATTTTTATTATCTTCTATAATCTCAATTTTTAAGGAGTCTTCTAAAAGTTCCTTACTAATTCCTCCATGGCGTAAAATTTTTATATTGTTATTTCTCTCATATACCACAGTACTTTCCAAACCGAATTTTGTTTTTCCATCATCCAAAATAATTGGAATATCTTTATTGTTCTTAAATTGATCATAAACATGTTCGGCCGTTGTTGGGCTTAGATATCCAGACTTATTTGCACTTGGAGCAGCAATAGGCTTATTAAAATCTTGAAGTAATTTTATTGCTACACTATTATCAGGAATCCTAAAAGCTGTTGTTTTTAGACCTGCGCTTAATAAATCACTTAAACCCGAATCTTTTTTTCTTTCCAAGATTATTGTTAAAGGACCAGGACAAAAAGTTTCTATAATTTTTTCTGATAAAGATGTAAGAACTCCAAATTTTTCTACCATATTTTTTGAAGAAACATGGACAATTATGGGATTAAAAGAAGGTCTATTTTTGGCATTAAAGATTTTTGCTATAGCTAAATTGTTTGTAGCATCTGCGCCTAATCCGTACACAGTTTCAGTTGGAAAACATACTAGATCCCCTCTCTTCAGTGCCTTTACGGCTTCGAGAATGTTTTTATCATTTATTTTTTTAATAGTGGTCATTTTCACATTTATATTTTAGTTACTATCATAGATTGAAAGTGATTTGCTCTTTCATGTTAATATGATTTAGCTTTAGTTCAATGGAGATATTTATGGCATTTGTTTCTCCCGTAAATCAAATGATTTTTGCTGCAACACGTATGGCTAATTTTAAACATTTAAAAGATTCTGGCGTTTGGCCAGAATTAAATGAAGAGCTTTTGGAATCCTTGCTTAAGGAAGCTGCAAAACTTGCGGATAAAGAAATTGCTCCTCTTAATCGTGTTGGAGATCAACATGGATGCAAGCTTCAAGGGGATAATGTGTTAACGGCCCCGGGCTTTAAAGAAGCCTATAAAAAATTTAAAGATGCTGGTTGGAGCTCTATATCTGGATTATCAGAAAATGGAGGACAAGGTTTGCCTATTTTATTTTCAGTAATGATACAGGAATTTTGGAATACAGCATGCATGAGTTTTTCTTTATGTCCAATGCTAAGTCAAGGCGCTATTGAAGCCATAACTCATCACGGAACAAAAGAACAGAAATCGTTATATCTCCCTAAATTAATCTCAGGTGAATGGACAGGAACTATGAATTTAACTGAACCTCAAGCCGGTTCAGATTTAGGTTCTATAAGAACAAACGCTAAAAAAAATGACAACGGAACTTATTCTATTAAAGGTACAAAAATATATATAACATTTGGCGAACATGATATGGCCGAAAATATTATCCATTTGGTATTAGCAAGGATAGAGGGTTCCCCAGAGGGAAATAAAGGAATTTCTCTTTTTTTGGTACCAAAATTTCTTATTAATCAGGAAAGAAATTTAGAGAAAAGAAATGATTTAAAATGTATAGGTTTGGAAGAAAAATTAGGTATCCATGCCTCTCCCACATGTACAATGTCTTTTGGTGATAATGATGGAGCAATAGGGTATCTAATAGGAAAAGAAAATGAAGGTCTTGCATGTATGTTTACCATGATGAATAACGCTAGGTTAAACGTGGGAATGCAAGGAGTAGGTATTTCAGAAAGATCTTTGCAACAGGCTTTGGAATACTCCAAAGAGAGAGTTCAGGGTAAAGTTTTTAAAAATGAAAAATCGTTAGATAATACCTCTACTGAAATAATCAACCATCCTGATATTCAAAGGATGCTTTTGGAGATGAGATGTTTAACTGAAGCAACTCGTGCAATGTGTTACGACAATGCCATTGCAATTGATTTAGGAAGGAATCACCCTGATCAAGAAATTAGAAAGCAATACAAGTCAAAGGCTGACCTCTTGACCCCTGTTTCAAAAGCATGGTCGACTGATATAGGTGTATTTGTAGCTTCATTGGGGATACAAATACATGGTGGAGTGGGTTTTATTGAAGAAACTGGAGCGGCTCAACATTTAAGAGATGCAAGAATCTCTCCCATTTATGAGGGAACTAACGGTATTCAAGCAATAGATTTAGTTACTAGAAAACTATTTTTAGAAGAAGGAAAGGCAATAGAACGGTTTCTGATAGAAATTGAAGAAACTATAGATGCATGTCAGAAGAAAAATAATACTGAATTATTAAAAGTTGGAGAGAACCTAAAGGAATCTCTTAACGATCTGAGGAACGCTACTAATAAAATGCTAGAATGGATTGTTAATGGTGATAATAAATTAGAAATTCTTTCAAATGCGTCAGATTATCTTGAGCTGTTAGGCATAGTAGCTGGAGGTCATTATCTAACTAAAGGTGTTGTTTCAATTAGTGAACAGAATCAAAAAAGTATGATAAAAGGAAAGATTGAATTAGCGTATTTTTATTGTTGTTCTTATTTATTAAAATCTAAAGGATTATGTAGATCTATTTGTTCAGGAAATAAGATATTAGCAGAAGAATTCACTTCAACAGCGGGAGTTTTTAATGGATAAATTGGCAGAAACCATAAATAAAGGTGCTCATAATCTGATTTATCCTTTCGAAGTCATTCCTGAGCCAGGGAAAATGCTTAAGATAGAAGACGGAGTATATTGGGTAAGGATGAGACTCCCTTTTGTTCTTGATCATATTAATCTTTGGGTTTTGTCAGACGGTGATGGTTGGACTATAGTTGATACAGGTGTAGCATCAGCTGAAATAAAAGAGAACTGGCGTCAATGTTTTTCGCAAGATATGGATGCAAAAAAAGTTAAAAAAGTAATAGTCACTCATTTACACCCCGACCATATTGGATTAGCCGGTTGGATAAATAAGAAATTTTCAGCTCCATTATTTATGTCCAGAACCGATTATCTTATGTGCAGAGTTTTAGTATCAGATACTGGGAAAGAAGCTCCAAAAGAAGGTAAAAAACTCTATCGATCAGCAGGTTTTAGCGAGGGTGAATTAGATATTTATTCCGAAAAATTTGGAGGTTTTGGATCAGCTATTTCGAAACTTCCTGAGAGTTATAATAGGTTAAAAGATAGAGATATTATAACTATAGGAAAATACGACTGGGAAATTGTTGTAGGAAGTGGCCATTGCCCCGAACACCTTTGTTTGTATAACAAAGAATTAAAAATTTTTATTTCTGGTGACCAAGTTTTACCTAGAATTACATCTAATGTAAGTGTTTTTCCAACAGAACCCTTATCAAACCCATTAGAGGATTGGATTGATAGCTGTAAATACATTAAAACAAGAGTCCCAAATGATGTTCTTGTCCTACCATCTCACAATGAACCATTTAGAGGTCTTCATGAAAGATTAGATCATTTAATTAATGGCCATGAGAAAAACCTCGATAGGTTATTAGAACTATGCAATGAACCAAAAAAAGCTGTAGAAGTTTTCTCAGTTCTTTTTAAAAGAAAAATTACTAATGATTTACTTCTAATGGCAACAGGAGAGAGTATAGCTCATCTTAATTGTTTGGTTTCAAGAGGTTTAGTTAATAGTGAAAAAGATGAAAAAGGAATTATAAGTTATACTAAGATATAAATGAGAAAAGAAGATGAATAAAAAAACAAATATCCCTGGAGATATTAAGACTCTTAAATTTGAAGAAGCACTATCTGAGTTAGAAGACATAGTAGAAAAACTAGAACAAGGTGATATAGATTTAGAAGAATCAATTTCGATTTATCAAAGAGGTGTTTTTCTTAAAGAACATTGTGAAAGAAAATTAAAGTCTGCAGAAGTGGAAATTAATAAAATTGTATCTCTTCCAGATGGTGATTTTTCTTTAGAACCTCTTGACGAAAAATAAACCTGAAATGGACAACTTTAATATCGAGCTTAATTCGAGAGCCAAAGATTTAGAAAATGTATTAGAAGAAATACTTAAAATAGAGAATGCACCAGATAAACTTGTTGAATCTTTGAGATACGCTGTCTTAGCTGGAGGAAAAAGACTGAGATCTTTTTTACTAATTGAAGTTGCCGATTTCTATAAGGTTAATCGACAAAATAGTTTAAAGGTTGCGGCAGCCGTAGAACTTATTCATGCATATTCTTTGATTCATGATGATTTACCTGCATTAGACGACGATGATTTAAGGAGAAACAAACCATCTACACATATAAAATTTGATGAGGCTACGGCTATTTTAGCTGGTGATGCACTTCAATCTTTGGCCTTTCAAATTTTGTCTAGTTCTTTAGTTAAGTTAAATGAAAATACACAAATAGAATTAATAAATCTTCTATCAAAACGTATTGGTCCTGAAGGAATGGTTGGAGGTCAAGTCACAGATTTAAGTTCTCGCGAAAATGCTCTCTCATTTGAAGGTTTAAAACAAATGCATAGAATGAAAACAGCTTTCTTGATAAGCTTTTCCTGTGAAGCAGGCGCTATTATTGGTCTCGCAAAACAACATGAAAAAAAAGCATTTCGTGAATATGGATTGCATTTAGGGATGGCTTTTCAAATTATTGATGATGTTTTAGATTTAACAGGAGATAAGAAACTTATTGGAAAAAATTTAGGAAGTGATAAAAGCAACAATTGCATGACTTATTTAGACGTAATGGGAAAAGAAAAATCTTACGAAGAGGCAGAGAAATATTGCGAAAAGGCAATTTCTTCTTTAGATATATTTGAGAAATTACCTGAAAATTTTAAAAGCGTTTTAGGTTTTGTAAGATCAAGGAAATTTTAACAGTCCATGGAAGATATTAAGACTACATATTTAAACAATATAAATGACCCAAAAGATTTAGATGTTCTTAATGATGATCAATTAAAAGATTTATCTAATGAACTTCGTTTAGAGGTTATTAGATCAGTTTCTAAAACCGGTGGCCACCTTGGAGCGAGTCTGGGTGTGATTGAGTTAACAGTCGCTTTGCACAAAATTTTCAATGCACCTACAGATAAGATTATATGGGACGTAGGCCATCAGAGCTATCCGCATAAGATTTTAACTGGAAGAAGAAGTAAAATGGGAACCTTAAGACAAAAAGATGGTCTGTCAGGTTTCGCGCGTAGAGATGAAAGTGAATACGATGTTTTTGGCGCTGGTCACAGCTCTACCGCAGTTTCTGCGGGTGTAGGGATGTCAGTAGCAAGAGATCTGGATAAAAAAGACAACCATGTTGTATGTGTGGTAGGCGACGGCGCTATGAGTGCAGGTCAAGCCTATGAGGCTATGAATAATGCTGGTGCCCTAAAATCTCGATTTATCGTAATTCTGAATGATAACGATATGTCTATCGCGCCCCCTACAGGCGCAATGAGCGCTTATTTAGCAAAATTAATATCTGGAGGGACTTACCTTGGTCTTCGAAATTTTGCAAAGCAAATAGTTGAGAAACTCCCAGAAACCTTAGAAAAGGGGGCAAAAAAAGCCGAAGAAATTACTAGATTGATTGCTGGAAATGGTACTTTGTTTGAGTCATTAGGTTTTTATTACGTTGGCCCTATTGATGGACATAACCTAGACCATTTAATGCCTGTTATTCGGAATGTAAAAAATGCTGAAAACGGTCCAATTATCGTTCACGTAGTTACAAAAAAGGGAAAAGGTTATAAGCCTGCTGAAGAATCTGAAGAAAAATATCACGGCGTGTCAAAATTTAATATGGCAACAGGCAAGCAAGTAAAACCTCAAATATCAAAAAAAACATATACAAATATTTTTTCAGAATCCTTAATAAAGGAAGCAGAAAAGGATAAAAAAATAGTAGCAGTTACAGCCGCTATGCCTTCAGGAACAGGACTAAATAAATTTAAGAATCATTATCCGGATAGGTTTTTTGATGTTGGAATCGCTGAACAACATGCTGTTACATTCTGTGCTGGTATGGCGATTGAGGGATACAAACCTTTTGCAACAATCTATTCTACATTCCTTCAAAGAGCATATGATCAAATAATCCACGATGTTGCTATACAAAATCTTCCAGTAAGGTTTGCTATAGATAGAGCTGGTTTGGTGGGTGCTGATGGACCTACACACGCTGGAAGTTTTGATATTACTTTTCTATCTACTTTACCCAACTTTGTAATTATGGCGGCATCCGATGAAATAGAGTTAGCTAGAATGGTAAGAACTTCTGTTGAATATGATCAAGGTCCCATTTCCTTTAGGTACCCAAGAGGGAATTGTATGGGATTAGATATTCCTGAAAACTACAAAAGTTTAACGATAGGGAAGGGAAGAATCATTAAGGAAGGTGAAAAAATTGCTCTCCTTAACCTAGGAGCAAGACTTTCCGAGACTAATCAAGCTGCTGAGAAACTGGATTCAAAGGGTTTAAGTTGTACAGTAGCTGACGCAAGATTTGCAAAACCTTTGGATGAGAAAATGATTTTAGATTTGGTTAAAAATCATGAAGCTATTATTACTATTGAAGAGGGATCATCAGGGGGTTTTGGTTCCAATGTCCTTTCTTATCTGTCAAAAAAAGGTCTTCTAGATAACGGTTTGAAAATAAGAAATATTTATCTTCCTGATCAATTTATTTCGCATGGCAATATGGAAGAAATGTATAGAGAAGCCGGTCTGAAAGCAGACGATATTGTTGCTACAGCGCTTAAAATGTTTGAAATAAAGGACAGCAAACTAAAAATAATAAATCCTTAACGAATATCACTATTTTGTGCTCTATTTCTTAGAAAATGATCAGCTAAAACACACGCAACCATAGCTTCTCCCACAGCCACAGCTCTTATTCCTACGCACGGATCATGCCTTCCTTTGGTCTGTATTTCAGTGTTTTTGTTAGATTTGTTTATTGTTTTTTTCTTCTTTTTAATTGAAGAAGTAGGTTTCACGGCGAACCTCACTACAATATCTTGGCCGGAAGAAATTCCACCAAGGATACCACCTGAATTATTTGATAAGAACTCAGTTTTTTTCCCTTTCATCCTTATTTCGTCAGAATTTTCACTACCCAAAATAGAAGCAGCTTCAAAGCCATTTCCTATTTCTACTCCTTTTACTGCATTAATACTAATAATGGCCCCAGCTAAATCAGCATCTAGTTTTCCGTAAATTGGAGCACCAAGACCAACAGGTACATTTTTTGCAGTAATTTCAATTACAGCTCCACAACTGTCACCTACTTTAATTAAAGAAGCGATTTTCTTATCCCATTCATTAATCACACTTTCATCAGGAGACCAGAAAGGATTTTTATCTATGTAGTTCCAATCCCAATTATTTCGGTCAATTTTACTTTCTCCTAATTGAACTAAAGCACCTTTAATTGATACTTCAGGAAGTATTTTTCTTGCAATTGCACCAGCTGCTACGCGCATAGCTGTTTCTCTTGCAGACTGCCTTCCTCCACCCCTGAAATCTCTAATTTTATATTTAGATAGATATGTGTAATCTGCATGCCCTGGTCTAAATTTATCCTTTATTTCCTCATAATCTTTTGATTTCATGTCTTCATTATAGATCATTAGTGATATCGGGGTTCCCGTAGTTAGTTTTTTTCCATCTTCTTCTAATACCCCTGAAAGTATTTCAACTTTATCCGGCTCTTTCCTAGGGCTGGTAACATTATTTTGACCTGGTCTTCTTTTATCCAACCAAATCTGTATATCTTCTTCTGACAAAGGAATTCTTGGAGGCGTACCGTCAATTACACACCCTATACAAGGACCATGAGATTCACCCCAGGTTGTGAATCTAAACATATGACCAAATGTATTGTGTGACATTTAATTAATCTCCGTCCTTTGTTATATCAGGAGCATCTTCTGCTTTCATTCCAATAATATTATACCCTGAGTCTACATGATGTATTTCACCAGTTACCCCTGATGACAAATTGCTTAATAGATAAATAGCAGAGTTTCCAACCTCTTTAATCGAGATTGTTCTTTTCAATGGAGAATTGTATTCATTCCACTTGAGGATATATCGAAAATCACCTATTCCTGACGCCGCTAAAGTTTTAACTGGTCCTGCAGATATTGCATTTACGCGTATATTCTCTTTTCCAAGATCTTTTGCTAAATATCTAACACTAGCCTCCAATGCCGATTTGGCAACGCCCATGACGTTGTAATGTGGCATAACCTTTTCGGAACCATAGTAGGTTAGTGTAAGAATAGAACCTCCATTATCCATAAGTTTTTCTGCTCTTTGCACTACTGATGTAAAGGAATAACAGGATATATTCATTGTGTTTGTAAAATTTTCTTGTGTTGTTTCAATATATCTTCCTTTAAGTTGATCTTTATCGGAAAAAGCTATTGCATGTACTAAAAAATCTATGCCACCCCATTCACTTTTTAATTTATCAAATAAATTATCAACACTTTTGGGATCATTAACATCACAATCAACTAAAATTTTTGATCCTAATTGTTCAGCCAAAGGAAGAATTCTTTTCTTGATCACTTCCCCTTGATAGCTTAAAGCAAGCTCCGCTCCGCTGTCGTGACAAGCTGTGGCTATTCCCCATGCAATAGAACGGTTATTGGCAACACCCATAATTAACCCACGTTTTCCTGATAATAGATTTGTTTTATTTTCCATACTTAACTTTTTTAGTTGTATAAATACAAAGTAAAGAAATACAGCTTTATAAGAGATTTGTATAATTTTATTTTAAATCCTTAGAGGAAATACACTTTGAAAATAGGAAAAGCAAAGATAAAACCTAAGAAAAATCCTTTTTTATTACTTAAGGAATGGTACGCAGAAGCAAAAAAAAAGGAGGGCGTTAATCCCAATGCAATGTCGTTATCTACTGTTGATTCGTTAGGAAAACCTAGGACTCGAATGGTTTTGATGAAAGAGATTCGTAAGAAGGGTATAGTTTTCTATACTAATTCAAGCAGTAAAAAAGGAAAACAATTAGAAAATAATTCTAATGCTGCACTTTGTTTTTATTGGAAATCAACGGGTAAACAAATTTTAATTGAAGGAAGTGTCAAAAAGATTCCTGAAAAGGATTCTGATGAATATTTTTTAACACGTGATCGAAAATCACAGATAGCCGCTTGGGCTTCATCCCAGTCAAAAATCTTAAAAAATCGTTTAATTTTAGAAAAGAATTACGATTCTTTTCAAAAAAGATTTATAGGAAAAGTGATTCCTCGGCCAAAAAACTGGAATGGTTATTATGTATCTCCTAGAAAATTTGAATTTTGGCTAGCTCGGCCTAACCGTCTGCATGAAAGAATTGAATACAGCTTTAGGTCAGGAAAATGGATTTCGAAGAGTTTATATCCTTAAGAGTATTTATAGTTAGACAAGATTGTAATTAGCATCTAAATTTTTTCCCTCAGCAAACACTTCGTTGTTATTTATCATTCTATTAAGGTGAGCCAGAGTTGACATAGCAGCAGCAGGGTGTAATTGAGGATCAACATCTTTATACATGATTTTTACCATATCTAGAATTTTACAGTTACCTTTACTAATAGCCTCAAGAATTTGCCTTTCTCTGTCTAGCCTATGAGTAATATAGTCTTGAAGTAATTTTTTTGGTTTCTCTATTACAGGACCATGAGTAGGTAAGAATAATTCTTCCTTCCTAGAGATTAATTTTTTAAGAGACATAATATAATCATTCATATCACCATCGGGAGGAACAATTACCGTGGTAGACCACCCCATCACATGATCTCCTGAAAATAGTTTTTGTTCTTCTTTTAAGGCAAAACATATGTGATTAGAGGTATGGCCAGGTGTATGGACAGCTTCTATTGTCCACTCATTGTTTTTTATAATATCACCATCCTCAAGCCTTACATCACCTATTATTTTTTTATCATAACCTTCTTCAAACTCTTCTGAGCCTGTATCCTCGGTTTTGAGTTTTTTGTAATATATCTTAGCCCCTGTTTTTTCCTTTAATGGTAAGGCTAGCGGTGAATGATCACTATGATTATGTGTTATAAGAATATGTGTAATTTTCTGTTTTTCTGTAGCATTTAATATGGCAGAAAGATGATCATAATCTAATGGACCAGGATCAATAACAGCCAACTCTTTTTCGCCAATAATATAAGTGCCTGTTCCAGTCTATGTGAAAGGTCCAGGATTATTTGCAATAACTCTCCTAACTAAGGGGCTAAGGGTATCATATACGCCATATTCAAAAGGAAAATCTTTAACAAAATCTATAACCATTCTAATTGGTTCCGCCAACAGTTATGTTATCAATCTTTAAGGTTGGTTGACCTACTCCGACAGGGACACTTTGTCCCGATTTTCCGCAGGTGCCTATACCATCATCAAGTTTTGAATCATCGCCAACCATAGAAATCTTCTTAATAATTTCAGGCCCATCACCAATTAAGGTTGCCCCCTTAATAGGCGTAGTTAATTTTCCATCTTCTATTATGTATCCTTCCGTGCAACTGAAAACAAATTTTCCCGAGGTAATATCAACTTCTCCACCTCCAAAACTTACCATATAAAGACCAGTCTTAACGGAGGTTATAATTTCTTCCGACGAGTATTTCCCACTTTTCATGAAAGTGTTAGTCATTCTTGGCATAGGAAGACTCATAAAACTTTCTCTTCTACCATTTCCAGTGGGTTCTTGGCTCATGAGACGAGCATTCATTTTATCTTGCATATAACCCTTAAGAATTCCGTCTTCAATTAAAATTGTTTCTTGGGTCGCCGTTCCTTCATCATCAATAGTTAATGAACCTCTTCTTAAAGGAATTGTCCCATCATCGACAATTGTAATTTGATCGTTTGCTACTTTTTTTCCAATAAGATTTGAAAATGCAGATGTTCCTTTTCTATTAAAATCGCCTTCTAATCCATGCCCAACGGCCTCATGCAGCAAAACTCCTGGCCATCCTGACCCTAAAACAACAGTCATTTCCCCGGCAGGAGCACTAACAGAATTAAGATTGGTGTGCGCTTGATCTAAAGCATTTAATGCTGCCTCCTTATAAAAATCTTCATAAGAAAATTTTTCATAGTTCCATCGACCCCCAGTTCCATATGATCCTGTTTCCATCCTTTCGCCTTCTGAGGCTATTACTGAAATATTTAACCTGACTAATGGCCTATCATCCTCAAGAATTTCGCCATTTTTTCCCACTATGATTATTTTTTGAAAAGATCCGGCAAGGGCTACGCTAACCTGTTTTACTCTATTATCTTGTTTTCTTAAAAAATTATCAATTTTTTGAACCAATTCAGTTTTTTCCGAAAAAGATAATGAATTTAAAGGATTTGATTCATCATAAAGTGACTCAGGTTTTACAAGTTTATCTATATTTTGATTTGAACTTTTTCCTCGGTTTGCATTTATTATAGTTGAAAGAGCTTTTTCTAATGAAGCTTTTGTTAGTATTGTAGAATTGGCGTAGCCTGTTGTTTCCCCAGAAACGTAACGAACTCCAAAACCCTTTGCGTTATCGTAATTTGCATTTTTAAGCCTTCCATCGTCATATATAAAAGCTTCACTGACAATGTCTTCAATATATAACTCTCCGTCATCAGACTTGTGAAGAGATTCACTTACCAACGAAGAGGCTTGTTCCAAACTTATGTCTTCAAAAATATTCATCCAAAAATAACTAGTTCCTTTAAAAAAATTTTTATATCAGTCCTAAAATTATATATTACCAGCGTAAAGAAAAAGCTATTATAAAGGATTATGAAATATATTTCTACACGTGGTAACGCGCCTATATTAAATTTTGAGGAAGCACTATTAACAGGATTAGCTAGCGATGGGGGTTTATATCTTCCTGAATCCTGGCCAAAAATTAATACTAGTGAGATTCCTAAAGGAAAATATTGGGAAAAAGCAACTTTCATAATGTTGCCCTTTGTAGGTAATTTTTTAAGTGAACAAGAACTATTAAGACTTACAAAGAAGGCATATTCTCATTTTCCATCAGATGAAGTTGCGCCATTAAGGAAGTTAAAGAATAATAAATTTCTTTTAGAGCTTTACCATGGACCCACGTTGGCCTTCAAAGATTTTGCTATGCTGCTTTTGGCGGAATTATTTGACGCAGCATTAGAAAAAAAAGGTAAAAAAATTACAATTCTTGGGGCTACTTCCGGAGATACAGGAAGTGCAGCAATCGAAGCCTTTAAAAATAATAATCATGCAGATGTTTTTATATTATTTCCGAAAGGAAGGGTATCAGAAACACAAAGAAGACAAATGACGACAGTCTCTAGTAAAAGTGTTTATCCAATTGAGATAGACGGAACGTTTGATGATTGTCAAAATTTGGTCAAATCATTATTTCAAGAAAAAAAATTTAGGGAAGAAACTAATTTAGCAGCAATTAACTCCATAAATTGGGGAAGAGTTGCTGCGCAAATTGTTTATTATTTCACCTCATTTGAGTTATTGGGAGAAGAAAAGGTTAGTTTTTCAGTACCAACGGGGAATTTCGGAGATATCTTAGCTGGTTGGGTCGCAAAAAAGATGGGACTTCCCATTTCCCAGCTTATTGTGGCAACAAATGAAAACGACATCTTGAATCGAGCAATTCTATCTGGTGATTATTCCTTAGGAAAAGTTAACGCAACTATCTCTCCCAGTATGGATATACAAATTTCTAGTAATTTTGAACGCATGCTTTTTGAGGCATACAATAGGGATTCGAAAGAAATAAATTCCTTGATGAACGAGCTGGTTTCGAATAGGGGTTTTACCATCAAAGATACTGCTTTAAATTTTATAAAAAATGATTTTATTTCTAAAAAAGCATCTGAAGAAGATACTAAGAAAACAATTCGAAAATTGTATAAAGAAGAAAATATCATTATTGATCCTCATACAGCTGTGGGACTATTTGCTGCCAATGAGATAGGTTTGAATGAAACATCGACAATAAGTCTAGGGACAGCTCATCCAGCAAAATTTCCTGAGGCAGTATTTGATGTATTAAATGTTTATCCAGAGATACCTAAAAAACTTGAAAAGTGCCTGAAAGGGGAAGAAAAATTTACTACTATGGATAAGAATCCTAATTTTCTTAAAGAATACATAAGGGAAAATCTTTAAAGGATTATAGTGAAACACAAACATTACATAATCTTATTCTTATGTCTTTTTATACCGTTTTCTTTAAAAGCCTCTATCCTAACTTTTGATTCTCATATTGATATTCCTTTTGATTTTATGCAGATTCCAAACCACGATCCTGGAAAAGATACGAACATGCAGGTTGATTTAAAAAAGATGGTGGAGGGTAATTTAAATTCGGGGTTTTTTGTTGTGTACGTTCCTCAAGGTGATTTAGATAAAAGAGGATATGAGGATGCCAAATTAAAAGCAGAAATAAAATTTAGTTCTATAAGGAAAATGACTGAAATCTATTCTTCAAAAATCATGTTAGTAAAAAATCCTGAAGCTGTAATACACGCAAAAGAAAACAATCTCTTATCGGCTGCAATTGGAATAGAAAATGGATATGTTGTTGGAGAAGATTTAAAGTTATTGGATTATTACTATTCTCTAGGAGCTCGCTATATGACCTTAGCTCACATTGGTCATAATCAAATAGCTGACAGCTCAATACCTAGCACAAGACTAAACGATCCCAAAGAATTGCACGGTGGATTATCGAGCTTTGGTAAAGAAGTTATATCGAGAATGAATCAATTAGGAATGATGGTAGACATTAGCCATATTTCAGATAAGGCAGCGCTTGAAGCAATAAAATTATCAAATTCACCTGTTATTGCTTCCCATTCTTCTGTTAGGTCTTTAGCTGATCACCCCAGAAATCTGTCTGATGAAATACTTTTTGAGATTGCGAAGAATAATGGTGTTGTACAAATTGTGGCATTTCCAAATTATTTGAAAGTAGACAAAGAAAGGAATTATGCTATTCGTCAACTCGGAATGTCGGTGGCAAGAACTTATGGAGATAATGAATTTATACCATCCAAACATTTGACCACCCAAGAATTTGAAGAAGGTATCGAGAACATTAATATGCATTTTTCTCTTCCAACTATAAGAGATTTTATTAATCATATTGACTATGTTGTAAAATTGATTGGTGTTAACCATGTTGGAATTTCCTCTGATTTTGGAGGAGGTGGAGGAGTTGAAGGATGGATGGATGCGAGGGAAACGCAAAACTTAACCAATGAATTACGTAAAAGGAATTATTCAGACTTACAAATAAAAAAGATTTGGTCAGGAAATATTTTAAGAGTTTGGAGAGAGGTTGAAAAGAAGTCTCAGAAAAACTAAGCAATTCCTCCGTGAGCTGATATAGAACTTAAACTCAAGCCCATGTCCATTATCACTTTTGACCAAATTATCTCATAATTCTTATTAAAAATAATTTCTTCATTGCCAGGAGAGATTAACCAATCATTAGATTTAATTTCTTTATCTAACTGATCAGGTCCCCAGCCGGAATATCCAAGATAAAGATTGGCTTTAATACTACTCTCACTTTTACAAAGTAGAGATAAAGCCTCCTTTGTAGCAGTTGTCGAACAGTTTATACCATGGACTTTTGTGGTTCCAAGAGAACTGAATTCACTATTGTGCAAAATAATTCCTTTGTCAGGATCTACAGGACCCCCATTCAAAACGTCAATATCATTCCTAGAAACTTCATCAGAAATTCCAATCCTATTAATGATGTTATTAAGATCAGTGTGAAATGGTTTATTAATAATTAATCCTGTAGCACCTTCAGGATTATGTGAAGTAATAAGTATCACAGATTTCTCAAATCTAGGATCCTTCAGAGAAGGCATAGCAATTAAAAACTGACCTATAAGTGTACTTTCATTTTCCATAACTTTAATTTAATTTAAATATTGTGTTTTAACTGTAGTTTTATATATCTTAAAAAGATAGTGTTTAAGTGTTAAATGATATTTGTTAATTTTGTTTTAAACTTTCAACTAGGAGGAAAAAATGACTATACAAGAAGGTGAGAATTTACCTGAAGCTACCCTTTACCATTTGACTGAGAGTGGACCTACGCCTATTACAACAAATGAACTATTCGGCGGAAAGAAAACCGTACTTTTTGCAGTCCCAGGAGCCTTTACACCAACTTGCTCAGAACAACATTTACCAGGATATATAGAGCATTTTCAATCAATAATTGACAAGGGTGTTGATGCAATAGTTTGTCTATCAGTAAATGACCCATTTGTTATGAGTGCGTGGGGTAAAGAAAAAGGAACCGAGGGAAAACTTCTTATGGTTGGTGATGGAAATGGCTCTTTTACAGAGTCTATAGGTTTAACTATGGATGGATCTGGTTTTGGACTTGGAGTCCGATCATTAAGGTACTCAATGATTATTAATGACAACAATGTTATAAAACTAAATGTTGAGTCGAACCCTGGAGAGGCAATAGAATCCGGTGCCGAGGCTATAATTAGTCAGCTGTAACCAAAATTAAAGATTGTTTAAAGCAGATCGAGCGAGAAAGTCAGCTTTCTCGTTCCCTTCATTACCGTCGTGACCTTTCACCCATTCCCAATTTATCTTCTTATTTTGGATTGCATTATCTAACTTCACCCAAAGATCAACATTTTTAACAGGTTTTTTGTTAGATGTTTTCCAGTTATTTTTTTTCCAGTTAGATATCCACTGCGTGATACCATCTTTTACATAATTTGAATCGGTGTAAATTATAATTTCTTTATTATTTTCTATACTTTCTAAGGCTTTTATAGCTGCAAGTAATTCCATTCGGTTGTTGGTTGTGTCTTTTTCTCCACCTGAGATTTCTGTATCCTCTTTATCTAATTCCCTAATCAACACACCCCATCCTCCAGGACCTGGATTTCCTGAGCAAGCACCATCAGTATAGATTTCTACAGCATCACTCATTTTAATTCCTTTGGAATTTTAAAAGAAATATTTTCTATTGCAACTTCGTTTTTTATCACCTCAACTTCATACTTATTCTTTAATGCTGATATGAATTCCTCTATTAATATTTCTGGTGCACTAGCGCTAGCGGTTAAGCCTATAGAAGAGGATTCGGTCACTAATTGCCAGTTAACCTCATCGATTTTTGAAATTAGAAAAGTCTGTAAACATCCTGCTTTTTTCGCAACTTCAACTAATCTTAAAGAATTAGAAGAGTTTTCTGCTCCTATTACGTAAAGAATGTCACATTTTTTTGCTATACTTTTTACTGCCCCTTGGCGATTTGTAGTCGCATAACAAATATCTTCCTTGGGGGGTAAAATTATATCAGGGAATAATTTCTTAATTTCCTCTACAATTTCCTTTGTATCATCGACAGATAAAGTAGTCTGCGTAATTAAGGCAGTTTTTCCATATTTAATGGGTTCAAGATTTTTCACATCATTCATTTTTTCTATTAAAGATATAGATCCCTTTGGCACTTGACCGATTGTGCCCTCTACCTCTGGATGTCCTGAGTGCCCTATAAGAAAAATATGGGCACCAGCTTTATGATGTATGATTGCCTCTTTATGAACTTTAAGAACCAAAGGACAGGTTGCATCTATATATGGAATATTTCTATCCTTTGCTTCAGATATTG
>JAYYUG010000068.1:0-4168 GCA_036344135.1 Pseudomonadota bacterium | reverse complement strand
GTCCCAATGGATCTGGAAAAACAACGTTACTAAGAGCTATCGCAGGGTTGTTGCCAACTTTAGAAGGCAATATAGGTCTAGGCTCCTTTAAGGATGAGATCTATTTATTGGGTCATAAGTTTTCAATTAAATACGATTTAACACCGTTGGAGGATATAAAGTTTTGGTGTTCGTATTTTAATAATAATTTTGATGAAAAGATTCTTGAGGTTATGGGCTTAAAGAAATTTTCAAATCTTGAATGTAAATATTTATCTGAAGGTCAAAAACAAAGACTTTCTATAGCAAGATTATTAGCCGCAGATAAAAAAATTTGGCTTTTAGATGAACCAACTTCATCCTTAGATATCAATGCAATAGAGATTTTAAATAATTACATTAACAAGCATCTGTCCAACGGAGGGATGATACTTTGTGCCTCTCACAGTAATTTTTATGAGAAACCAGATTTAATTTATCGAATGGAAAAATAATATGAAGAAATTTTTCTTATTATTAAAAAAAGAAACAAGGAACACCTTTTCCTTCAGAGGTAATTACATCTTATGTCTAATCTTTTATATGGCAATATTATTTCTACTTCCTTTAGGGATAGGGCCTGAAAAGGATATGCTATCAAATATTTCACCAGGCTTAATTTGGGTTTCTGTCATTCTTGTATGTTTTTTATCCCTAGAAAATATTTTCTATGAAGACTTTAATGATGGAACATTGGATCTTTATTTAATTGGAGATTTATCCTTATATCAGATTTCTTTTGCAAAAAGTTTTTCCCATTGGCTTTCCAACTGCCTTCCAATAGTAATTTTAACACCAATTTTTGGTATATTTGTAAGCCTCCCTAACGAAATAATCTTTCCTACAATGATTACTTTATTGATTGGATCTCCTGCATTAAGTTTTATTGGATGCATGGGGGCATCCATGTCCTTATCATCTAGATGGCATGGTTTAATTTTACCTATAATTATATTACCGCTTTTCTTGCCTGTTTTGATTTTTGGGGCAGGGGCACTATCTACTCTAATCTTTAATGGTTTTGAAGAGGTTTATATTCGACAACTTCTTGTTTTAGCGGGCTTAAGTGGATTGGCAATCGTATTTTGTCCAATAATTTCTTCATATGTTATTAAGGTTAATTTTGAATAATAAATTAATCTTCGTCAGGTATAAACTGTAAAGCTAAACCGTTAATACAATATCTCAATCCAGTTGGTTGAGGGCCATCATTGAAGACATGGCCAAGATGTTCACCTTCCTTTGATAAAACCTCAGTTCTTACCATCCCATGTGACAAATCTTCTTTTAAAGTAATATTCTCAAGGTTTGCATCATAAAAACTTGGCCATCCAGTCCCAGATTCAAATTTGTGATCAGATCGGAAAACTGGCAATTTCTTGTCAGCAGTTATGTAGATTCCTGATCTTTTTTCATTCAATAACTCGCTAGTTCCAGGTATTTCAGTGCCACAAGAATATAAAATTTCTTTCTGTTCTTCGGTAATATTTTCATTCATAATAAAAAACCATTAGTAATATTGATGCTTCAATCTTAATTCCTTTACATTGAGATGTAAAATAGGCATTTTTTAAAAAATGGAGAGGTGGCCGAGTGGTTGAAGGCGCTCCCCTGCTAAGGGAGTATACGGGCAACCGTATCGAGGGTTCGAATCCCTCTCTCTCCGCCAGAAGGAGGTATAGTGAAAATGAAAAATATTAGCGCATATATGGTTGTCATTTCTTTGTTTATTCTTGGGTGTTCAGATTCTTCTCAACAAACCAAAGATTTTAAAATCAAAGACTCTGAAGCTTTTCAAGGGCCTACAAAAGATTACAGTGAAAATAAAAATGTTTATTTTGGAGACACTCATGTTCATACTAAATATTCTTTTGATGCTTATATTTTTGGAACAACAAAATCTCCCGATGATGCTTACAGATATGCTAAGGGAGAAACAATTAAACATCCTCTAGGTTTCGATATGAAATTAAGAGAGCCTCTAGATTTTTATGCAGTAACAGATCATGGTTTTTTTCTTGGAATGATTGAAGCTTGGTCCGATACTTCCACTAAAGTTTCACAGTTACCTAGTGTTAAAGCATTCAATAATCTTAATAGCTCTGAGAATCTGACTGTAGAAAGTAGCGCTGATAGATTAGGAAAATTTCGTGTCCAAGTAAGGAGTATGGGTGAATTTACTAATTGGTTTGGATATTTAAGAGCTTTACTTACTAATAACCCTACCGTGGTGGTAGAATCTTTTGATTATGATATTCATAAAACTGCATGGTCAGATTCTGCGCGAGCCGCAGAGGAACACAATGATCCAGGAAATTTTACTACATTCATAGCTTATGAGTACACTGCGTCGACAAATGTAGAAAGTGGGAATCTGCACAGGAATGTAATTTTTAAGTCCTCGAAGGCGCCAATAAGACCTTTTAGCAGGATTGATTCAATAAATCCTGAAGATCTCTGGAATACTATGGATAAATGGAGAGAAAAGGGTATTGATTCGTTGGCTATACCTCACAATAGCAATGGTTCAAATGGTCAAATGTTTGAAGTTGAAACATTTGATGGGCTTCCAATAGAACAAATATATGCACAACAGAGAATGAGGAATGAGCCAATAGTTGAAATAACACAAGTTAAAGGAACATCTGATACTCACCCTTTGTTATCACCTAATGATGAATGGGCGGATTTTGAGATTATGAATACTCGGGTGGGAAGTATTCCGCCAACATATAGTTTACCCTCTGGCGGCTATGTTCGGAATGCTTTACTTCGTGGATTGACATTGGATTTTGAGAAAAGAGGGAATCCTTATAATTTTGGGTTTATAGGGTCTAGTGATACTCATACTGGCGCGAGCTCTTTTGATGAATCCAACTTCTTTTCTAAGGTTGGAATTATTGACGGTACACCCCAAGGAAGAGGCTCTGTTCCTTTAAGTAATGAACAATATAAGGCCCTAAAAAATCTTCCTCAAGATCAACAAATTTATAGATTTCTAGAGGAAGAGCAGGGAACATATGTTGATACCGGGTTTAGCCAATGGGGCGCCTCAGGTATAGCTGCTGTTTGGGCAGAAGAAAATACCAGAGAATCAATATTTAATGCTTTTCGAAGGAAGGAAACGTACGCAACCTCGGGAAACCGAATATTGCTCCGTTTCTTCGGAGGATTCAACCTTGGTGACATAGATTTGAACAGCGAAAGCCTTGTTCAAGAAGCCTATTCTTCAGCAGTTCCTATGGGAGGAAATATATTCAAAAATGGACAAGATATTCCTAACTTCATAGTTTGGGCAAAAAAGGCTCATAATGGAGCAAATATTCAGAGAGTTCAGATTATCAAGGGTTGGGTTAATAAATATTCAGGCGAGCCCAACGAACAAGTTTACGATGTCCTTTGCTCAGATGGATTAGCTGTTGATCAATCGACGAATCGCTGTCCAGATAATGGAGCAAAAGTTAATATAGCGGATTGTTCTATTTCAGCTGATACAGGTGATGAAGAAATGAAAGTTTTATGGAAAGATCCTGATTTTGACCATGATGTAAAAGCTTTTTATTATGTCCGAGTTCTTGAAAACCCAACTTGTAGATGGTCTACATGGGATGCCATAAGGGCTGGAATGGCTCCAAGGAAGGATTTGAAGCCAGTAATACAGGAGAGAGCTTGGTCTTCTCCTATATGGTATGTTCCAGAAATTACCTAGGGGTAGGATTTTTCTAAAATTTAGAATTGAAAAAAAGATATTTTATATTTTTTGGTTTTTTCTTTGGGGTTTTATCAATTCTCTACGGACTGACTGTATCTAACAAGAAAGAAATATTTATTTCTAAAAATGAAATTTCAAGTTTGATCTCATCATGGACAAACCAAATGGGTAGACAGCCAAACAATGATGAAGTCACTAGAATTATAGATAATCTTGTAAATGAAGAAGTGCTATATCGCGAAGCTCTTGTTTTAGGTTTGGACAAAGATGATATTATTATTAAGAGGCGGTTAGCCCAAAAGATTGATTTTTTAAAATCGGGACAATTTTCCTTTATTCCAAGCGAAAAAGAATTGATGGATTACTATCAAAAAAATAGAGAAAACTATAAGGAGGTAATTAAATATAGTTTTTCTCATATATTTTTTTCAAAAGATA
>JAYYUG010000067.1:0-3605 GCA_036344135.1 Pseudomonadota bacterium | reverse complement strand
TATGAAAAAGAAAATTAATTTCCTAACTTTTGGAAAAAATAAAGATGCAGATTTTTCACTTTCTAACTATGAATCTGATAACGAAAAATGCCGAATAATTGCGAAATACAAAGATCAGGATATGAATTTTCATTTACCTTTTATCGGCGAGCATATGGCTTTGAATTGTTTAGCCGCAGCTTCAGTTTGCATACCTCTTGGAAATAATCTTAAAAATTTTCTAAAGAAGATGGAGGGTTTTGAGCTTATTGAGGGGAGAGGAAAAAGATATATATCTGAATATTATGGAAAGAAAATTACTATCATAGACGAAAGCTACAACAGTAATCCGGATTCAATGTCAGCTGCAATTCAAACTTTCTCCTCAATAAATAATCTTGATTATAACAGGAAGGTTTTAATTATCGGAGATATGTTAGAATTAGGAACATTAACTAAAAAAGCTCATGAAGATCTCGCTTCAGAAATAAATAATGCATCTATTGATTATGTTTTAGCTTGCGGAAAGGAAATTAAATATACCTGGGAAAATATAACTGAGGAAAAAAAAGGTTCTTATTATTCTGAAATTGAAAGTCTTATTGAAGATTTAGAAGAATTAATATGTGATGAGGATTTACTTCTCTTAAAAGGGTCTTCTTCCAGCAATGTACATAAGATTACCAAAAGATTACTTTCTCATCTTCCGGTTCGGAAAATTGCCTAATGATTATTTATCTTTTAAATTCATTTGACCTCAGTTTTCCAGGGTCAGGGTTATTCAATTATTTAACTTTTAGAGCAGGTTGCTCAACTATCACATCTTTTTTAATAGTTTTATTAATCGGGCCAAAATTCATAAGGTTTATGAAATTAAAGCAAAAAGAAGGGCAACCGATTAGAGTCGACGGCCCTCCCTCTCATTTAATCTCAAAAAGAGGAACACCTTCAATGGGGGGTCTGCTAATACTTGTCGCATTGGTGTTAAGTACCATCTTATGGGTTGATATATTTAATAATTACATATGGATAGCCTTAATTTCTGTCTTAGGCTTTGGTTTAATTGGTTTCGTTGATGATTATAAAAAAATTATCGAAAAAAGTTCTTCCGGGATTTCATGGAGAAAAAAGATATTTCTCCAAATTCTTCTTTCTTTAATTATCTTATATCTATTTTCCATAACATTACCTGAAAATATAAGATTTTCTATTTTTTCTCCTTTTATTAATGGGCCTATCATAAGTGGTTTTTTAATCTTCTATATCTTTTCAAGCTGCGTACTTATCGGGTCATCTAATTCTGTAAACATAACGGATGGATTAGATGGGCTTGCAATTGTTCCTGTAATGATTGCCGCAGCTAGTTTTGCTTTAATTTCCTACTTATCTGGAAATATTATATTTTCACAATATCTAGGAATTATGCATATACCTAATACTGGTGAATTAGCTATTTTGTGTTGTGCTTTACTGGGATCAGGTCTTGGTTTTTTATGGTTTAATGCTCCACCAGCGATGATATTTATGGGTGATACAGGGTCCTTGTCTCTTGGGGCTTTATTAGGATCAGTTTCAATAGCTACAAAGCATGAATTGGTGCTCTTTATAATAGGAGGGTTATTTGTTTTTGAAACACTTTCTGTCGTTGTTCAGGTCATCTCGTTTAAGCTATTTGGCCGAAGAGTTTTTATGATGGCTCCATTACACCACCATTTCGAGCAGAAAGGTTGGTCTGAGCCAACAATAGTTATCCGTTTCTGGATAATAGCTTTTATATTAGCCTTAATAGGTCTTTCAACCTTGAAGTTGAGGTAAGTATGATAATACTGAATGAATTCGATTCAAAAAATGTAGCTATTTATGGGCTGCAAAAAACTGGTCTAGCAGTTTATGAATCTCTAAGCCAAAGTGGTGCAAATTTGTTCCTATGGGATGATGACCAAATTTTAAGGGAAAAACTTGCTTCAAAAGGCCTTAAGTTTACAGAGCCTACGAATTGGATTTGGAATGATTTGTATGCTTTAATACCTTCACCTGGAGTACCATTAAGATATGGTAAAATTCCGGAAACAATTAAAATTTGTATAGAAAATAAAATTCCCATTTATGGAGACATAGAGCTATTTCACAAAGCGCGCGGAACCGAATTTCCTAAAGGTAAGGTTGTTGCAATCACCGGAACGAATGGAAAATCATCAGCGGCTACCCTGCTAAATGAAATACTTAAAAGCGAAGGTTTTGAGACAAGGTTAGCAGGGAATATCGGAAAACCAATCCTTTCAATTGATCCTGGAACACATGAAACTATATATATAATTGAAATTTCATCTTTTCAGCTAGAATCTATCAAAAAATTTAGACCCGATATCGCGGTTTTGTTAAATATTTCTGAGGACCATACGGATAGATATTCCTCACATGAATCTTATAGAAAAACAAAATTGGAAATTTTTAAGAATCAGAAAGAAAAAGATGTCGCAATCCTAAACAGTATTGATAATTATTGTGAGTTAATTAATGAAATTAATATACCGTCCCGTAAGATAATTATTGAAGATTCAGAAATAAAATATAATCTTAAAAAAAATTCTTTTAAAATTTTAATAAGTGAATTATTTCCTGCAATAAAATCAATAACCAATGAATTTGGAATAAAAAGAAATCGAGTTCTTTCGGGTTTTAGTTCTTTTAAGGATCTAGAGCATAGACATATTAAAATATTAGAAAACAATAACATTAAATTTGTAAACGATTCAAAATCAACCAATCCTGAGGCAACAAATTTTGCTTTAAGAAATTATGAAAATATTTTTCTGATTGTTGGGGGGTTATCGAAAGCAAATAATTTATCGAAAATTAACTTTAGATCTAAAAACATCAGGAAGGCTTTTTTTATTGGAAGTTCTTCTAGACTTTTATCAGAAATTGCTCCGAAAAGTTTAGATTACGAGATTTCTGAAGATATTCAAAAAGCTACTCAATCGGCTTTTAACAGTGCAAAAAAATTTGGCTGTGGATGTGTATTGTTATCCCCTGGTTGTAGTTCTCAAGATGAGTTTCGTGATTATGTTCATAGAGGAGATATTTTTAGTAAGACAGTTTTATCTTTGGTGTCAGAATGCTAAGAATATCCAGAACTAATAATGGCTTGATTGGTCAATGGTGGTTTACTGTAGACAGATTGTTTCTTTTTGGAATCATTTTTCTTGGCATGATAGGGTTGTATTTTTCTTTAGCCATAAGCCCTGTCGAGGCGGATGATCTTAATACTGATAAATATTATTTTTTAATGAGACAGACAATTTATCTTTTTGTTTCTTTAGTATTAATGTTTTTGGTTTCAATTCTTTCAGAAAGTTTTACGAGAAGATTGTCGCTTGTTATGTTCTTTTTTGGAATTTTAGGGCTTTTATTAACATTATTTATAGGTGTTAATAGCGGCGGATCTTCTAGATGGTTGTCGTTATGGGGAATTATAACAGTTCAGCCTTCGGAGTTTTTAAAGCCCGCGTTTGTAGTTCTTTCAGCATGGTTTTATACAAGAGCAAAAATTGAAAAAGATAAAATTTTATGGTTGATGCCTATAATTTTATTTTTAATAATATCACTATTATTGTTATCTCAAC
>JAYYUG010000066.1:0-5649 GCA_036344135.1 Pseudomonadota bacterium | reverse complement strand
AGATTAACACCCTTTTTCGATCTCAATAAACCACCCTGTAGAACCTTAGTCTTAATTTGAGTTGCTTTAACATTTATAACTTCTAGATGGATTTTACCATCATCTACTAAGATAAGCTGACCCTTTTTTACGGAAGAAAATATTTTTTTGTGAGGTAAAAATACTCTTTTGTTGTTTCCAAGATCTTTATAGGAATCTAGTATGAATATATCTCCTTTTGTTAGAACATTTTCTTCTTCATCAATTGAACCAATACGAATTTTAGGCCCTTGTAAATCAACTAAGATACCTATAGGTTTTTTTAATAGTTCTTCTGCTCTTCTGATTTTTTTAATATACTCAACAAGATCTTTTTCATCCAAGTGAGAACAATTGAGTCTAAATGCATTAGCGCCAGCTTTTGCTAATTGAATTATTTTTTTAATAGTACTAGAGGAGGGCCCAAGCGTAGCAAGAATTTTTGTCTTTCTTTGCTCCATTTCTTTAATATTCATGATTACCTTGTAACAGATTAGAAAAATTTTTGTTAAAATATTTTTGATATATTTTATGTTTTCATATAAGCGATAAAAAAATGATAAATATTTTTAATGGAGATAAAGAAAGTAACTTTCTTGTAATCTGTGACCATGCATCAAATTTTATTCCTCAAGAATATAATAATCTTGGTTTGGGTGAATCAGTTTTAGATACCCATATTGCCTACGATATTGGAGCGAGGGAAGTTGCAATTGGTCTTGCTGATATTCTCGAATGTCCTTTAATAATGCCTGGTTTTTCGAGGTTGTTAGTTGATCCAAATCGTGGGTTGGACGATCGAACCTTAATAATGAAAATATCGGGCAGAAATAAAATTCCTGGAAATATTTATGATGATCTAAAGAAAGAAAAAGAAGAGAGGAAGTATAGAATTAACAAGTTTTATAGGCCTGATCATAGAAAGATTGAAGAATGTATTAATATAGCCAGAGGAAAAGGACTGTTCCCTTGCATAATCTCCATTCATAGCTTTTCACCATCATGGAAGGGAATTGAAAGATCAATTGACTTGGGCTTCTTGTGGGATAAAGATAACAGGATGGCAAGAATCTTCTTCCGGTATTTTAAAGAAAATGAGAATCTAAAAATAGGAGATAATAAACCTTATTCCGGAAGGTTAAGAAACGATACCCTCTATAGGCATGCAACATCAAGGGGTCTAGCTCACCTGTTAATAGAAATTAAACAAGATTTGATTACTGATCAAAATAAGGTTCTTAATATGGCTAATTTGTTATCTAAACCATTACTATTGAATGAAAAAAATAAAGAGATATTTGAAGAAAATTTTTTTGGTTCCAATACTTTGTTTTAGGGAATAAAATTTAGAAATTAAATTGGTTTGATATGAAAAAATATTCTGATCTAAAAGCGGAAGCAATAGAATTATTAGAGCAAAAGAATTTTGATAAAGCTCTTGAGTTGATTAGTGCTGCCATAGAAATTGAACCCAAAGATGTTGACACATTATTTAGCCAAGGTTTAATTTTTCAGAAGTTAGGCAGAAACGATCAAGCTATACAATCCTATAAAAAGTCTCTTTCCATTAAACCAAGCTTTCGGTCTTTAAATAATATCTCCGCCCTTTACTGGTCTATTGGGAAGAGAAAAGAAGCAATATTAGCACTTGAAGAGGCAATGCGAATAGAACCAAATGATATGGGAATAGCTAATTTAGCTATGATGTACTTTAAAAGCGATTTATATGTTAAATCTCTAGAATGCTCTTCTATAGTTATAAATACAGAAGCAAGTTCTGTTAAATTTCATTCTGCGGGAAAGATTTTTTGCGATTCTCTGAACAAATTACAGGATAAAGATTATCCCAATGATAGCAGCCAAATTTTATCTGCACTTTCAAAGCTTTTGTTTTCTAATTCCCATTTACCAGCAACGCAGATGGATTTTCTGAAATTTATTTTTAAAGATTTTGATAAAGATAGTTTGCCAAACAATCTTAAAAAGGAGAATAACATTATTTGGAATGAAGAATTCATTTCCATTCTAATAGATGATTATCCAGAAATATTAACTAATAGGAATTTTCTTACTAAGATGAGTTCAAGTGTTATTGGGCAATTCCTTAAGACCAATTTAGTGATGTCCAGACATTCGGAAAATATTTACACCAAATTAAGAAAATTTATTCTTGAAAACTATAAGTTTTTTGAAGGAGATTCGAAATCTAATATTATTAATATTGCTAGTTACATAAATATTCAGTGTGAATACAATGGTTTTATTTGGAATGTTTCAGAGCAAGAGAAAAAGATCTTGCGTGATTTGATTCATTCTATATCTCTTTCAATCGAAAATAATAGAGAACCCAATATTTTGGAGATTATAATAATGGGGTGTTATTACCCTTATAAAGAAGAGGAGAAAATTTATAAGTGGTTAATCAAAAATAAAGATTCATTCCCAGATAGTTTGAAAGAAGTCATTGTAGCTCAAATAGAAGAGTCTTTTGAGATCAGTGAAATTTCACCTTTAATAAAAAGATTTGGTGAAATCACCGATGCTGTATCTAAGAAAGTTAAGGGCCAATATGAGAATTATCCTTATCCAAGGTGGAAAGGCAGGCTAGAAATTAATACTCAAGAACAATCAGTTACGCTCGGCTATTCTTCTAAGTATCTAGAGAATAAAATCGCCTTTGACAATGAGTACGAGATTTTAGTTGCAGGATGCGGCACTGGGCAAGAAGCAGTACAATTGGCAAGTCTTTTCTCTAATTCAAGAATTGTAGCAGTTGATCTCAGCTTACCAAGTTTATGTTATGCCAAAAAAAAGATGCATGAAAGCTCAATAACAAACATTGAATTTTTACAGTCTGATATTTTAAATCTAGGAAATTTCAATAAGAAATTTGATATAATAACTTCGTGCGGGGTTCTTCATCATCTTGATAAGCCTGAAGAAGGTTTAAATGTTTTGAAAAAATTGTTAAAACAAGATGGAGTTATCAAGCTAGCATTATACAGTTCTCTTGCTAGAAAAGAAATTTTAAGCCTACAAAATAAAATCAAAGAATTTGGATATGGGAATAGCATTAGCGATATAAGAAGGATTAGAAATTTAATTAAAAGCAATGATAAAAGGCTTTTAGGAACGGAATTTGTTCAAAGAAGCCAAGATTTTTATTCTGCTTATGGTATTCGTGATCTTCTATTCCATCCAAGAGAAGTAAATTACAATTTAATCGAAGTTTTGGACTTGTTAGATAAAGTAGCATTAGAATTTATAGAATTTGATAATCAATATCAGAGTTACAAGGACTTTTATAAAACCAAATATCCAAAGGATTTAAATATTTCTAATTTAAAGAACTGGCAAGAGCTAGAAAAAGAAAACCCTACGATGTTTGCAAAAATGTATGTTTTCTGGGCGAAGAGTTTGCATTAGTTTTATGAGGATTTAATTTTATATCAGATAAAATATGGCCAATATGAAGATTATGAACCAATATTAATATCAAAATGACTGATAGGTTAAAAAATGGATGAGGATAAAAAAATTTTAATAGAGGCTGCAGCTTTTAGACGGCTCATAAAACATTTTCAAAAAAGGACAGATGTACAAAATATTGATGTAATGAATGTAGCTGGATTTTGTAGAAACTGTCTTTCCAGATGGTATAGAGAAGAAGCTATCGCTCTTAATGAAGAGATATCTGTAGAGCAAGCAAGAGAGATTGTTTACAATATGAGTTACAAAGACTGGAAAGAAAAATTTCAAAAATAACTAGAAAACTTAAATTTAATATCGTAACACAGTGTTCTTGTTTTTTGTTTTAGATTGGGTTTATGAAAATATCAGTGTTAAAAGAAAGAGATCCTCTCGAAAAAAGAGTTGCATTGGTCCCAGACATTGCTAAGAAACTTATATCAAAAGGACATGAAGTTTACATTGAGACTGAAGCGGGTAGTGCAAGTCTTTTTTCAGATAAAACTTATGAAGATATAGGGGCTAAAATCTCTAAATTAGATCAAATTCTTGATAATAGTGGTATACTCTTGTCAGTTAATATGCCCAGTGAAGAGATTCTCTCTGATTTAAAACCACATACAAATTTAGTAGGTCTATTAAGTCCTTATAGAAATAAAGATATTTTGAAATTGTTAGCTAGAAAATCTATAAACGCTTTTTCTATGGAATTAGTTCCTAGAATTTCTAGAGCTCAACAAATTGATGCTTTATCCTCACAATCAAATTTAGCTGGTTATCGTGCAATAATTCTTTCGAGTTTTCTTTATTCTAAATCTATGCCGATGATGATGACTGCCGCTGGAACTGTGGCTCCCGCAAAAGTCTTTATTATGGGAGTTGGTGTTGCGGGACTTCAAGCTATAGCTACAGCAAAAAGGCTAGGGGCTGTAGTTTCAGCAACTGATGTAAGGAAAGCAGCTGCAGAACAATGTGAAAGCTTGGGAGCATCTTTTATAATGATAGACACAGATGAGGATGCGGAGGATGATTCAGGATATGCAAAAGAAATGTCCGAAGAGCGTCTAAAAGAACAAAGAAAATTAGTTGCTGAACATATTAAAAATCAAGACATAATAGTTTGCTCTGCACTTGTACCGGGAAAAAAGGCTCCTATTTTGATAAGTGAACAAGAAGCTTTGTCGATGAAGGCAGGCTCGATTATTGTAGATATGGCAATAGAATATGGAGGCAATTGTGAGTTATCCAAATCAGGAGAAATTGTAGAGGTGAATGATATAAAAATTGTCGGAAATTTATCATTAATAGGTGGTATTGCTCACGATGCTTCAAACCTTTATTCAAGAAATTTATTCTCATTTTTAGAGCTTCTTGTAGATCCTAATAATAAAGACAAGATTTGTTTAGATGATGAAGTGGTATCCACTACGTCCGTAGTAAATGGTAGTAAAATTCGTGAAGATTTTAATAATTAAAATAGGATAAGGTTATGGACATAAGTCCGATAGTTTTTTATGGAAGTATTTTTATTTTGGCGATTTTTATTGGCTATTATGTAGTATGGTCAGTAACACCTGCACTTCACACCCCTCTTATGTCTGTTACGAATGCAATTTCTGCAGTAATTATTGTTGGCGCTATAATTGCTATAGGCGCAGATATTGAGGGTCCTTCAGGCTTAATATCTAGAATAGTTTCCTTTTTTGCTCTCATATTTGCATCAATTAATATCTTTGGAGGTTTTCTTGTGACCCAAAGAATGCTCGGAATGTATAAGAAAAAGGTCAGAAAAGATGAGTAATGACCTAACATCCATTTTATATCTTACATCAGGTATCTTATTTGTTTTGGCTATAAGGGGCCTTTCATCACCAGAGACCGCGCGTGTAGGTAATTATCTAGGTATGTTTGGAATGTTTTTGGCTTTTCTTGTTACAATTATAAATCTTGATAATCATCACTTGATTAACTGGATTCTTATCGTTTCAGGAATAACTATAGGCGCAACGATAGGTGGAATCTTGTCAAAGAAGGTCGCGATGACGGACATGCCTCAGATGGTAGCCGCGTTAAACTCTATGGGAGGATTATCAGCAGTTTGTGTAGCATGGGCGGCATTTTTATCTCCTGAATCATTTGGACTTATTCATGAGGACCAAATTA
>JAYYUG010000065.1:0-3601 GCA_036344135.1 Pseudomonadota bacterium | reverse complement strand
TAAATAATTTTTTACAGTAATTTAGTATGGAAAAAAATATTGTGTTAGAAGAAGACGCTAAATCCAGGCTTGATAAACTTTATAAGGAAATTTTATTTCACAACAAAAAATACTTTCAAGATGATAATCCAGTAATTTCTGATGGAGAATTTGACGAACTCGTAAGGGAAGCTATTTTATTGGAAAATAAATTTCCTAAATTAAAGAGGAAGAATTCCCCTACTGAAAAGGTTGGTTCTAAACCTTTAGAAGGCTTTAAGAAGGTTAAACATGAAATACCGATGCTTTCTATTCAAAATGCGAAGAATATTGAAGAAGTAAACAATTGGGTTGATAGTTTAAAGAATTTTCTTTTGCTGAATGATAATGAAGAAATAGAATTTATTGCTGAACCAAAAATCGATGGATTATCTGCAACATTAGTTTATGAAGGTGGTGAATTAATACTAGGTGCTACGAGGGGTGATGGAGATTATGGAGAAGATGTAACAGAAAATATAAAGACAATTACAGATATCCCTAAATTTATAGATAAAAAAAAAGCTCCAAAGATTCTAGAGGTTAGAGGGGAAGTTTACATAACTCATAAAGAGTTTAATGAATTAAATAAACAACAGAAAAGAAACGGAAAAGATCAATTTAAAAATCCTAGAAATGCTGCCGCAGGTTCACTAAAACAACTAGATCCATCCGAAACAGCAAAAAGACCCTTAAGATTCTTTGCCTATAGTTGGGGAAAGATTTCTGATATTTCATTCAATTATCATAGCGATATAATAAAATATTTCAATAGCTTAGGATTACCTATTAATGTAGAATCTAGTGTTCATCGTTCATTAGATTCTTTAGAAAGATATTACAATAATGCCTTAAACAAAAGAATGGATATTGGTTATGATATTGATGGAATTGTTTACAAATTAAATAGGCTTGATTGGCGGGAAAGATTGCAATCGACAGGTCACCATCCTCGATGGGCTATCGCACATAAATTCCCTGCAGAAAAAGCTGTTTCTGAAATTATTGATGTTCAGATACAGGTTGGAAGAACTGGGGTCCTAACTCCTGTTGCTCGCTTAAAACCTGTTACTATTGGTGGAGCCGTAGTATCTAATGCGAGTTTGCATAACTATGATGATATAAAGAAAAAGGATATTCGTATTGGTGATAATGTTTGGGTTCAGAGAGCAGGGGATGTAATACCTCAGGTCATTCAAGTAATAAAATCTAAAAGAAAGAAGAATTCTGAAATTATAAAAATTCCCGTTAAGTGTCCAATTTGTGGATCGCAAGCTAAACGAGATATACTTTCCGAACAAAATAATAAAACCAATTATGAGAAATATATCAGATGTACCGGTGGGTTTTCTTGTTCTTCACAAGCTAAAGAAAGGTTAAAACATTTTGTATCAAAAGAAGCATTTGATATTGACGGCTTAGGAGAAAAACAAATTAATGATTTTTATGACATGGGTTTAATAAAAAACCCTGTCGATATTTTTTCGCTTGAAAATAAACATAAGAACAATCCTCCCAAAATTTGGATTTATACCTCAGGACCAAAATCAAAGATTAACACCATTAAGGACAGTGCTATAAAGTTATTCAAATCTATTGAGGATAAAAAAAGTATAAATTTCGACAGATTTATTTATTCGTTAGGTATACGTCATTTGGGTTCATCTACAGCTTCACTTTTAGCAAGTAATTTTATGTCTCTAGAAAATATTAATTCAATTTTCACAAATAATTCTTCCGATGAAATTGAGGAAATAAAATCTCTTGATGGAATTGGAAGTAAAGTTACCGACTCACTTACAATTTTTTTTAATAATAAAGAAACATTAAATCTGCTAAAGGATCTATTATCCTTAGGTGTTGTTGTTAATGATTTTGAGAAGGTAGATATTGATAGTAAAATTTCAGGTAAAAAGATCGTAATTACTGGAACATTAGAATCCATGAGTAGAGCAGAAGCAAAAGTTAAGATAGAATCGTTGGGAGCAAAGGTTGTTTCTAGTATTTCAAAAAAAACTGATTATCTTATAGCTGGCAATAAACCAACTGTTTCTAAGGTAGAAAAAGCTAAAGAATTAGATATTAATGTCTTAAACGAGAATGAAATGGATCAATTGCTTCAGTAGCAATCTTAAGCCAATTTCTTTCTTTCTTATTCATAAAGGGCGACAATTTTTCGTAAACATTTTTATGATAATTGTTTATCCATATAATTTCTTTTTCTGTCATCATATCTATATTTATTAATAATTTAGTAATTGGAGCAAGTGTAAGTGTTTCTAAGCATAAATCTTTACCTTTTGTCTTACTCTTTACAACAGTAACAAGATTTTCAATCCGAATTCCATAATCATTCGGTTTATAATATCCGGGTTCATTTGAAATTATCATTCCTTCTTGTAAGGGCTCTCTAGATCTTGGGGATATATTTTGAGGCCCCTCGTGAACGCCAAGATAACTTCCTACCCCATGTCCAGTTCCGTGGTCATAATTTAAACCATGTTTTTTCAAATATTTTCGTGCAAGCAGGTCTAATTTTTTACCTGTTTCTCCATAATTAAAATGCGCAGATGCAACCGCTATATGCCCTTTTAGAACTAAAGTGTAATTAGTAGAAATTTCTTTGTGTTTATTTTTCCTTTTTCCTTCAATATTTAAAATAGTTCTAGTTACATCAGTCGTTCCATATTTATATTGGCCGCCAGAATCTAAAAGATATATGTCATTTTCATGCCAATTTTTGTTGGTATCCTTTTTAGGCTGATAGTGTATTATTGCAGCATTAGGGCCTAAAGAAGAAATAGTCCCAAATGATAGACCTTTAAAATCTGGATTATTTTCTCTATACCTTAATAATTTATTGGCAAGATCTAATTCAGTACATTTACTTTTTGAGGTAGAATTTACTTCATTTTCTAACCAAAAAATAAATTTTGTAAGAGCAATACCATCAATTAAATGAGCCTTTCTTGCGCCTTCGATTTCTACCTTGTTTTTACAGGCCTTCATAAGAATTGTCGGGTCATTAGATTGGAAACTAGCTTTGGAACTTTTCTTTAATAACTTAGCATTGTAACGCGTTGTATATATTGGATCATATTGTATTTTTTTATAGTTCTTTTTTTCAAGATAGTCTTCTATTTCCTTAATCTTTAATATTTTTACTTTTTTACCCAACCAAGATTGTATCTTTGATTCTTCTGATATGTTGTCAGTAAATAATGCGATATTTTTGTTCTTGTCTAATATCAAATGACTTCTAAGAATTGGGGTATGTTCGAGATCCTTTCCCCTTATGTTAAGAGTCCAACAGACATTTTCAGGTTGAGATATAAATATTGAATCTGCAGAATTCTGTTTGAAAGAATTGATAATTTTTCTTATCTTTTTTCCTGAATCAAGACCAGAATATTTAAGCTCATGTCTCTCAACTATGTTCTTTTTCTTTTTACTTCTTTTCCATATTTTATCAATTAGATTATCCGTTTCGATAATATCTATTCCAGCTTCTTTACATACTTTTTTCAATGATAAATAGTTTGATTGAGAAATAGTTTTTGGATCAAATCCAATTCTTTTATTT
>JAYYUG010000064.1:0-4113 GCA_036344135.1 Pseudomonadota bacterium | reverse complement strand
GTATTTTATCAAAATCTGCAAGATACGGTAATCAAAAATCTTTTAATAAATTAAAAAAAAATATTTCTAAGCTTACCCCAAAAGAATCTCTTATTGTCGCAAGATCGTTTAGCCAATTCTTAAATCTCTCAAATTTAGTTGAGTCCTTATATAGTGTTCACAAAGTAGATGACTATAACTTTAGAAAAGCACAAGGAACAAATGAGTTTATTGTCCTTGAAGAGGCTGTATCTCACTTACTTAAAGATACATCTGTAAGCAAGAATCAAATCTATGAGACATGTAAAAAATTAGAAATTGATTTAGTACTAACAGCCCATCCAACTGAAGTTAAAAGAAGAACTCTCATACAAAAATATGCGCAAATAAATAATATTTTAGAAAGATTCAACAAATTAAGAATCTTTAGTCAAAAAAATATAGAAGTTGAGGAAAACTATCTTGAAGAACAATTGCATGAGGCGATTACATCTATATGGAAAACTGACGAAATAAAACGTGAAAGACCTACGCCTACTGAAGAAGCAAGATGGGGACTTGCTGTCATTGAGGATAGCTTATGGGATGCAATACCAAAAATTACTTCTCGACTAGATAATGTCATAAAAAAATATACAGGAAAGAGCTTACCTATCAATTTTTCACCTATCACTTTTGGATCCTGGATGGGCGGGGATAGAGATGGAAATCCATATGTAACAAAGGAAATTACAGAAGAAGTGGTCTTATTATCAAGATGGTCAGCAGCAAACTTATATGAGAAAGAACTAACTAAACTAATTCAGGACTTATCAATGCATGAATGTTCAAAGGTTATTTCACATAATCAAGGTAAAGATGGGCGTCGTGGTCCATGGGAACCTTATAGAGTTTTCTTACGACCAATCAGAGATAAGATGAAAACCACTCAATCAGTTATCGAACTATATTTAAATAATCGTTCAAACTTGAATCAATCTTTAATGGTTCAATCTATAGATGAACTTATCGAACCTCTAACAGATATTTATAACTCTTTATGCTCAGTAAAATGTGAGGTAATTGCAAATGGGCTTACTCTTAATTTACTAAGAAGGGCACATGCTTTTGGATTAAGCCTAGCTAAGTTAGACATTCGACAGTCTGCTGAAAAACATCAGGACTTGATCGCTGGCGTTACAAAACATATTGGTTTAGGAAATTATAAAGAATGGACAGAAGAGCAAAAAATAAGTTTCTTAGCAAAAGAATTTGAATCAAAAAGACCGTTGATACCTCAAAATATAAATCTTAATAAAGAGAATTTGGAAGTGTGGCAAACTTTCAAGATGGTCTCAAAGCTACCTGATGAATGTTTAGGTGCTTACGTTATTTCAATGGCATCTAGCGTTTCAGATATCCTTGCTGTTTTAGTTCTTCAGAAAGAAGCAGGTATAAAATCTTATCTAAGAACTGTTCCATTATTTGAAACTTATGCAGATCTACAGAATTCAGATCAAATAATGGAAAAATTATATAAAACTAATTGGTACCTTAAATATTTCAAACATAATCAAGAAATAATGATTGGATATTCTGACTCCAGTAAAGATGTTGGAAAGCTTGCTGCTAGTTGGGCCCAATATTGTGCTCAAGAAAAACTTCAGAGTCTATCTGACAAGTTCAAAGTCAAGTTAACATTATTCCATGGAAGAGGAGGATCAGTTGGACGTGGAGGTGGGCCAGTTTATACGGCACTATTGTCACAACCACCAGGAACCGTAAATGGAAGTACAAGAATAACAGAACAGGGAGAAATTATTCAGCAAAAATATGCAACAGAATCTCTTGCTGAAAATAGCTTAGGAACATACATTGGCTCAGTCCTCGAAGCCACGCTAAAACCTCCAATACGAGCAAAGCAAAATTGGCGAGAACTCATGGATAAAATGAGTATAATCTCATCTGAGGCTTATAACTCTCACGTTGCTGAAGATAAAAGTTTTTTAAGATATTTTGATGAAGTAACTCCTCAAAAAAATTTAGAAAAATTATTTATAGGTTCCAGACCGACAAGAAGAAATAAATCAAAAAATATTAAAAGTTTAAGAGCAATCCCATGGATGTTTGCTTGGACACAAATGAGATTAATTTTACCCTCATGGCTAGGAATACTAGAAGCTATGATGATTTCTAAAAAAAGCAATAATAAAAGAACTATAACAGATATGTTAAATAACTGGCCTTTCTTTTATGCGATGATGGACATGTTAGATATGGTTCTAGTAAAAACAAATCCACGTGTCATAGAATTTTATGAAGAATGCTTAGCTGATAAAGATCTAAAACAAACAGGAAAAAGTCTTAGAAATCAACTTTCATCACTTATTCGCATAAACAAAAAACTAATACCACAAAGTATAGCTAAAGAAAGAAAGTCATACAGAAAGTCGATCAAGCTACGTAATACATATAGCGAAATCTTGAATCTATTGCAGGCTGATGTAATGAGAAAAATGAATAAGTTAGAAAACGTAAAAGCAAGTAAAGACAAGAGACTACTTAACGATACTATGATGGTTACAATAGCTGGTATTTCTGCTGCAATGAAAAATACTGGATAAGAAGATAAATATCTTATGAAGTTTATTTAATATTTATATCTATATTAAATACATTATTTAAATTTCTTATGGTTAGAAAAAAATACTCTTTAATATAATATAAATTCTATGAAAAAATATTCAGCCTTCAGCTTAATTAAGAACGCATTTTCTTACCATCAAAATTGGGATGTTGCATGGAGGGACCCTGAACCAAAAAGTGAGTATGAAGTTATAATTATTGGCGGTGGAGGGCACGGATTAGCTACAGCATATTATCTCGCAAAAAATTTTAATATTCGAAATGTTGCAATCCTTGAAAAAGGATGGATAGGAGGAGGAAACGTTGGAAGAAATACAACAATCCTTCGCTCTAACTATATGTATAACGCAAACAATCTCTTTTATGAAGAAGGGATGAAAATGTGGAGAAATTTGAGTCAAGAGCTTAACTACAACGTGATGTATTCTCCACGCGGAATTCTTAACCTTGCACATTCTGATGCACAAATGAATGCATATTCTAGAAGAGGAAACTCTATGCGCCTGAATGGCATTGACGCTCAATTACTATATAGAGAAGACATTAAGAAAATGATTCCCTTTGCAGACTTCTCATCAAATTGTCGTTTCCCAATCTTTGGAGGTTTATTCCAACCAGCAGGTGGAACTGCAAGACATGATGCCGTAGCTTGGGGATATGCAAGAGGAGCTGATGATCGTGGTGTTGACATAATCCAAAACTGTGAAGTAACTGGTTTTGATGTCAATAATGGAAAAATTCAAGGTGTCCAAACTTCTCGAGGAAATATTAAAGCAAAAAAAATTGCCCTTTGTGTTGCTGGAAGCACATCACTACTTGCTGAAAAATTAAATATGACACTACCTATTGAAGCACACGTTTTACAAGCTTGTGTATCAGAACCCATTAAACCACTGCTGGATCAAGTAGTAACATTTGGAGCAGGTCACTTCTATTGTAGTCAATCTGATAAAGGTGAGATGGTAATGGGTGGTGATCTTGATGGTTACAACAGCTATGCACAGAGAGGTAACTTACCAACTATTCAACACGTACTAACGGAAGGTGTCGCCCTCTTCCCTAATCTTAGTCGTTTAAAGATATTAAGAACTTGGGGTGGAATCATGGATATGTCTATGGATACTTCTCCTATTATAGATAAAACTCATATTGATGGGTTATATTTAAATTGCGGTTGGTGCTATGGAGGATTTAAAGCTATTCCTGTTTCTGGTCTAACCTTTGCTCACACCATTGCCACAGACGAAGTGCATGAATTAAATGCTCCCTTTAGACTTGATAGATTCCATACTGGTCATCTCATTGATGAAAAAGGAATAGGAACAAAAACTTGGATTAGTTAACAATGCTTGAAATTAAATGTCCATATTGCGGTAAACGTTCTCAAAATGAATTTGCTTATGGTGGGGATGCAACTGTAAAGCGGCCTGAATTGAACAAGGAAGTATCAGACCAAGAATGGGATACCTTTGTTTATTACCGAAAAAACCCTCGAGGAGATCATCTAGA
>JAYYUG010000063.1:0-10845 GCA_036344135.1 Pseudomonadota bacterium | reverse complement strand
TAAGCTCTATAACCACTAAAAGCGGTAACATGAAAATTGGAACCCCTTTAGGAACAAAGAGCCCTAAAAAACCCATACCATGCTTTATAAAGCCAATTATTGTAACTCCAATGAATATAAGTATTGCCAGCCCAAATGTTACCGCTATGTGACTTGTGACTGTAAAAGCATATGGTATCATGCCCAGCATATTAAGAAAAAGAACAAACATAAAAATAGTAAAGATAAAAGGGAAGTAGGTTTTACCCTGTGAACCAACATTCTGTCTTACCATGTTTGATACAAATTCATAGGAAATTTCTACAGCAGATTGTAAGCGGGAAGGTATTATAGAATTTTTCCGCATCGAAAATATCATAAAAAAGCTAATTGCGGTAACTGCAATTAGCATAAAAAGAGAGGAATTAGTAAAAGATATATCCAATCCACCCAAATTCAAATCAATGTATTTTTTTATCTCAAACTGATGCATAGGGTCTGCAGGAAAGGAGCTTGAAGACTGCTGGTCATTGAGGTTTTCTGCTGAAGCCATTTTTAAATACCTTATTTATTCAAATTTTTTGCTGTCTTTAAAACATTAAAAATACCAGCAGCTATTCCAAGGATAAAAAATACAATCAAAAACCATGGTGCGGTTCCAAGCCAACGATCTATTGACCAACCCATAACCCCACCAACTATCAAACCTGCAACCAAATCCGTACTTAACCTAAAAGCTAGTCCAATAGGTGATGGTGAATTTGAGTTATCAGATTCTTTTTGATGATTATCATAATTTTCTTTACCAAAATTAGTTATTCTTTCAGATAATTCAGATGTTTTTTGTAAATTGTTATTCATATCTTTTTGATCTTCTTTTTCTGATTTATCTATCAAAACATATCCAAAAAAAATTACTATTAGGTGGCCTCAAATCGGTGGCCTTAAAGAGAAATTACTAGCGTCATTACAAACTGTCAAGAATATTAATTTTTATTAAGTAATTGAATAATAATGCTTTTTTTAAAAATAACTAAGCAATTTTTCTAATTTTTTCTGCTGCGTTCAAATCTACAGATACTAATTGACTTACACCTTTTTCCTGCATAGTTATTCCAAAAAGACGATCCATCCTTGCCATCGTTAATGGATGATGAGTAATAATTAAAAATCTAGTGTTAACCGTAGAGGAAATCTCTTGAATTAAATTACAAAATCTTTCTACATTTGCATCATCTAAAGGTGCGTCGACCTCATCAAGAACACAAATGGGTGTAGGATTTGTCAAAAAAACTGCAAAAATAAGTGAAAGAGCAGTTAAAGCCTTCTCACCACCTGATAAGGAAGACATAGACATTAATTTTTTTCCAGGTAATTGAGCCAACACTTCAAGACCTGCATCTAAAGGATCATCCGAATCTATAAATTTTAATTCTGCTTTACCTCCTCCAAAGAAATTATTAAAAACTGTTTGGAATTTTTTATTAACTTGATCAAAAGCCTTCAGTATCCTTTGCCTTCCTTCCTTATTTAAGTCTTGAATACTACCTTTGAGCTTTTTTATCGCATCCTCCAAATCTTTCTTTTCAGCTTTCATTTCATTAATTCTTTCTTTTATTTCACTTGCCTCTTGTTCTGCACGAAGATTTACTCCTCCCAATTCCTCACGCTCATTTTTGTACCTGTCTAACGTCGCAATTATTTCCTGTTCTTTTTCAAAATTAAATTCTCCCTCGAGATCAGTTACAACCAAAAGTTCTTCTACATTCTTCTTTAATTCTTTTGAAATTTGACCCTCAATTTCTTGCATGCGAAGATTATTTGATTCGCATGTTGATTCTATTCTCCCTTTAGATTCTCTTAATATTGATTCGTCTTCGGATAGCCTTCTTATATCTGAAGAAATTTCTCTCAAATTATTCTCAACTTTTGTTAAAATATCGCTAGCTAAAAAACTTTCTTTTTGAGCGTTATTTATCCTATCAGTAATCTCTATTTTCTTTTCTTCAATTTCTTCTGGAAGATTTCCAAATTTATCCAACTCATTTCTAAATCCTACGATTTGATCGTTTTGTTTCTCTATTTGTTCCTTAGCTTCTTTGATTCTCTTTTCGACATCTAGTGAGCTATTCTTATTTATCTCATATCTTTCAATATTTAACCTTAAACTTGATACCTCCTGTCTGATTTCATTATTTCTTAATCTTAAATCCTCGAGGGAACCGAGATCACTATAAAAAATCTTTATCTCATTATGTAGATTAGTGAGTCTATTTCTTTGAGCTAATCTTTCTGCTGCTGAACCTGGGGCTCCTGCTGAAACTACTAATCCGTCCCATCTCCAAAGATCTCCTTCTATTGAAACAAGCCTTTGACCATATTTTAGTTTATGCATTAATTTTGTACCAATATTCTTTTCAACTAAACCGGCCTGATCTAAACGTCTTAAAAGAACATTTGATCCCTTAACAAAATTCGATAGGGGTAAAATACCCGATGGTAATGGGTTTTCTCCTTTAATCTTATCCATCTCAATCCAATGAATTGGAGAATTTTCTTCAATAGAATGGTAGAGTTCATCACCAAGTAGGGCGTCTAAAGCTTCTTCATAACCCTCCTCAACCGATAATTCATTAATTAAGGCATTATCATTGTTTAATTGTTCTCCTATAAGTTTTTCTAATGCTTGTCTTTCCGCCAATAATTCTGTAATTAGGTTAAAACTTTTTTCGTTCTCCTTTAAAATTCCTAATAATTTAGATAATTCCTTTTCAAGTTCATCCTTATCGAGATTTTCCAATAAAGATTTTTTTTCACCAATATTTATTCCCTCAAGATCATTAATAATTTGTTCTTCTCTTTTCATTTGTAGCTTTGAGGTTGTTATTAGGTCATTAAGTTCATTTTTCCTTTTTTCAGATCTAGAAAAATCTTCATGTAAACCTTCCAATTCAATTTTTAATCTTTGAAGTTTTGAAGAGGAGTTATTTGCTTCATCTTTAAGCTTTGGAATTTGATCTTGTAATTTTAATTCTTCGGTTTTCTTATTGGTGATTTTTCCAACAAGATTCTCATGCTCTTCTTTAATTTCTTTAAGCCCTTCTAAGCTTTTATTGTTTTCATTCGATACAATCTTGTATCTCAAAGCAAGAAGATTCGCCTCGGTTTTCCTAATTTTTTCTGATAACGATTTGTATCTATTTGCTTCTCTAGATTGCTTATTTAACGATCGTATTTGTGAAGCAAGTTCTTTTAGAACATCATCAAGTCTATCAAGATTCGCTTCAGCAGAATTAATTCTGAGCTCTGCTTCATGACGTCTTACATGAAGACCTGATATCCCGGCAGCATCTTCTAAGATACTTCTCCTTTCTTCCGGCTTTTGATCGATTAACTCTTGAATTTGTCCCTGTTTTACTAAAGAAGGCGATCTTGCTCCTGTCGCGACATCAGCGAAAATCATCTGGATATCTCTTGCTCGAGTATCCATTCCATTAACCTTATAAATGGACCCAGATTCTCTTTCTATTCTTCGTGTAATTTCAATAATATCAGAATTATTACAAATCTGTGGAGCATCTCTTTCTTTGTTATTCATTACCAGAGTTACTTCTGCGGAATTTCTCGCTGGCCGATTTTGTGTTCCAGAAAAAATCACTCCATCCATATTTGGTGCTCTCATGGATTTATAAGAAGCTTCTCCCATTACCCACCTTAAAGCTTCTACAAGATTAGATTTTCCGCATCCATTTGGACCTACTACACCGGTCAATCCTTTCCCAATATCAATCTCAATTGGATCTACAAAAGACTTAAAACTGGATAAACGAATCTTACTAAAATCCAACATTAACCTCCGTAAGGCTTTTATTTAGTATTTTAATTGTTCCCTAGATATTCAAGAATCGTTTCAAAATCTAAAGTCGTAAGCCTACTTTCATTAACAAAGATTGCCGGTGTGCCATTTACACCAAAACGGTTAGTTGCTATTTTTTGATTGTTTTCAATTTGTGAAAACAAAGACTTATTTTTTAAACACATTTCAACCTCTTCTTCAGATAAACTGGCCAATCGTGCAACCTTTAATAATCCATTATAGGGATTCTCGTTATTGAACAACCATTGATCTTGGGTTTTTAATAAGACATTTATAACTGCAAAATACTTTTCATCTCCAGCGCAATGCGCAATCATAGAACCGGCCATGGCATAAGGATCTATTGGAAAATCTCGAAAGATATACTTTACCTTTCCTGTATTTATAAGTTCTGACTTAATTTTAGGAAAAACTTCATTGTGGAATGCCGCACAATGAGGACATGTAAGGGAAGCATATTCAATTATAACATTTTTTGGGTTGTTGATTTCTATAACGTGATCTCCTTCTAAGGGCGCTAAGACTCCTCGAGATGAACTTACATTAGCATTCAAATTTTGTAGGTTATTAGTAGAAATTTCTGATGGGCTAAAAAAAAGGATTCCTAAAATGGCAAAAACCAAGAAAACTCCAACCAAGGCAATAATGTTTTTTCTATTCATGATAATAAATTCAATTAATGATCTATTAAAAACCTTTTATGTTATTCATTACAACTTTATTTTTTACAATTATTATTTTATTTATTTTCAACGTAAGTATTTCTGAACCTCAATCTATTAACAGCCTTGTATCCATAATAATTATTAATTTTTTTTATAATATCGACTTTAATGTATTCCATTTCTGTAGCTGTTGCTCCATCAGTCGCAATAGTCAAAATACCTCCACCTTTTTGAATTCTAATTTTTTCAGGTACAGAAATTTTTGAAAAATCTTCTCCAACAATCTCCTTCCAATTGTCTATTACAAATTTTTTCGTAAAACCTTGTCTATTGTAAAAAGGTTTAGAAATTTTTGAAACAAACCATCCAAGTTGCATTGGTGTTGACAAATCTTTATCATTCTTATTCATTTTTCATTCAAACCTTAGAAAATATGGCTAGAAAAGATTATAACAATTTATATAAAAATGTTCTTCATTGGTATGATAACAATAAACGAGACCTACCGTGGAGAAAAACTAAAAATCAAAAAAAAGATGCCTATAAAATTTGGGTTTCTGAAATCATGCTTCAACAAACAACCGTTAAAGCAGTGATACCATACTACAATAGTTTTATTAAAAAATGGCCAAATGTAAAAAAACTGTCCGATAGTAATGTAGATGAAATCTTAGAATTTTGGTCGGGTTTGGGATATTACTCAAGAGCCAGAAATTTACATAATACTTCTAAAATTGTTACTAAAAAATTTAATGGCGTCTTTCCTGATAATTATCAAGATCTTGTAAGTTTGCCTGGAATAGGAAGATATACTGCGGGAGCAATCTTATCTATTGCATTTAATAAAGATGCTTTAGTTGTAGATTCTAATATTGAGAGAATTATTTTAAGACTTGACGCAATAGCAAAGGACCCAAAAAGAACAAGGAAGGAAGTTGAAGAGATTGCAAAAAGATTTACCCCTTCTAAAAGAGTGGGAGATTATGTTCAAGCTTTAATGGATATAGGGTCTTCAATTTGCAAGAGTCAAAATCCTAGCTGCATAAAGTGTCCTATGAATTTACGTTGCTTAGCATATAAAAAAGGATTAACTTCTAAAATTCCTTTAAAACAAAGAAAAATAAGTAAAAAGCTCAAAAAGGGGATCGTTTTTTGGATTACATCAAAAAATAATAACGTATACCTTAACAGGAGGCCATATAAAGGCATTTTACCTGGTACATTAGGTTTTCCTTCTACAAAATGGTCAGAAGAGAGATTAACTGCAAAGGATAAAGAATTTTCTGGAATAAACAACTGGCAAACAATGTCGGGAGAAATAAATCATTCTTTTTCTCACTTCGACTTACAACTTAAGATTTACGCAAAATATGGTTTTGATGAAAAGAAACTCAAAGGAGAGTGGAAACAAAAGACAAAAATTGATAAGATTGGTTTGCCAACACTAATGAAAAAAATATACTTACATGCTCTAAATTTGGAAAAGAGCAAAATATGACTAATCAATACAGTGAAACGGGTCAGAAGGTCCTCGAAAAATGTAAAAACAAGAATGCAGATAATGCAGATATTATAATAATTAAAAACCTTACATCATATTCTAGCTGTCGACTTGGAGAACTTGAAGAAATAGAGCAATCAGAATCTGAAATTCTTGGTATAAGAGCCTTTGTTGGTAATAAAAATGCTATCATATCAACAAGTGATTTTTCAGAGTCTTCGATAAACAGTTCAGTTGAACAGGTGGTTCAAATGGCCGAATTGGCTCCAGATGATCCTTATTCCTTTATTGAAGAAATAGAAAATAATGAATTCTCAACTAGCCTAGATCTATACGATGATTATGAATTGTCAGCCCAAGAACTTGAAGATAAGGCTAAAGAGGCAGAAAATTCTGCCCTAGAATGTGTGGGTATAAAAAATTCTAACGGGGCTTCTACCTCACAATCAAAATCTAATTATTACATGGCTAATTCTAAGGGATTTACAGGTTTTTATAAGAAAAGTAACTTCTCTATTTCTTGTTCAGTTATAGCAGAAAAGAATGGGAAAATGGAGACCGACTATGATTTTGACACTAAGTTACACTACAAAGATCTATCAGATAGTATAGAAATTGGAAAGTCCTGCGCAAAAAGAGTTCTTGATAAATGTAATCCCAAAAAAATTAAAACCTGCAAAGCCAATATAATTTTTGAACCAAGAATAGCTAAGTCCATCATTTCTCATTTTTCTTCTGCTATTTCTGGATCTGCAATAGCAAGAAAATCTAGTTTTCTAATTAAAGAATTTGTGAATAAAATAATGAAAGATAATATCAGAATAATTGACAACCCATTATTAATTAGAGGATTATCATCAAGACCATTTGACGCCGAGGGAGTTATAGGAGAAAAAATAGATCTAGTAAAAGACGGTATAATTTTATCTTGGTTACTCGATAATTCAACAGCAAAACAATTGAACATGAAAACAAATGGACGTGCAAGTAGGTCTGTATCAAGCCCCCCTAGCCCCAGTCCAACTAATCTATATTTAGAAAAAGGATCTTTAGGTCCACTAGACTTGATAAAAGATGTAAATGAAGGCTTTTATATAACTGATTTAGTTGGTCAGGGTGTTAATTTGGTGAACGGTGACTATAGTCGTGGGGCAGTTGGATTCAGAATTGAAAATGGGGAAATAACATTTCCTGTAAATGAAATAACAATTGCAGATAATTTACTTAATATGTTTAAGAAAATGACTCCTGCAAATGACTTGTCTTTCAATTTCGGCATTAATTCACCGACTTTGCTAATTGAGGATATGACTGTTGCAGGAATTTAGACCATCTAAAGAACACTCCATTGCAAAGGAAGCTATACTGGGAGCAGGAAAAATTGCTCTCAAATGGTTCCAAAATAATCCAAAAACTTGGACTAAGGATGATGGAACACAAGTATCAGAAGCTGATATTGAAGTTAATGATTATTTATTAGAAAAAATTAACAAAAAATTAAAAAAAATAGGATGGCTGTCTGAGGAGAATCATGATGATTATTCTAGATTAGAATTTAGTAAGGTGTTTTTAGTTGACCCTATAGATGGAACCAAGTCTTTTCTAGAAGGCAAGAAAGATTTTTCTATCTCTGTTGCATTAATTGAAAAAGGAAGACCAATTTCCGCCTTGATTTTAAACCCAGTTCATAACGAATTGTTTGAAGCTGAATTAAATAAAGGATCTTGGATGAACTCTAAAAGAATAAGTGTTTCAAATAATAAAATTTTAAAAGGTTCGAGAATGTGTGCTTTTAAACCTATGTTTAGCCACCCAGCTTGGGAAGAGCCTTGGCCTAAAATGGTGATAAAAAATAAAAATTCTATAGCCTATCGGATGGCTCTTGTAGCTATGGGTAAGTTTGATATTATGATGGCACTTAACCCTAAAAATGATTGGGATATTGCCGCAGGTGATCTTTTGGTGACTGAGGCTGGAGGAGAAGTTACCAATCACCTAGGAGAGAAAATGACTTATAATAAAAAAGAAATTCAAAAAAAATCGGTGGTTGGGGGAAGCAAAGATATTCATTTTAAAATTATTGAAAGGGTTAAAGGCCTACCATTGTAGCAACTATTAATGATTTGGATAATTAATTGAAAAGAAATAAATACAGTTTCATAAAATTCTTCTTACTATTTTTATTTCTTTCTGCAAATTTTCATACTAATGCAGAAACTCATGATCCTTTTGAGCCAACAAATCGTACTATTCATGAATTCAATGACAAAATTGATCAATTTATCCTTAGACCTGCTTCTATTGGTTATAGTTATTTACCTAATCCCATAGAAAAAAGTATATCCAATGCCCTTCGGAATATTGGAGAACCAATTAATCTTACTAATTATATTTTTCAGGGTGATATCGAATCCTCTTTGAATGCTTTGGGAAGATTTCTAATTAACTCTACAATTGGTCTCTTCGGTCTTTTTGATGTGGCAGATAAGATTGGATTAAAAAAAAAATATACTGACTTTGGATATACTCTAGAGATTTGGGGAGTTCCAGAAGGAGACTATTTAGTTCTACCTTTTTTTGGACCGAGAACTACAAGACATCTGGTTGGAAACGTTTTAGATCTTGTAACAAATCCGCTTAACTACTACTTACAAGACGAATATCTACTTGTTAGGTCTTCTCCAACACTCTTGTACGCCTTATCATCTCGGTCATCAAACATGGAAACTATAGATAATCTTAGGGAAACTTCAATAGATTATTACAGTTCCCTTAAATCTATATACACTCAAAACAGAAAGTCTTTCAGTATTAATGCGGATGATGATATTAATGAAATGGGAGATTTTTTTGATTCATTTAATGAAATTGAAGACTAAAGATGAAGATATTTAAATCACTATTTTTTTTCTTATATATTTTTTCTTTTGTTTTTTTCAGTGATATTACCTATGCCGATCAGAATCTTGATTCACCGGAAGAATACATTCAATCTATTGGAGATAGAACTTTAGGTATCTTGAAAAGAGAAGACTATACTTCAATAGAAAAAATTGATCAAATATCAAAAATCTTCACAGATAATCTTTCCGTAAAAAGAATAGCCTATTTCGTCTTGGGTCCATATAGAAAAAATTTATCCCCTGCAGAATCTGAAAGATATATAAACCTAGTAAAAAGATTTATATCAGAAGTTTATGCTAAGAGATTATTGTCTTACCCACGCGGGATTATGGATGTAAACAATTCTAAAGACAGAGGTAAATTGGGAATAATAATTAACTCCTCAATAACTTTTGCAGATAGTCCAAACCCAATAAGAATTGACTGGTGGGTTATTGAAAATAATCGTGGTCAATTAAAAGTCTTCGATATAAGGGTATCTGGCGTATGGATGGCCCAAGAGCAAAGATCAACATTTACAGCCTTTCTGAGTAAAAACAATGGGAGCGTAAACAAGTTAATGCAAAGAATAGAAGTGCAATTGGAATAACAATCTGGCGGGCCTTCTGGTTGAAAATACAAATAATTTTGCCAATCTAATTAAGGGTTTAAAAGTTAAATCTGTATAAATCCTGGAAGAATAGATGGTGGGCCCGGCAGGATTCGAACCTGCGACCCAACCGTTATGAGCGGTTTGCTCTAACCAACTGAGCTACGGGCCCCAATAGTGCTACTATTATAGATTAATTATCGAGAAAGCTACGTAATTTTTTAGACCGTGTGGGATGCTTTAATTTTCTTAAAGCCTTAGCCTCAATTTGTCTTATACGTTCCCTAGTAACCGAAAATTGTTGGCCTACTTCTTCAAGCGTGTGGTCCGTATTCATGCCAATTCCAAACCTCATCCTAAGGACTCTTTCTTCTCGAGGTGTCAACATAGCTAATACTTTTGTAGTGGTTTCTCTCAAGTTAGATTGAATTGCTGCATCCACAGGTAGTAAAACATTCTTATCTTCAATAAAATCACCCAAATAACTATCTTCTTCATCTCCAACGGGAGTTTCTAAAGATATTGGTTCTTTAGCTATTTTTAGAACTTTTCTGACCTTATCCAAAGGCATTTTAAGCTTTTCCGATAACTCTTCAGGTGTAGGTTCCCTTCCTATTTCATGAAGTATTTGTCTAGATGTTCTTACGAGTTTATTTATGGTTTCTATCATATGAACAGGAATACGTATAGTTCTAGCTTGGTCAGCTATCGAACGCGTTATCGCTTGTCTTATCCACCAAGTTGCATAGGTGGAAAATTTATACCCTCTTCTATATTCAAATTTATCAACAGCTTTCATTAAACCAATATTACCTTCTTGGATTAAATCCAAAAATTGTAATCCCCTATTGGTATATTTTTTAGCTATTGAAATTACCAAACGAAGATTTGCTTCAACCATCTCTTTCTTAGCAACTGCTGCTTCTCTTTCTCCTTTTTGCACTTTAAGTACTATTTTCCTAAATTCTTCTATTTCAAGTCCCGTTTCTTCTGATAGAAATCTTATATCTTTAAAAATATCTTTGATTTGTTTTCTATTTTCTTTTACAAAACTTTGCCAGCCTTCTCTTTTTAATCTAATAACACGGTTTATCCACGTCACATCTAATTCATTACCATAATATTCCTTCAAAAAGTCATTCCTCTTAACGCCTGAATCATTTGCAAGTTTCCATAAAGAAATTTCTAAATCTACCAATCTCTTATTTATGTCATAAAGATGATCTAAAAGAGCTTCAATCCTGTTTACATTCAAAGAAAGTTTTTTCATAAGATTTTTTAATTCGACTGATAAATCTTCATATGAATGAGATTGTCGTGGTGTTAGATC
>JAYYUG010000062.1:0-9196 GCA_036344135.1 Pseudomonadota bacterium | reverse complement strand
TTCCTTCAAATATAGAAGGAGTGGCAGTAATAGATGTTGAAGAAGATTCAGAGGCGTTTTCAAAGAAAATTACTACTGGAAGTGTTTTAATGAGCATAACTCATCAAAAGATTTCAGGGAATCTTACCTATCAATCGACAGTTCAAGTTAATAACCCTGTCCAAGCTTTTGAACTCCTTAAGGAGCGCCAAGAGGCAGGTGATAAAAGGATTCTTCTTAGAGTTTGGAGACCCGAATATAGGGTTTCTTCTTTGGTTGCTTTATCCTTTGGTAAGGAATAATTAAATTACAGTTTTGAATTTTAGATTAATCTGAAAGTTCAAACGACAGTAACCCATCCAGAAGTTTAGGCTCGAACCATGTAGATTTTGGAGGCATAATCTTATCTGACTCTGCAACATTAATTAAGGCTTCTATTGGAGTGGGAAAAAGGGAAAAAGCTAAGCTATTCTCACTTTGATCTGTTAAGGTTTCTAGCTCTGATAACCCTCTTGCCCCACCCACGAATTCAATTCTTCTATCTGTTCTTACTTCAGTAATCCCTAGTATGTTAGATATAAGATATTCATGCAGTAAGGAAACATCTAATGATTTTACTGGATCTTCTTCTTTTATGAGGTTTGCATTGATTTGTAATTGGTACCAAGTTTTATCTAGATACATTCCGAACTCACCTTGTCTTATAGGTCTATAGGGTTTTTCGCTAACTTTTACTTCAAAGAAATCTTTTATTAAGTGTAAAAGATTTTCTGTTGTATTTCCATTCTTTCCATGAATCACTCGGTTGTAATCTAGAATTGTCATTTCAGAATCAGGAAATACTACAGCCAGAAAAAAATTGTAGGGCTCTAATCCATTATGATTTGGATTCTTGTCGAGAATATTTTTACTAACTCTTGAAGCAGCCGCTGATCTATGATGACCATCTGCTATGAATAATTTTTTTAATGAGTTTAACTTATTAACTAAAATATTAATTTCTTCTTCCCTTTTTATTTTCCAGATTTTATGAACGGAAGAGTCAATTGCATTAACTTCGTAAAGAGGCCTATCGGATTTTAATTCCTGCAATTTTTCTTTGATTTCGTTATTGTTCTTATAAGTTAAAAGAACAGGACCTGTTTGGGTTTTAAGTTCGTCGATGTTTCTTGCTCTATCGTTTTCTTTAACTAGAGTCGTATCCTCATGTTTTTTTATGAAGTTTGAATCGTAAGCTTCGATTGAGGCAACACAAGCAATACCAGTTTGAGATTTATTTTTGAATATTATTTCATATATATATAATGCATCGTCCTCATCTTTAATCAGTATTTTTTCATCAATTAGATATGAAAGATTATCTCTTCCTTTTTTGTAAACTGCAGGATCATTAAATTTAGTATTTTGAGGTAAATCAATTTCTGGTTTTGAAATATGAAGGAAACTATAAGGTCTGTTTTTCACCATTTTTTTAGCTTCTTTAGAATTTAAAACATCATATGGTGGCGCAATGACATCATTGGCCTTTTCTGGAATAGGTCGAAGGGCCTTAAAAGGTTTTATTAGATTTATATTTTTACTATTCATTTTTGAAAAATATGTATTTGCAATTTTTTTTAAAGATTTAATAAGGTCAACATAGTATTATTTGTTCAAATTTTATAGGTTTATTTATTTAGCGAAGAGATTATGAATATCTAATTACTATGAATCAAATCATTCTTATAGCTGGCGCTACTGCATCAGGGAAATCTACCTTCGCAAAAAATATTGCAAAAAAATTAGATGGTGAAATAATTAATGCCGATTCTATGCAGGTCTATAAAGATTTAAAGATATTAACTGCAAGGCCCGAGTATAATGAGGGTAATATTCCTCACCACATGTATGGTTTCTTAGATGGAAAAGAATACTGGTCAGTAGGAGAATGGATTAAAGAAGCAAGTGAAATAACTGAATCAATTTTAAAGAAAGACAAAATACCAATTTTTGTCGGTGGAACCGGTCTTTACTTCAAGTCCTTAACTGATGGAATTTCTTCTATTCCAAGTGTCGATAAATCTTTTCGAATAGCTCTTAATAAAGAATACAAAAAATATGGATTGAACCAACTTAGAAAAGAACTTGATAGAGTTGACCCATTAATTGCATCAAAAATAGATTCGAATGATAAACAAAGGATTTTGAGAGCATTAGAGATCTATAGAGGAACAAAAAAGAAAATGTCTGATTTTTGGAGTGAAAAACGTATTAAATATTTTACTAACCCGTCAATAAAGATCATCCTAAAATCTTCAAGGGAAACTTTGTACAAGAATTGCGACATTAGGTTTGATGAAATGATAAAAAAAGGTGTTATCGAAGAAGTAGAGTTATTAATAAAGAAGAAGTTATCTAAAGATGCACCAATAATGAAAGCTATAGGGGTTAAAGAAATATCCTCCTATTTAGAAGATATTATTAATCTAGATGAAGCCGGTAATCTTATAAAATTCAGAACACATCAATATGCAAAAAGACAATTAACTTGGGCTAGGAATCAGATGATTACGTGGGAAGAGGTATATACGCAAGATTCAGATAATTTTATAGATAAAATTATTAAAAAATTATAAAAATTCTTGACCTTTAACAATTTAATATCTAGTTTTCGCATATTTAATTAATTAAATGGTTATTAAAAATGACAGAATTAATAGGCGCTGAAGTAGTCATCAAGGCTCTAAATGATCAGTCGGTGGACCATGTTTTTGGCTATCCTGGTGGAGCAGTTTTACCTTTGTATGATGAGTTATTCAAGAATAATAATGCTCCTCAGCATATTCTTGTTAGGCATGAGCAAGGAGCTGTTCATGCTGCAGAGGGTTATGCTAGGTCAACAGGTAGGCCTGGAGTTGTAATAGTAACTTCGGGGCCTGGAGCAACTAACGCGATTACAGGGCTAACAGATGCAATGATGGATTCAGTCCCTATCGTTTGTATAACAGGTCAGGTTCCTACGCATCTAATAGGTACAGACGCTTTTCAAGAAGCGGATACCATTGGAATTACTCGAGCATGCACTAAACATAATTGGCTTGTCAAAGATCCCAATGATTTAGCAAGAACTATCCATGAAGCATTTCATGTCGCAACCTCAGGTCGACCTGGACCTGTAGTGGTCGATATTCCAAAAGATATTCAATTTGCTGATGCCAAATATGTTCCACCTGCAGAATTAAAATATGAAAATTACAAACCACAAGTAAAACCTAATATTGCTGATGTTGAAGAGGCAATCGAACTAATGGGTAATGCTAAAAGACCAGTTTTCTATACGGGAGGTGGAGTAATAAACTCAGGACCTGAAGCCAGCCATTTACTTAAAGAGTTAGTGTTATTAACTGGCTTTCCAGTAACTTCTACTCTTATGGGTTTGGGAGCATTTCCTTCTGATAACAAGAATTGGTTAGGAATGCTTGGAATGCATGGAACATATGAAGCTAATCTTGCAATGAATGAGTGTGATTTGTTAATAAATATTGGTGCGCGTTTTGACGATCGTGTAACTGGTAGATTAGAGGCATTTTCTCCACTATCAAAAAAAATTCATATTGATATTGATCCTTCTTCAATTAATAAGACTGTTCCAGTAGATATCCCTATAGTTGCTGATTGTGCATATGCATTAGAATCTATGCTTATGTTATGGAAATCAAAAGGTCATAAGGTCGATACAAAAGATTGGTTTGATAAAATTAATGAATGGAGAAAGAAAAATTCTCTAGATTTCAAAAATTCCACGAAATTAATAAAACCACAATTTGCTGTTCAAAGGTTATATGAGTTGACTAAGGATAGAGATGTATTTGTCACGACAGAAGTTGGTCAACATCAAATGTGGGCTGCTCAACATTATCATTTTAATGAACCGAATAGGTGGATGACTTCTGGTGGATTAGGAACCATGGGTTATGGTTTTCCTGCCGCGATAGGTGTTCAAGTTGCCCATCCAAAATCATTGGTCATTGATATTGCGGGTGAGGCTTCTATTTTAATGAATATACAGGAGCTTTCTACGGCAATTCAACATAAGCTTCCGGTTAAGATTTTTATATTGAATAATCAATATATGGGTATGGTTAGACAATGGCAGGAGTTATTACATGGGGGAAGATACTCTCATTCTTATACAGATTCTCTTCCAGATTTTGTTAAATTAGCGGAAGCTTACGGAGCCCAAGGTATAAGAGCAGAAAAACCGGGTGAGTTAGATAAGAAAATCATTGAAATGATAGATTCTGATTTACCTGTTATTTTTGATTGTGTGGTTGATCAGAATGAAAATTGCTATCCTATGATACCAGCTGGCGCTGCGCACAATGAGATGTTGCTGGGGGAAAAAGAAGACGATCATGAAGTTAGTGATGAAGGAAAGGTGCTTATTTAAATTATGATCAAGATAAAAACAGAAGAAACGGAATCTCATACCATCTCTATTCTTGTTGATAATGAGGCTGGAGCGTTGGCCAGGGTTATAGGGCTTTTTTCGGGAAGAGGTTATAATATTGAGAGCCTTTCTGTAGCAGAAATTGATCAAGACAAGCATAAATCAAGAATAACAATCGTTACTAATGGAAGTATGATGACTATTAATCAGATTAAGTCTCAGTTAGAAAGACTTGTTCCTGTTCATTCAGTTAATGATATTACTTCTGAGGGACCATCAATTGAAAGAGAAATGGCATTAATTATAGTTGTTTGTTCTAAAAATGATAGGGACGAAGTAATCAGATTATCCGAGGTTTATAGAGCAAAAACAGTTGATACAACACAAGACTCTTTCATTTTTGAATTAACTGGAAATATAGAAAAAATTAATTCTTTTGTTGATTTGCTTCGCCCTTTAGGTTTAGAGGATATATCAAGAACCGGTCTAGCCGCTGTTATCAGGGGAAGCAAGGAAACGTAATTTTTAAGAGGGGAATATTGATGAAAGTTTATTATGATAGTGATGCAGACCCAGAACTTATTAAAGATAGCAAGGTTGCTATCATAGGTTATGGTAGTCAAGGGCATGCTCACGCATTAAATCTTCGTGATAGCGGAGTTAAAGAAGTATGTATTGCATTAAAAGAGGGGTCTTCCTCTATTACAAAAGCAGAAAATGCAAATTTTCAGGTTAAAACTGTTTCAGAGGCGGCTTCTTGGGCAGATATAATGATGATGTTGACTCCAGATGAGCTACAGGCCGATATTTATAACGACGATATTTCAGAAAAATTGAAAAATGGAGCGTCGTTACTTTTTGCACACGGCTTGAATATTCATTTTAATCTTATTAAACCGAGAGAAGATCTAAACATTATTATGGTTGCTCCAAAAGGTCCTGGACATACCGTGAGGTCGGAGTATGAAAGAGGCGCTGGAGTTCCTTGCTTATTAGCAGTGCATCAGAATTCTACGGGAAATGCGAATGAGATTGGTCTATCTTATGCATCATTAATTGGAGGCGGTAGAGCTGCAATCATTGAAACTACCTTTAGAGAAGAATGCGAAACCGATCTTTTCGGAGAACAAGCAGTGCTATGCGGTGGTGTAGTTGAATTAATAAGAAACGGATTTGAAACTCTTGTAGAAGCGGGTTATGCCCCCGAAATGGCGTATTTTGAATGTCTCCATGAAATGAAACTTATAGTTGATCTAATGTATGAAGGTGGGATTAAGAATATGAATTATTCCATATCTAATACTGCTGAATATGGAGAATATGTCTCAGGACCAGAGGTAGTCGGAAGCGAAGCTAGAGAATCTATGAAAAAAATTCTTGAAAATATTCAATCAGGAAAGTTTGTTGAAAAATGGATGAACGAAAATAAACAAGGCTCTAACAAGGAATTTTTCAATTTACGTGAAAAATCCAACTCTCATCAAATTGAGGAGGTTGGAGAGAAACTTCGCAGTATGATGCCATGGCTTGGTGAAAATTCATTAGTGGATAAAGAAAAAAATTAATTTTCTTGAATAAATCTATTTTTTAAGGCATTTAACCTTTTAAGGTATTGATATGGAAAGGTTGTTTTGTCATAAGTTTTTTAATAATGGTGTTTCAAAAACACTAGACACCCTGTCATTTCCTCTAATATTTAATTCTTTACTAGCACTACTCCTTATTTGCCCCTGAACACGCCTTCTTTTGGCTTAGTTTTCAGGGGATGAATTTTTAAGCCAAAGTATAGATTTAGGAGTAACAAATGACTAATAAAAATAAAAATAGAAATATAAAAATTTTTGATACAACTCTTCGTGATGGAGAACAGTCACCAGGAGCTTCAATGTCTTTAAGAGAAAAAATCCAAATTGCAGAAATTTTTGATCAAATGAATATTGATATCATTGAAGCTGGATTTCCAATTGCATCTAATGGAGATTTTGAATCCGTTAAAGAAGTTTCAAAAATAATAAAAAATATCCAAGTATGTGGTTTAGCTAGGGCTGGTGAAAAAGATATTGATAGAGCTGCAGAAGCTCTAAAGAATGCAAAAAACCCTAGAATACATACATTTATATCAACCAGCCCAGTTCATATGAAATATAAGCTTCAAATGAATGAAGAAGAGGTTTTGGATGCTGTTAATTTTTCAGTTTCTCGAGCAAGAAATTTGGTTGATGATGTGCAATGGTCCGCGGAGGATGCAACTCGTACAGAAAGGGATTTTCTTCATAAGTGTGTAGATGTTGCAATATCTTCAGGAGCTACGACAATTAATATTCCTGATACTGTTGGTTATACTACTCCAGATGAATACTATGAAATTATTAGCTCTTTAATTGATAATATCCCTTCATCAGATAAGGTTACTTTCTCTACTCACTGCCATAACGATTTAGGATTAGCAGTAGCTAATTCTTTATCTGGGATCCGAGCTGGCGCACGACAAGTTGAGTGCACCATGAATGGAATCGGAGAAAGAGCAGGAAATGCTGCGCTCGAAGAGATCGTCATGGCCATGAGAGTAAGAAATGATGCATTAAATTATAATAGTAATGTTGATACGAAACTATTTACTCGCGCTTCAAGGTTGGTTTCATCAGTTACATCGTTTCCTGTCCAATACAATAAAGCCGTAGTAGGAAAAAATGCTTTTGCTCATGAGTCAGGTATACACCAAGATGGTATGTTGAAGAATAATGAAACTTATGAAATTATGACACCTGAAAGCGTTGGTTTAAGTGAATCTACGTTAGTAATGGGTAAGCATTCAGGAAGACATGCCTTTAAAGAGAAAGCTAAAGAGTTAGGTTATGTCCTTGCCGATAACCAGTTAAATGATTCTTTTTACCGATTTAAAGAATTAGCGGACAAGAAAAAAGAAATCTTTGATGATGATATAGTTGCAATTATTGATGATGAATTTTCAAGTAGAAATGAGAAAATAAAATTAGTATCTCTTGTGATACTAGCCGGAACCGAGGGACCGCAATTCGCAGAACTTGCATTGGAAGTTAATGGCAAGATTCACAAAACTAAGAGTAATGGCGATGGTCCTGTCGATGCATTGTTTAATGCTATTTCTGAAATTGTTCCGCATGAATCTGAGCTTCAACTTTACCAAGTCCATGCTGTGACAGAAGGAACTGATGCACAGGCTGAAGTAAGTGTAAGGTTGCACGAATCAGGAAAGACAGTTATTGGAAGAGGAGCTGATACAGATACTTTAGTTGCTTCTGCCAGGGCATATATAAGCGCTTTAAATCGATTAATGATTAAAAGAGAGAAAAATATACCCGAGGAGATAACCAACTAATTTTTTAGGGGTAAATCTTGCAAAGTTTCTTTAGTTTAATTAGTTCCGATATGGCCATAGATTTGGGCACTGCTAATACATTAGTTTATCTAAAGAGATCAGGGGTAGTAGTAAATGAACCCTCTGTAGTGGCTGTTGAAGGTCCTCCAGAGAGGGTAAAAATCTTAGCGGTTGGCGAAAACGCCAAAAAAATGTTAGGACGAACCCCAGAAAATATTAAGGCTATTCTTCCCATGAAAGATGGTGTTATCGCGGACTTTATAGCTGCAGAAGAAATGATTAAATATTTCATCCAGAAGGCAACCCCAAACAAGACCCTATTAAGTCCTAAAATCATCATTTGTGTTCCAACAGGCGCTACACCCGTTGAAAGAAAAGCTATTCAAGAAGCCGGAATTGCAGCGGGAGCTAGGAGAGTGTATTTGATAGAAGAATCAATGGCTGCAGCCATAGGGGCCGACTTACCGGTTATTGAGCCGGTAGGGTCAATGATAGTTGATGTTGGAGGGGGAACTACTGAAGTAGCAATTGTGTCATTAGAGGGGATAGTTTACTCAAAATCTATAAGAGTTGGAGGTAACAAATTTGATGAGTCTATAATTTCTTATCTACGAAGAAACGAAAACCTAATAATTGGCGAAGTAACTGCCGAAAATGTCAAAAAAATGATAGGATCAGGAATTATCCCAAAGCACGGCGAGGGCAAAAAGATTACTATTAAGGGAAGAGATACAATTGATGGAATTCCTAAAGAAAAAGAAGTATCAGAAAGACAAATAGCTGAAAGCCTGGCAGAGCCATTATTTGATATAGTTGAAACAATTAAAGAAGGATTAGAAATGGCACCTCCAGAACTTAGTGGCGATATAATGGAGCGCGGTATAACTTTGACTGGAGGCGGATCCCTTCTAAGAAACACTGACATGGTGGTCCAGAATGCAACTGGTATAGAAGTTAGGTACGCTAAAGACCCCTTATTCAGTGTAGTTTTGGGAACAGGAAAAGTTCTAGAAAATCTAAAAGATATGCAAAGATCACTAAGTTCAACTTATGGAGGATATAGCTAGGAATCGGTTTAAAATTACTTAATGAATACAAACTTCGATAATGATAATAACGGTATATCTCGTCGTATTTTTGTTGTTGGAGGCGGTATGTTTGTTTTATCAGCCGCAGTATTAGGTCAACTTTGGAATTTACAGGTCAGGCAAGGCGGAAAATATACACTACTATCCGATAAAAACCGTATCAGACTTACTCCCATTCAACCACAAAGAGGAAGGTTCCTAGATCGTAATGGTCTTCCTATAGTTATAAATTCATCTAATTTTAAATTATCTTATTTTCATGAGAACGGTAAAGACAGTTCCAAGGTTTTAGAGAAACTCTCTAAACACATAAATATAAATTCTAAAGATGTCGAAAAAATT
>JAYYUG010000061.1:0-7606 GCA_036344135.1 Pseudomonadota bacterium | reverse complement strand
AAGGATATTAACATTTTTCCTCTACCTAGAGCAGCTAATATAGACGATGAAGGCTTGAGGATAATGCAACGCGTAAACTTAGAAAGCGCTTATAGCGATCATTCTTCAAATCCCTCAGGAGCTATCTTCACTGATAAATATCTTAATAGGTTAAGTGGCATGGACCTTCCTGATGATTTCTATACAGGAAACGGTTGGCTCCCGACTTATTTTTTTTGGCAGCCCTATGCTGATAAAACAATAAGAGAATTTTTATTAAACAGTGGAACGACAATATCTTTGGGTACGGAATTATTGAGTTTTTCTCAGAATTCAGAAATTGTTGAACTAAATACTTATAATTCAGAAAGTGTGAAAGAATGTAAGTATACGTCAAGATATCTTATTGGGGCTGATGGTGCTTCCAGTTTAGTAAGGAAATTATGTGGAATAAGACTCGAAAGTCTTGGTTATGATAAAGATTGGATAGTGGTTGATGTTGAGACCAATGATGATCACGATCTTGGAAATTATGCTATCCAAGTATGTGACCCAGATCGTATGACAACATTTATACCTTTCCCAAAACCATTTAAGAGATGGGAATTTCTCTTGCTCGATGATGAAGATAAGCATGAAATGATGAAAGAGAGAAAGGTTCGTGAGTTAATAGGACCCTGGTTAGAATCTGAGAAATATAAAGTTATAAGGTCAGCCTCTTATCGTTTTCATTCAGTTTTGGCAAAAAGCTTTCAAAAGGAGAAAGTTTTTCTAGTTGGAGATTCTGCTCATCAAGGCCCACCCTTTATGGGGCAAGGAATGATGTCAGGCTATAGAGACGCAATTAATTTGTATTGGAAATTAAATTTTGTTCTGAAAAAATCATTTCCTGAAAACATCCTTAAAACATACAATGTCGAAAGACGTCCTCATGCTCAATTTATCGTTGAGGGATCAGCTGCTATTGGAAAGTTAATGGAAGCATATTCGATAGGTTCAAGAGATGATACTATTGACGAAATTCCAGAAGAGGTTATCAATCGAGGCTATGGATCTTTTAGAATTCCAGGCCTTGAGAAAGGTATTTTATTTAATCAATCTTCTTGTAATAATCCTTTAATAGGTGAATTATTTCCCCAACCCATCCAATTTCATAACACCAAAATTAAAGAAAGAAATGACAAAATTTTGGGAGACGATTTTTCTATTTTATCGAAAATTGATATTAATATAAAAAAAAGAGAATCAATTTTCCTTAACAAGATAAACGCTAAATTTATAATATTAAAAGATAAAGAAATTAAAGAAAATCAATGGCTTAGTATGTTTATGCAAAGTAGTGATACTTATATTGTTAGGCCAGATAGGTATGTTTTCGGGGCAACAACAAAAGATATTTCTTTTTCTGATTTGTTAACCGATTTACAATCGCAGTTGGAGGTTTAGTGGATTTAGGAATTAAAGGAAAAAAAGCCATAGTATGTGCGTCTAGTAAAGGCTTAGGACGAGCCTGTGCGGAGGCTTTACTGAAAGAGGGTGTTAACGTTATAATTAACAGCAGAAACAAATCAAATTTAGAAAAGACCTTTCAAGAATTAAATAAGTTCGCAGATGCAAAAATAACTATGGTACAGGCAGACCTCAATACAGATGAAGGAAAAATTTCTTTAATTAATGCGTGCCCAGATGCTGATATATTAGTGAATAATAATGGAGGCCCAGCTCCAGCAGAATTTTTAAATATTGAAAAGGAACAGTGGATTGACGCTTTGGAAATGAATATGTTGGCAGCGGTCTTTCTGATAAAAGAATTACTGCCAGGAATGAAAAAAAGAAAATTTGGAAGAATTATTAATATTACTTCCGCTATGGTTAAATCACCACACCCCCTAATGAGTCTATCAACTTCAGCAAGGGCTGGTTTAACGGCCTTAAGTAAGAGTCTTTCAAAGGACGTATCCTCATATAATGTCACAATTAATAATTTATTACCTGAAAGATTTGATACTGATAGACAAATCTTTATGACTGAAATGTTGATGAATAGTAAAGGTATAACGAGAGAAGAGGCAAGAGATGAGATAATTTCGACTTTAGCTGCGAAAAGGTTTGGGGATCCTAAAGAGTTTGGCTCTACTTGTGCGTTTCTTTGCAGTATACATGCAGGATATATTTCAGGGCAAAACATTCAATTAGATGGTGGCTCTTATGAAGGTTTAATGTAAATTATGTATAAAGGGGCAAAGCCATGCATTTAATTAGCTTTAAAAATGGAAGTAGAAATCAGATAGGGGCTTTAAATAAAGATGAGGTTATTCCATTTTCTCAAGACAGCTCCTTACCTGAAGATATGTTGAGCTTCTTAGAGGCTGGTGAAGAAGCATTAAAAGCTGCTAGAAAATTATCTGAAACAACGCATAAGAGAATCGCTGTAAATGATATTAAAATCCTAGCTCCTATTTCTAGGCCCCCAAAGATTATTGCTATAGGGCTTAATTATGCAGATCATCTTAAAGAAATAAAAGCTTCAGGAAGAGAAATGGAGGCCCCCAAAGTACCTATGATTTTCAACAAGCAATCACTTTCTGCGGTTGGTCCTTATGACGATATTCATGACCCCAAGGTCTCAGAAATGCTTGATTATGAAGGTGAATTAACTTTTGTGATAGGAAAAAAATGTCGTCATGTTCCTAAAGAAAAAGCCAATGAAGTTATTGCGGGTTACACAATTGCCAATGATGTAAGTGTTCGAGATTGGCAGCTTCGAGTTCCAACCTTTACTATAGGTAAATCTTTTGATACTCACTGTCCTTTTGGTCCTGCTATCGTCACCCCAGATGAGATTTCTGATCCCCATAATTTAGATTTAATGACTGAAGTTAATGGAGAGGAAAGACAAAAATCTAATACCAAAAATCTTATTTTTAATTGTTTTGATTTGGTTGAACATCTTTCTACGGCATTTACACTTGAGCCAGGAGATTTAGTTCTGACAGGAACACCCAGTGGAGTAGGGGGTGTGGAAGGTAAATTCTTAAAAGAAGGAGATTTTATTAAAATAAGTATTTCGGAACTTGGTTACATTCAAAACAAAGTAATAAATGAACCAAACACATCAATGTATTGATTAAGGAAAATTTATGGGAATTCCAGTTTGTAATACGCCTGATAAAAGATCAAAAGTAGATAAAGAATTAGAAAGGCAAAAACAAATTGATCTTGCTCATTATAAAAAGAAGAAATTAGTTAGGGAAAAGTCTGATGAATAAATTTAGTGATTTTTTAGACAGAGTTTCTAACCCTTTTATTAGTATTTCTGATTGGTTATTAAGATTAAGCCTGGGCATAGCTTTTATTTTGCATAGTTACGGAAAATTTCCTCTCCCTCCAGAAAGATTAACTTCCGGTTTCGAATTTTGGAATGTACCTTTTCCTGAAGTAATAAGTTCATTAGTAGCTTTAGGCGAATTGATTTCAGGAGTTGGTATAATTGTAGGGGGATTTATCTCGGGTTCCCTTGGTAACGTGATTACAAGACTCTCAGGGGGAGCTATAATTGTAATTATGATAGGGGCTTTTTCTTTAGCTCACAGAGACTGGTTTGTTTCCGGAAAAATTTTTACTACAGAGCAATTATTCTTGTTTGTACTAGGATTATTTTTTACGATAAAAGGAAATAAATAATTATTTGAATTTCGGAAGAATTTTTCTTTCTTGGAATTCGTTGAAGAGTTCTTTAAACATTTCTTCAGTGTCAATGCATTCATGAAACCCAGCTTGACGAAGCTTGATTGTGCTTACCAAAGCCGCTTTAATATTTTCCGTTACCCCATGTCCAAAGCAAAAATCTGCATAATAATGAGATTCACCAAGCATTTCACTTAACTTGTTTTTTTTCAAATCATATTTATCAACTATACTTTCCCAAATTTTACTTTGTTTTGGAAGCCACGCGCTTAGTTGAATTTGGTTATCTGAGCCAGGGTTTACATCTAAACACTGAGATATTGTTGACCAAACATCACCCCAAGTAAAAACGTCGCCATTAGTAATATTGAAGATTTGGTTTTCACTTTCTTTGTTAGATGCTGCCCATTCACAAGCTTTTGCAATAAGTCTTGCATCTACAGCTTCAAGTATAACATTTGACCTACCGGGAAAACTAAAAGGTTTTTTTGTTTCATTACAGATTGCAGCATAGATACCTATAATAGGAATAAGATTCATTGCGGTTCCGTAAGAATAACCAAAAACAATTTGTGGTCTAAAGATTGTCCATGTCCAGTTGGAATTCTTTTGAAGTGATTTGATATAATCTTCTTGAAACCAATAAAAATTTTCATGATCATCACGCGACCCAGATTCTTTTGCTGGAATAGAAATACTGTGATGATGGACGCCATAAGCCTTTGTTCCCTGCAAAAAAGATACATGTTTTAATCCCGGATTTGAGGCCGAAATTGGCTCCATAATATTTTGCATCATTTCAAGATTTATTTGCATTTGATCTTCTTCATACCAACCAAGAATTAGACCCGGCTTTTCAAAGAGAGCAGTATAAAGGACATGTGTGATGTCGTTCATTGAAGAGAAAATTTTTTTGCATTCATTCTTTTTTGTTAAATCTATCGAAATATGATTAAAACTACCGGACTTACATTCTGGTTTCCTTCTAGAAACAGAAATCACTTCCCAACCTGAAGAAACAAATCTTTCCAAGGCAGCATTGCCAATAACACCTGTTGCCCCAACTATAATTATTTTACCTTTTTTCATTGCCTTTGCTTTATTTGGGTGTTTCCATCAATTCTATTAAAACGCCGTTATTATCTTTGGGATGAATAAAAATAACTAGAGTTCCATGGGCTCCAATCCTCGGTTCGTTTAAAACTGTTGCCCCCTTTATTTCCATCTCAGATTTAGCTTTATTAATATCTTTAACTTCAAAGCAAACGTGATGTTGGCCCCCTTTAGGATTCTTTTTTAAGAATTTTTCAATAGGGGAATTATCACCCAAAGGTTCAATAAGTTCAATTTGGCTATTCTCAAGGTTAACAAAACAAAACCTTACTCCTTGAGTTGGCATTTCAGATGGTTCTGTGATGTCTGCAATATCATATAGGTCTCTATAGGTTTGAGCAGCCTTCTCAATTGAAGGGACCGCCACACCAACATGATTTAAAGGTCCTACCATTAGTTTTTCTCCTTCAGTTTAAAGTTCTGCCATACCATGTTTTTTGAATAAGAGCAGTATCTAGATATTCGATATCTTCAATGATTTTTCCATCACGCACTTTAAACACATGACAATAAGTATTGTTGTAAGGGCCGTATTTAGCTTCAACTGTGCCTTGAACGCGCGCTACAACCTTATCGCCTTCGGAGATGGTTTCAACAACTTCTAAATTAATACCTGCCTCTCGTTTTGTGCGTCGGAATATTTCTTTAAGCAGATTCTCTTCTACATCCTTTAGACCTCGAAAAGTTTTCGATACGGGTGTATCACCTATGATAGTCCAGACTATGTCTACATCTAGGACGCTAAGAGCAACTTCGAAATTATCATTCGACACTGCGTTGAAAAATTCATGCACTACTCGCTTATTCTCTTCAACTGACATAATAATCCTCCTTGTTCTGCCATATTTAAGCAGTAAATGGAGGCCACGGTCAGGATCGAACTGACGTACACGGCTTTGCAGGCCGCTGCGTAACCACTCCGCCACGTGGCCGAATTACTTAGTATAATCAATATCACCTGAAAAATATGAAGAGAAGTAATAATTCTTATATCATTGACAATTTTATTTACTTTACAAAATAAGATTAATACTTATAAAGATGACGCATGCGTCATCTTTTTGTATTTAGGAGTTATTAATGGTTAAATTTAAGATATTAATCTTTGTTTTTTTAAGTATTTCTTTGTTGTTTAATAACGTTAAATCAGAAAATCTCGAAGAGGCTTTAAGCAATGCTTACGTTTCTAATCCTATAATAAATTCAAAAAGAGCTGAGTTAAGATCGTTTGATGAGGATGTTAGTGCTGCAACATCCAGATTTTTTCCAAATATAGAGGTTATAGGGAGCTATAGTGAAACAAACCTAGAATATGGTGAATTAAGCAAAGTTAAGACAAATCCTTTATCTGGTTCAATTTCTGCTAATCAAATTATCTTCGCAGGGGGAAGTTTAATTAATAATAGATTAAGCGCAGTTAACAAAGTTTCTGCCGGAAGAGAAAATTTAAATTATTTAGAACAGGAGTTACTATACGATGCGGCAGAGGCTTATTTTAATTATCTTAAAAGTGAACAAATTGTTGGTTTAAGAGAAAGCAATCTTGAAGTACTTAAAGAAAGATTAATAGCAACTCAAATACAGTTTGATGTGGGCGAATTGACTTTAACTGACGTAGCTCAAGCTGAGGCGAGGTTATCATTAGCTATCGCAACTTTGGCAGAAGCGAGAAGCCGAATGCAAGGAACTAAGGCGAATTACAAATCGATTATTGGAAATGAGCCAGAAAAACTTGAACCATATATTAAGAAATTATTTATTCCATCTTCCGAGAATGAAGCATTATTATTTGCTCTTAAACAAAACCCAATAATTAGATTTACTGAAAAATCCGAGAAATCTTCAAGATATCAAGTAGCCTCAAATAAAGGCCTGCTCTCTCCAAAGATTTCAGTTTCTGGAGAATACATTTATTCCGAGGAAGGTAATTTCTTAATGAATGAAGATGTTGATCAATATCAGATAACAGGAACGATAAAAATACCAATTTTTTATGGAGGTTTGAATTGGTCAAATATAAGAAAGGCTCAAGAAATTAATACTAGAGACAAATACTTAATTATTGATTCAAAAAGACAATTGAAGAAATTCGTGAAGACAACTTACGCTAATTACAAATCTTCTCTTCTAAAGATATCTTCTACTAAAGAACAAGTTAGAGCAAATCAAATAGCTTTGGAAGGTGTCAAACAAGAATTTCAATTAGGCACAAGAACTACACTCGATATTCTTGATGCTGAGCAAGAAAATCTAGATGCAAGGGTGGCTTTAGTCAGAGCTGAGAATGACTCAAATATATCCATGTTTTTACTTTCTTTTTATTTGGGAAATCTTTCTCCACATAATTTGTCTTTAAAGGTTGATCCTTATGATCCGAAAATTAATTATAACCGTGTTAAAAATACTAGAATTGGATTAAAAAGAATCCAAGTTATTGGAAATGATGATTGATATCGACGTATCATGATGTAAAGTGTCCTTATGTCGGCAGAAGAAAATAAACCCGAAATGTCAGTTGATGAAATTTTGTCTTCTATTAAGGAGGTAATTTCTAACGAGAAATCTTCTATTGATGATCGTCAAGAAGATCTTGATGAAGACGATAATATTTATGAATTAACAGACATATTAGAGGATGAAACTGACGAAAGCTCGACCATGGAAGAAAAAAGCTTGTCTGATGATGATGAATTTAATGTAGAAGATAATTTGAAAGATTCCAACAATCAAGAAACAACCTTTTCCATGGAAACAATTATTAGAGATACGATTCAAGACTCCCTCAATGCATGGTGTGGTAGGGGTTTTGGGGGGGGGGTGGGGGGGT
>JAYYUG010000060.1:0-7227 GCA_036344135.1 Pseudomonadota bacterium | reverse complement strand
AAGAAAAAATTTCTGAATTTGAAGAATTATTCATTGAGTTAACTGGTCAAGTCAGATCAAATGAAGAAGGTAATATTTTTTACCAAATTGCAAAAGATCGCGAACAGGAGAATACATATGTTGTTTTGGAACATTATAATAACCAAGACAGTGTTGATGCACACGGAAAAAGCGATCACTTTAGGGCGGTAGGAGCAAAAATAGGCGCATGCCTAGATGGAGCTCCAATCATTAAATATCTTGATTCTGTTAAGTAATTAATTGAAATAAATACTATCGTCTGCCAACTCGGCTTCTGCTGCTGCAGTAGCTATTTTGTCGGCTTCACGTCTGGCTTGCTTAGCTTCTATGACCCTCACCCACCTGCGTGCATCAGCTTCCATATCTTCATATCCAGTCGACCTCTTAAAAGCAAAAAGTGCGGATTTTTCGTGTTCAATTCCCTTTTTGTTTCTAGTAATTCCGAGCAACAACCAAGCTCTTCCAGGATTATCCAAGTCACCTTTTTTGATTGCATACTTGATATAATTTTCTGCGTTTTCCCATTCTTCTTCTTGCATAAAAGTTTGACCCAACCTTAAGAATAACTCACCGTCTTCTGACATTTCTGCGGCTTTCTGAAGGGGCGGTATTGCTTTTCGCCACTCACGAGAAGAAAGCCAAGCATTTGCAAGTTGTTCCCAATACTTTTCTTCATCCTTAATTCTTCCGTCCTCTAATTCTTTTTCCATTATGACGGCTGCCTTAAATGGAATATCGTAATACAAATATAATTGTGAAATTCTTAACAGTTCATCATGTTTTTCTAACATGCCTTTGTTATGCATTATTTGTTGGATTTGAAAAGAATCTTCCTCCCTCTTAAGCTCCGCATACAAAGCAGCAAGTTGTCTATAGTAGTTTCTCTTTTCGGGAAATCTGTAAACCATAGCTTCAAGAATTGGAACGGCCTCCTCATAGCGATCGTCGAAAAGAAGAATTGAAAGATATAACTGATACCAATTTTCTCTTGGTTCCGTAGCCCTAAATACTGCTATCTGTGCATGCGGTTCAGCCTTTCTATAGAATTGGGCTTCCTCAGGTGAATCTTTCTTTTCTTCGGATGCAAAATATAAGTAAATCTGGGCCAGCAATGCATGTGCCGACGGCCCAGGTGGTGATCCTAATGCCTCTGCGTCTCTAAACCACTGAGTCAGTAGAACCTCCCCTTCTTTCCATTTATCTAACGCTAAACTAAGCTGAGCAATTTGATACTGTAAATCCAACTGGGCTTGCGGTTGAAGAGCGTTATAGCTAAAAGCTCTTTGAAGGTAAATCATAGCTTTAGGGTAATCATCTTTTTCCGCCCAAACATATGCCTGAAGTCTTGTAATTTGAGCCTTTTCAAAATCTCTAAGGTCTTCTCTTCTAAAAAGGCCCTCTAATATACCAAGTGCTCTATCAGGTAAATCTTCTGATAAAGCTTCCTGAGCCTTTATGAATTCGGCTCCCACTTTCTTAGTCATAGTCTGCGTTCTTCTTGCTTTAGGAGGTTTTCTTCTTTCTTTCTTCGCAGCGTAAACTGTTCCATCAAATATATTTTCAAAAACGACGGATACCGGCATTGCAAAGGATATTAAAACAACCCCAAACACTAGACCCTTAAAAAATTTAAAAAAATTATTTTGCATCTTCTAACTCAAAAGTAATTAAATGTTGAACACCCGGTCTTGCAACGGCTTTTCCATTTAATATTCTAGGCTTATATTTCCATTTCACAATAGTTCTCATAGCTGATCTATTAAAAATCCCTGGGGGATCGGCATCTATAACCATAGGATTAATAACAGCTCCTGTAGCTGTAATTGTAAATTCTACTAAAACCCAACCTTCTATTCCTCTTTGTGTTGCTCTACGAGGGTATTGAGGGGGAACCTTAACAATCGGAAGTACATCAGCATCAGTAGAAGCTGAGAAAGCACCAAATTGAGGTCCAGCAAAATCTGGGGTGGCGATACTTTCTGCATTCATTTCTGGCCTAGGGGTCTCAGGAATATCCATATCTGGTGGATCAGGTTCCTGTTCTTGCTCCGGTCTATTTGGTTTTTTCTTTGCGGTTTGTGTTTCAGTATCCTGCAACTGCCTCAAGAAACTAATATTAATATTTACACCCTCTTCACCCAAATCATATTCATCGCTCGTAACTAAAGCTTGCATAACCAGAAATAGAAAAACTGTAACTATTCCAGCTAATGGAACCGCTGTAATTCTGCTGTCGACTTCTTTTAAAGTGTAGCCGGCAAATTCTACTTCGCCAATTTTGTTCAAAAAGTTTTTTAATTGTTCAAACAAGGTTATTTTTTCCTAATTCTTTTGTGACGCCGCTATGGAATATTGTTCTACCCCAGCTAATCTAACAGCATCAATGACTTCCACCATTAGGCCAACCTGAGAACGTTCATCAGCCTGGATCACTGCACCTCCTTGAGGGTTTTCAGCGTGTAATTTCTCCACGTTAGCTTGCACAGCATCTATTTCCACCAACCTTCGATTAATCCATATTTCATTTTTGTCGCTTATAGCAATTAGAATTCCCACCCGGTTTTGTTGCTGAGCCGTTTCTGAATCAGGCCTAGTTACATCAATTCCGGATTCCTTAACAAAGGTTGCTGTTACAATGAAAAAAATGAGCATTATGAAAACAATATCAAGAAGTGGAGTTATATTAATTTCACTTTCTTCGTCAATTCTTGTTCTTCGTCTCATTCTTTTCTCCTATTAACTTCTTTTTTTATGATAAGGATAATTGATCCTCAACACTTGCAATTGCTCTTTTGGAGCGCGATTCCAATTGAGCAATAAAAAATAAACCAGACAATGATGCAACCATACCTGACATAGTTGGTAAAGTAGCCTTCGAAATTCCAGCCGCCATAGCACGAGCATTAGAAGATCCTGTGATAGCCATAACATCAAAAACCTCTACCATACCAGTAACTGTACCAAGTAATCCAAGTAGAGGCGCAGCTGCAACAAGAGTTTTGATATAAATTAAACCTCTTTCACTGGATTGTTTAACTTCGCTGATTAATTTTTCTCTAATCCTTCTTGCGTACCATGAGCTATGGTCGGTTCTCTCGTTCCAACCACCAATAACTTTCTTGGAAATCTTTTTCTGCGCAGTAGCATAATGCCAATATCTCTCAATTATTAAGGACCACATAATAAATGTCGCTAGCATAATAGCCAACAACACATCTCCTCCAAGCTCTAAAAAATCTCTTAAAGAGCTATAGGCTAGATCTGGCCTTATTAATTTTAGAAGAAAATCACTCATTAACCGCCCCTGTTATACAATTAACCAGATTCTGCTCTTTCAGCAATAATACCTGCACTTTGTTCTTCTAGGACTTGCTGAATAGATCGGCTTCTTTGTTGTGCAACTGAATGTAGAAGAACCAAAGGAATTGCTGTAGTTAGACCAAGAACAGTAGTTACAAGTGCTTGAGAAATACCGCCAGCCATTAACTTAGGATCACCGGTACCAAACAATGTGATGGCTTGGAAGGTTACGATCATCCCTACAACTGTTCCTAAAAGACCTAACAATGGCGCTACAGATGATAAAAGTTTTATAAAATTAATTCCTCTTTCTAAAGAAGGTAATTCTTTTAATATCGCATCATCAAGCTTTAGTTCTAAAGTTTCAACATCTGCCGTCTTATTTGATTGATAAGCCTTCAAAACCCTACCAAGAGGATTGTTTTCTTTTGGATTATCTACATCTTTTGATTGAGAGCGTACAGCTCTTGAAACTGATGTTAGTCTGAAGATTCTTTCAGCCGAAAGAAGTAAGCCTAAAGCTAATATACCAAGGATTACATAACCTACAACACCGCCTTGGTTAATACGTTCAGTTAAACCTGGTGTTTGAATAAGCAATCCTAATATTGCCCCTCTTGATGGATCAATGGCCCCTTTGACAATATCCCCAGGATCGCCATCTACAACATTATCTCCAAGATCTAAGAATCTTGCTTGAGGCTGTCTTCCAAGAACTCTATACCTTTCATCATCAGGTAAATATCCTAAGAAATTTCCTCTTCTATCGTACGCTGTCCATGGTCCAACTCTCACAACTTTTTCTTCAGAAAAACTTCCATCAACATCAACTATAGTTCCTGTAAAACTTTTAACTTCACCTTGGGCTTTCATTTCTTCAATTAAATGAAACCACAACAACTCGAGTTGATCATTTGATGGTAACTTCTGCGATTTAGCAAGCTCTGTAAGGGTTGTATGACGACCAGTCAGTTCGCCACTAATAATGGACTCCTTGATTTGGGCTCCCATTTCACTTGCAGTTCCTCTAACTACACCAAATAATTCTCCAAAAGCCCCTAGTCTTTCGGCCTTAAGGTCTTCTAGCTCGCTTAGTTTGACATCATTATCATCAAATGTTTTTTCTAATACTATTGCCCTATCCTCTTGAACCTGAAGGTCAGCAAGCGTCTTGGTTAAAACTCTTTGCTGAGTATCTCTTTCGGCTACAAATTTCGCTACTCTTTGGCGATCTTGCTCACTATCATAAAGTGCTTCCTCTTGAACCTTTAGTATCAACTCGGCAAGAGAAGTTACTTCTACTGGAATCTCTTCTTCTTCAGCATCTTGTGCTCTCACTGAGGTAGTAAAAACCATAAAGGTCAACACAAAAAAGGAGACGACTACACTTCTAATAATAGATTTTTTATCTAAATGATTTTTCATTTTTATCTCCCTATTCCGATGATATTTCTAAAGGCACTACCATCAAGTCTGGAGCTGCCTGCTCATTCGCAATACGGATACCAACTTGTATTGGTAGGCGGTAGGATCCACCTAATCGTTGCCATTCACCGCGACTTTGACTCCAAACTGCTTGTTCGTCCCCATCTAGAGTTTGGTAAACATAAGAATTACGACCAATCCTTAAAAAGTTGACAGTCCGATCGTCATCCGGACTTACCTTCCCTGTGTAGGCCTCAATAGTACGCCCATACTCGTTCTCGATTTCATAAGCTTCCGCAATCTTTCGATATTTTTCTGCTGGGGAAGCGTCTGGATTATTCATAAGATTTCTTAGATTCGAGACCCTATTTCTTCTCTCTTCGATTAAAAAAGGAGTATCAAGTTCTACAAAAGTGTCTAAAGCATCTATCATTTTGAACATGAGAGGCATAACCGACCTAGTTAAGCTGCTTATTCTTGCTATATCTTGCTCTACTCTAACCATTTTTCTTTCTTGTCTATCAATTAGAATTTCAAGTTGATCATTGTAAATTGTGAGATCTTTTAGTTGTTGGTAATTTTGACGAAACTCTTGAACTATTCCGTTTGTAGTATCATCTATCACATCTATTTGGTCTTGAGACTCTTTTGCACCAATATTTGATTGTGCAAAAAGAGATCTCACCGGATCCAGCTGACGAGCCGGTTCTATAACCTTTTGAGCCTGTGATGATAAGAATGGTGCAATAGCTAAAAAGCTAAAAAGTACGCATAATTTGGAAAATAAATTTAAAGACATAAGACCCCCATCTATTTAGACTAACATTACAACAAAAAAACATTTAATCTAATTCAATGTTGTATTTGTAATTAATACTCTTTTAAAAAACCATTAGAATGTCAACTTCTGAATCACCCATTTTTAAGATAAGGGCAATTCTTAGCAATTTAAATCGTTATTATCAAACAAGAAAATAAAAAAATTAATTTTTTTTAATAGTTGAATAATTACCTTTTTATCCTTGCAATATAATGAAAGAGTATCTATATCATAAAAAATGACGCAAGCGTCATCTTTTTAATCTGTATTATGAAAGAATATAAATGAATAAAACCATAAAAGCTGCATTAATGACATTTGGTTTGCTCATCTTGTGGATGTTGTCTGGTGTTTTTTTAAAAGACGGAAGAGGTTCAATTGAAAAAATTGAAATTACTTCTAAACAGACTAACACAACCCTAGTAAGGGCCAGACAATTTGAAGCTGTAGAAAAGCTGTCTTTCGTAGTGTTAAGAGGAAGAACCGAAGCCGAAAGAGAAGTTTTAATTTCGGCCGAAACAACAGGTATAATTGAAGAAATATATCTTGATAAAGGTGATTTCGTTTCTAAAGGAGAAGTTATTTGCAAACAATCAGTTGACTCTAGAGAAGCAAAACTTGATGAAGCAAAGGCATTAATGAAGCAAAGAGATCTTGAATGGCAAGCATCAAAAACATTAGTAGAAAAAGGATATCGTTCACAAACACAAGCGGCTGCCTCACAAGCAGCATATGATGCTTCAAAAGCTCTTGTAAAACAAATGGAAGAAGAACTCGACAATATTAATATCAGAGCCCCCTTCGACGGGATATTTAATGAAAAGTTAGTAGAAATTGGAGATTTTCTTGCAATTGGTAATCCATGTGGTCGAGTCGTTGACTACAATCCAATAAAAGTTACAGGAGAAGTTTCCGAAAAAGATATAACTAATATAAAAAAAGGCGTTACTGGAGAAGTCAAATTATCAACCGGCCAGAATCTTAGAGGTTTAGTTAATTACATATCACAAACAGCTAACGCGGCTACTCGAACCTTTCGTATCGAGATGGAAGTGCCCAATGAAAATTATGAATTGAAAGATGGTATTACAGCTGAGCTATTTATTCCTACAGCCCAAGTTAAAGGGCATCTAATTCCCCCCTCCTCTCTTACACTTAATGAAGAAGGCTTGGTTGGGGTAAGACATATTGATCATGAAGGTCTAGCTAAATTCTCTGAGGTTACAATTATTGGGGATGAGGGAGAATCTGTATGGATTACTGGGCTACCTGAAAAAGTGCTGATAATTGTAGTCGGACATGAATTCGTATCGAATGGTGAAAAGATTAAATACAGATTAGAGGACAGTAAAATTTGATAAACATCATAGATTATATAATGGCAGCAAGAAAAACGGTTGTTTTCTTAATGGTGATTTTAATCACCATTGGTACCGTTACCTATATAACGATACCTAAAGACGCAGAACCAGATATTGATGTTCCGTTTATATATGTAATGGTACCTCACGAAGGTATTTCTCCAGAAGACTCAGAAAGACTTCTGGTTAAACCCATGGAAGTCGAGATGAAAAGTTTAGAGGGCCTAGAAGAAATGTCTGGGATAGCTGGACAAAATTTTGGTTCCGTTCTTCTAGAGTTCGACATCAAGTTTGATAAAG
>JAYYUG010000059.1:0-3235 GCA_036344135.1 Pseudomonadota bacterium | reverse complement strand
ATAGACCTTTAGTTGAAGCAGTATTGAAAAGCATTGAAGAGTGCCAAGATGATAAATCCATTCGTTCAATAATTCTAACTGGCAATGGCAGAGGGTTCTGCGCTGGAGCAGATTTAGCTGGGGGAGATTGGCCTATTGAAGAAGGGTGGTCATCGGGGAAAAGTACCGCTAATGCTATGGAGGTTGGCTTTAATCCGCTTGTTCGATCAATAGTTAGTTCAAAAAAACCGGTGATATCCGCTATTAATGGTATAGCGGCAGGCGGAGGTGTTGGTTTAGCATTGTGTGCGGATATTGTGATTGCCGCTGAATCAGCTAAATTTAAATTAGTTTTTGCTCCACAATTAGGAATTATCCCCGATGTTGGTGCATCATGGTTGGTTCCTAATCTTATAGGAAGAGCAAAAGCAAACGGTCTTGCTTTACTGGGAGATGATCTCGATGCAAAAACTGCTTATGATTGGGGTTTAATATGGAAATATGTTCCAGATGATGAATTATTAGATATAGCAATATCAATAGCAAAAAGAATATCTGATAGCGCAATAAGAGGGTTAAAAGCAGTTGTGGCTGCACATGATCACGCTCTTATTTCAACACTAGATCAGCAACTAGATTATGAAAGAGACACACAAGAGTATTTTTGTGATCAAGACGAGTTTAAAGAAGGTGTTAAAGCTTTTATTGAAAAAAGAAAACCGAACTTTAGATATATAAAAAATGTAGATCATATCAATATATCTAGGAAGTCAGTTAAAGAATAATTGACTAAAAACGTAAAAATTATAAAAACAATTCCATCACAAACTGTTTAGCTCTACAAGGTCTTCTAAATTTTTATTAATAGATTCAATTATATTCAAATTGTCAGGGCTTTTGAAAAATAACCTATCATTGGGTTTAAATTTTACTTTTGAATTTGAATAAGAAACATAATCAATAAGCGCATCGGTGTTTTTAAAGAAATTATCCTTAAATTTAATTAAATGACCATCTTTTCCGGATTCAATTTTTTCTATATTAATACTTTTACATATATTTTTAATTAATATTACATCTAGTAAAGCCTTTACCTCATCAGGTAAGCTTCCAAATCTATCAACTAGCTCAATTTCTATTTTTTCTACTTCGTGGTTTTCTGTTATTATCGATAATCTTCTGTAAAAATCCATTCTTATATTAATATCTTCAATATAAGTTTCAGGTATAAAGGTAGATAAATTAAGTGATATTTTAGGTGACCATTTATCTTGAATTTCTTTTTGAGGATTGTCTTTCATCTCTAAAACTGTTTCTTGGAGCATCTCTTGGTATAATTCTAAACCAATTTCTTTTATATGACCGGATTGTTCTTCGCCCAATAGATTTCCTGACCCCCTTATATCCATATCATAGCTAGCCAGATTAAACCCAGCTCCTAGGGAGTCGAGAGACTGGAGTGCCTCTAACCTTTTTAATGCATTTGATCCAAGTAAGTTTTCTTTCTCATAAGTTATTAATGAATAAGCCTTAACATTAGACCTCCCTACCCTTCCTCTTATTTGATATAACTGAGAAAGGCCAAATAAATTAGACTTGTGAATGATTAGTGTATTAGCATTTGGGATATCTAGACCGGATTCTATTATACTTGTAGATACTAAAATATCGTATTCACCTTTATAAAAATCATTAGTTCTTTCTTCTAATTGTTTTGATGGCATTTGACCATGAGCAACTACATAATTTAAATCAGGAAGGTTACGATCTAATAAATCTGTAACAAATTCTATATCGGATATTCTTGGAACAATATAAAAACTCTGACCTCCTCTATACCTTTCTCGCATTAATGCTTCTTTGATAATCAAAGTGTCATTTTCAAAAATAAAAGTTCCTATGGATCTTCTATCGACTGGAGGAGTAGCAATTATTGATAAATCTCTCACGCCTGTCATAGCTAATTGTAGAGTTCGAGGGATTGGAGTTGCCGTTAAGGTTAATACATGTATATCGGATTTAATTCTTTTTAAATGTTCTTTATGGCTGACACCAAAATGTTGTTCTTCGTCTATAATTAAAAGACCTAAATCCTTAAAATTAATTTTTTTTGATAATAATGAATGTGTGCCTATTGTAATATCTGAAACACCATTGGTGATTTCTTCAATAACCCTTTTTTTATCTGTAGACAATCTAGATAACTCATTCACGCGTATTGGAAGATTAGAAAAACGATCTAAGAACGTTTGAAAGTGTTGTCTTGCTAACAACGTTGTTGGCGTTAGAATGGCAACTTGTTTACCCCTCATCGCAACTAGGAAGGCCGCTCTTAGCGCAACTTCAGTTTTTCCAAAACCAACATCACCACATATTAGACGATCCATAGGTTTTCCTGATTTTAGATCCTGAATAACTTCTTCAATAGAATTCGTTTGGTCTTCAGTCTCTTCGTACGGAAATCTTGAACAAAATTCATTATAAAATTCAACAGGGGTTTCAAAAATATCCGCCTTTGAGAGATTTCTTTTTGCTGCAATTTCTATAAGATCTTTTGCTAAGAGTTTTATTTTATTTTTAATTCTCGTTTTTTTTCTTTCCCAATTACCTCCTCCCAGCTTATCTAATAATACATCTGAACCATCAGAACCATATTTCGTAATTACTTCTAAATTTTCAACAGGTAGGTATAACCGATCATTATTAGAATATTTTAACAATAAACATTCATGTTTTGATTTCTCAATCTCAATGGTCTCTAAATTTTCAAATCTTCCTATACCATGATCAATATGAACAACATAATCTCCAGGAATTATATTAGATAATTCTTTAATAAATTTCTTGGCTTTATTAGTTGATCTTTGTCTATAAAACTTTTCTCCAAAAATATCTTGTTCAGAAATACACACATATTTGTCAATTTCAAAACCACCACTTAGAGGAGTAACAGACATTTTAATTTTTGAGATATTTCCTTCGGCGTAGTCTGTCCATTTGTTAATTTTAGTTGATTCAATATTATGATTATCTAAAATTTTACCAAGCCTAAATATTGAATTTCTACTAGAGCATGCAATTAATATTTTTTTTTCTTCTTTTTTAAAGTTACCTATGTCTTTCTTAAGCTTGTCAAAATCTATTTGATTAGTTTCTTTTCTCTTAAAGTATCTAGTAATTTTCTTACCAAAAAAGTTTAAGCCTTCTGGTTCGTTAAAAGGTGAAAAATATATTCTTTCAAATTTAGACATATATT
>JAYYUG010000058.1:0-9802 GCA_036344135.1 Pseudomonadota bacterium | reverse complement strand
ACCACTTTAATGCTTCTTCACATACAAGGTTTTCTTCTCCCTCCATTCCCCATTTTAAAAATTCTTCATAATAGATCAATTCTTTATCCAAGCTTCCGGTTCCTATCTGGCCCCCTAAGAATTCATCTAAATCCAACTCTTCCAATTCTTGAGAATGTAAAATACTCATATAATACAGCCACTCCAGCCATACACTTCGTCTTTGTTCTTGCGAAGCCTTGCCCATCATTCCCTCAGGATCCGTATGATAAGGAGGATTGTCAGAAGGTGCTTCTCCTTCAATAAAGTTCATAATATAAAATTCAGAACCTATAATTGACTCATCTGCCTCATAATAAAGAATTTCGGGTGTGGGAAGCCCTTTTGTTCTCAGTATTCTCATTATTCTTACCTGAAAATGAAGATCGTAATTGGGGAAAACTTTAAAACCACTTGGCTTTAATCTCAAAACAAACTCTTCATTCATTTTTTTAGATGACAGATTGAAAACAAAAGTTTCGTTTGAAAAGCCTGTGGTTATTGAGCTTTTGCGAGGTTTGATTTTTAATTTTTGGCCTGAAAACTTATCTTGGGAATGAAACCACTCTCCAAGAAGCAGTAATTTGTTCTCAAAATTCTTTTCTGTACTTACTGGCATGATTACCGATCAAAAAGGTCTTTGAATCCACTCGGTTTATGAGGCCCTAAAATTAGCTCCTCCAAAACCCCTAAGCCTTTATAATTATTTTTATCCATGACAAGTTCTACAGTGCATACAGACTGGATATGCAAAAATGGAGGGTCATGGGGATCTTCTTCCAAGTTGTAACTATCGTAGGTGGTCTCATTTTCACCCTTATAGTGACCGTGACCCCATTCTTGATGCATATATCCTAATCCGCACATGAATATTTTATTCTCGGGCTTAATTGTCATCCTCAGGTCTTTTCCTGACTTTCTTTCAGCATTTATAATGAGGGAATCAACTCTTCTGGATCCTTTTTTATAAGAAACTCTCTTTTCCAAATTTGATAGTTCTTCAATTTTAGAATTGTTTTTATCTTGTAATACAGAATGGCCATTAATAGTTTTTCCCGATTCATTATCGACAAAATAAATGTGAGTCGAGAAACCGTCAAAATGTGTAGGATTCCATAACCAGTAAAACTGGGGAATTTCTAGGGGAACTATAGGTTGGCTATCAAGGGTCCCTACCGGCCTTACCCCCCATGATCTATCTCGGGTACCAATCGTGGTTTCACGGTCAATCTCTAGATCAACACCTTGCAGATTTATTTGTCCTTCCCATACACCTTGTTGAACCATTCTGCAAGTGTCCATAACTAACCTTGGGCCGCTATAGAGTTTCATCTTTGGTTCTTGCATTACTTGATAGATTCCGTCAAAAATCAGGTCTGCGGATATATTGGCATCCTTGTCATCAACTTTTATTTCTAATCTTTGTAGAGCATCGAGAACATTAACTTCAATAGATCCAACTTTGGTATTTAATCTTTCCTCATTTAATATTCGTGATGCCCTGCAATTATGCTGTTTCCCTTCATAAGCAACCGTAAACGCAGCATCCATAATATTTAAATTGGGGTAAACACATAAAGCTGCTGCAAAATATACCTTTTTATCTTTTGTATAGCCGTTAAAGAAGTAACGGTCATAAAAATTTCTGGAACTACCAACTTCTGAAATGGGGCTGGCTAATTGATGGACAGGGTAATCATCAGCTTTGGTTAACATTTATAAGCCCCTCTATAAGTTATCTAGAAACAAAATCAGATAGAAAATCTACAAAAATACTATCATCATTGAGACATGGTATATAGGTAAATTCTTTACCTCCGGAATTAAGAAAAGTCTCTCTTCCTCTAATTTCCATTTCTTCTAATGTTTCCAAATTATCGGCTACAAATGAAGGGCATACAACTGCAAGTTTTTTAATATTCTTCTTGGGAAGTTGCTCTAAAACCTTATCGGTAAAGGGTGTGAGCCATCCAGGCCCTATTCTGGATTGAAAGGATACACTCCATTTTTCATTTTCTAAACCTATCTCTTCTGCACACAGCTTCGATGTTGAAAATGCCTGATGTCTGTAACAGAATGCGTGTGAGGGAGATTCTATATCACAACAATCATCGGTTGAAAAACAATACGAGACCTTGGGATCGACCTTCCTAACATGTCTCTCTGGAATACCATGGTAGCTGAATAACAGATAGTCATATTCATTGGGAAGATTATTCTGAATACTATTTTTGAGTGCTAAAATATATCCGTTCTCACGAAAAAAAGGTTCAGAAATATTTACTGACACATCATTTTCTATATTTTTTACAACACTTTCAATTTTTAGTTTTGTTGATAGAGATGTCGATTGGGAATATTGGGGATAGAGAGGAACGGCAAGAATCTCTTTACATCCTTTAGCAATGAGATTATTTAAGCCATCCTTTATTGAAGGTTCTTGGTAACGCATAGAGACTTCGACGGGAATATTAATCTTCTCACTTAATTTTTGAGCAAGAGAACGGGTATTGGTTATTAAAGGTGAGCCCTGATCAGTCCATATCTGTTCGTACGCTATCTTTGTTTTTGGGGACCTAAAAGGAACAATAATAAAATTCACCAAAATAAACTGTAATATTTTCGGAAAATCTAAAACACTATCGTCCGATAAAAACTCTCTGAGATATTTCCGAATTGAGGAAATTTTAAGATCCATTGGGGATCCTATATTAATTAATAAGATAGCTTTCATATATCAAATTTTTATAAATTTAATTTAAGAAAGAGTAAAGCCCAACAAAAAATATTTAAAATCATAAGAATTCTTTCAAATTCATTATTTTTACAATTCAATAGTAGAAGTAAAATAAAAAATTTAATAAGATCAACGTATTATAGGTAAAAAAATTGAAAAAAATATACCAAAATGATGATGAGTTATCTTTAGCCTCGCACCCTATGGACAAAATACCCATTAGGGATCTACGATTCAAATTTAAAAAAGTTGAAAACCATAATCCGGTTTGGAGTGAAACAAATCCGGAGTTTTCAATTTTTATGAATGCTTTAGGAATTCATATCCCATATTTTGAGAAATTCTTGGTAAAAGTCATGAGAGAATACATGCCAGAAATAGAGGATGGAAATCTTATCAAAGACATCAATAATATTATTGGTCAGGAATCCCAACATGCTTTTAATTTTTTGTTGTGGACAAAGGCAATGCAAGAAAGTTACCCAAAATTAGAAAAACTAGATATGGATGCCAAAAGTTATTTTAACAAAGCATTAGAAAGAAAAAACAAACAATTTAAAATTGGTTTTACAGCTGGTTATGAAACCTTCACTTTCCTCGGCGGTATGATTATCCTAAAGAGATACAAGGAACTTATGGAAGTTGCAGATCCAACAGTCAGGGCATTTTGGGTGTGGCATCAAGTAGAAGAAGTGGAGCACGGTTCTGTTGCTTTTGATTTTTTTAAATTTTTTTACGAAAAAAAAGAATGGTACCGGCGTTATATGGTTGTTTTAACGTATTGCCATATTGTTAAGGAAACCTTTAAGGCGTACTCTCATATGATAAAAAAAGAAGGTTATTACTCCTCTTTATTCAAAACTTTCAAAGCATGGAAATTCTTCCTCTCTTTTGGTTTTGAGCTGGGATACACAGCCTTACCAGTTCTCAAGCGGGATTATCATCCAAGAAATCATCCTATTTGTAATGACAAACAAAGTGAAATTGCTATTGCATGGAGAGAATTTTATTCCTCGGGAAATAATACGCTAACCCTAACACAAGACGACATGGATGTTTTGTTAGAAAAAAAGATATTTTGAAATTTTAATAATTAAGGAGAGATCATAATGAATTTATCAAAAGAACAGAGTCAGAAACTGTCTCTTTTAGTCATAGGTCATGGGATGCTTGTTTTGTTAATTGGGTTAGTCGCTGGGCTAATGCTAGTCTTTTCATTACTCGATGGTGTAACTATATGGCCATTACCCGTTTGGGATATCACCATTCCTGGATCAACTCGTGGATGGCAAGCGGCCCATGTTGGCGGAATTCTTAATGGAGTTATGATTGCTGGCGTTGCACTTTTGATGAAAAGACTTCAAATTTCAGGTAGTAGAGCTTTTTGGGTTGGTTGGGGAATGATTATAACAGGATGGGCAAATACAGTTTTTTATTGGGGAGGAAGCCTTTCGAAAAACAGGGGTTTGTCTGTAACGGAAACACCTTTTGGAGAAGGAGATTTCTTTGGAGCAGTAGCTTTTCTATTTGGGGCTCCTGGTATGATTTTTACCTTTATCGCAATTACAATAATCGCAATTTCTGCATTTGAAAAATCCGAAGAATAAAATTAGGATCTTAAAATTATTTCATATTCTTGGCTACAGGCAAAAGCCAAAGACCTAGCCAGGTATTAACTATAATTTTTATAGTGCCTAAAATTGCTGCGGGAAAAGACCAAAAAAAGATATAGATTGGTTTGAAAAACCAAAGATAAGTAAAAACTAAATCTCTTATTATCGAAAGATTTTCCTGCAAGAAAATGTCAGTCGAAAGGGACAGAATGGAGTGATCTGTAGAAAAAATTATCCAAAAGACCCAAATTAGAAAACCAACTCCAATAGGGGTTGTGTAGATCAGAAAATATGCGAAACCTATAAGAAACGCTCTCATCATGGTCTCCAGATGTTATTAATAATTAGGCAGTACTTCCACCATCAATAGCATAAACTGAGCCAGTAATAAAACTGCTGTCATCACTTGCTAGAAATAACATTAATTTAGCTACATCTCCAGGCTCACCATATCTTCCAAGAGGTATATTTGATGCCATCATACCTTTAGCTTCCTCTGCCCCTCCAGGCATTAAACCCTCCTCTATACTCCTCATCATTCTCGTTTCTACCGGAGAAGGATTTATAGAATTAACCCTTATATTTTTCTGTGCACATTCCTTTGCTGCTGATTTCATTAATCCAATTACAGCATGTTTACTTGTAGCATATGGTCCAAGTTGTGGGGTTCCTGAAAGACCTGCAATACTAGATGTAATGATAAAGCTTCCACCACCTCTTGAATCCATCGCGGGTATCGCAGCTTTTAAACCTAAAAAAGGTCCCTTAACATTAACTGCTATCACTTGATCAAACCTGTCGATGTCATATTCCTCAATCGTTTTAATGTCGCCTTCTATACCAGCATTAGCTACAAAAATATCTAATCCTCCATACTTCTCTTTAGCAATTTCAACCGCTTTCAAATTATCCTCAAACTCCCTTACATCTCCTACTAAATAACTAAGATTATTCGATTCCAAATCCTGATAAGCCTCAATAAGATTTTCTTCATTAAAATCGAATAGTAGGACTTCCGCTCCTTCCAAGAGAAATTGTTTTGCAGTAGCTCGCCCTATACCTCCGGCACCACCTGTAATAATAGCTACTTTATCTTCCAACCTTTTCATACTTATTTCCTTTGTTTTTCTAAAATCACTAAGAACCTTTCACAATGTTAACTTATAAAAAAATCTGTTCTTTCCTTAAGAGTTCTCTTTTTTTGTTTATTCCCCCTTTTCCACTATATCCTCCCAAACTCCCATCCGATTTAACAACTCGGTGACAAGGAATAATAATGGGGTAAGGATTTTTTCCGCAAGCATTAGCAACTGCTCGAACAGACTTGGGTTGTCCAATAGCTTCTGCAATTTGTTTATAAGAACGTGTTTCGCCACACGGAATTTCTTTTATCTCTTCCCAAACCTGAATCTGAAAATTAGTCCCAACAAGTTTCAACTGGCTGTTCACTATATTGAAACACCAGTCAATTCTGAGCTAATTTGCCAAAGTTTATCGGAATCGTCTTCATTTCTGGCTCCCTGAGTTGTTTTTTCAACTTTACAATTAAAGAAATATTCACCAGTAGTTTCTGAAACTTCGGACGAAGAACACAAATATATTGAGCTTTCTGCTCCCTTCTCACCAGATCTGGCAAAAAGCTTCGCAAGAGGGGTTATAAGAATTTTTAAAAGAATAGGAAAATCATTTTGCTGACCCAAAGAAGTGGAAACAAACCCTGGATGAAGACAATTCACTGTTATATTGTCATTTTTTAAAATCCTTGCCAATTTCTTTGTAAACAAAATGTTAGCAAGTTTCGAATAACCATAAACCTTAAAAGGCCTATATGTTTTTTCGGATTGAAGATCATCAAAATCCATGTTTTTTACAAACTTATGTGCTCCTGAAGATACGTTCACTACTCGACTAGGAGCGCTTTCTTTTATTTTATCAAGAAGGAGAACGGTCAAACTGTAATAAGCTAGATGATTGACAGCAAAAATTTCTTCAAACCTATCAACAGTTTCTCTTCTTGAACTGTTCATTATTCCGGCATTATTTAAAAGCACATGTAAAGGTATATCAAGCTTAATATACTCATGAGCAGCTTTTTTTATGTCTTCTTGAGATGACAGATCCGCTATTATCGAATTGGGTCTCTTATCGGTCTTGTCAAAAATTTCCTGAGAGAGTGCGTCCGCCTTTTCTGCGTTTCTAGCTATAAAACTTATATTGGCACCCATGTTGGAAAGACTTAAAGCTGCTGCCCTACCGATACCACTGGTAGCTCCGGTGATTAATACATTCTTACCTTTTATATCAAACACAATGAAGCTCCTTTCGGTCTTAATATTACAAATATTTATAGAGTTAGGATACTGAAATAAAAAATATTATCATTACTCACAAGCATTACTTTTCTAGACAATTTTGTTAAACTCAACCTAGAATCATTAATTAAAAGTAGAAAATATACATATGGACGAAAATCAACTCAATAATATAGAAAGAATAATAAGCGCATTCTTTTCGGATAAAAATTTATCTCCGGACGTCAGAATGAATAATTCTTTAAGGTATCTAGCAAAATATCGCTCTATTCAGATAGGAAATACTATTATTCAAAAATATGGGACAAAAGTACTTGGTGGGCCTTTCAAAGGTATGAATTTTTTAGATTCCGTTTCAGAAGGGTGTTACGTTCCTAAATTATTAGGCCTTTATGAGTCTGAACTTCATACATATATAGACGAAATTGTTGAAAAAAAACCTGATGTTATAATAAATATAGGTTGTGCCGAAGGATATTATGCTGTCGGTTTAAAAATGCTTCTTCCTGATACAGAAGTTTATGCTTTTGATGTTGACCCCAACGCCAAAAAAAAATGCAAGCAATTAAGCGAAATGAATAATGTCAATATTAATATTAATGATGAGTTTAAATCTGAGATTCTAAAGGATTTTAATACAAAAGATGTAGTAATATTTTGTGATATAGAGGGAGATGAAGTTAAATTAATTAACTCTCATAACTTAGATTTATACAAGAATTCAGAAATCTGCATGGAATTACACCATAATGGAAAAGATCATAATAAAGACATAATTCCAAATATATTGGATAAAACCCACACAACTAATTTAATTTGGCAAAAAGGTAAAAATTTTGAGGTACCAGAACTTATTTCAAATATTAGCCATCTCGATATCTTGTTGTCTGCTTGGGAGTGGCGGTCCTATCCAACGCCGTGGTTAATTGCTAAACCCTTTTAATTCATTCTTACGACAGAATTTTATATATATTCATTAATCCCTTAAGATTATTATCCTAATTTTCTGGATAAATACCCAAAACCACTTTTCCTATATATTCTCTGGCTTCTGAAGGGGCATACGGTTGCATGAATGGCCCAGCACGGACATCACGGTAGAGTCTCGATATCGTATTTTTGTCAAGATATCCACTCCCCCCCACAACATCTAATGCCTTATTGACTATGTCTATAGCATTACGGTTAACAACCCATTTCATACTTTGGTGATCTTTTAAAAGTTCATGCGCTTGTTCAATTGGAATCTTTTGATTTTTATATTTTTTCAAAAAATCATCAGTAATTTGGCCCATTTGACCGACCATTGCACGTGTTGTCGATATAGATATCTCGATTTCTCCTATAATATGTTGGATACCAGGTAATTCCATATTACTTGGCCTTATTGATTTTGGTTTTTCTTTGGCGGCAACCAACGCTAACTCATAAGCATGTTCAGCAATTCCTAGAAAAGCACCTAATAAAGGCAAATTAGCTAGATTTCTATTCATTAATAGTCCTGAACTCCATTTACCCCATCGCCCTATAGGTCGTACAATATCCTCGGGGATAAAGACATTTTCAAAGAAAATTGACTGACTGCCAGAACCGCGCATTCCCATAGCTTGCCAATCGTCTTGGGTTATAACTCCTTTGGTTTCTAATGGTAAGATAACAGCGCCAATAACATCCTCTTCGTTATTAGATGTAGTTTCTTTCTTATTTCTAATAAGTAAATTCATTGCCACATGCGATGCAATAGGTGATCCAGTAACAAATATTTTCTTACCATTGATAATCCACCCATCTTGAACGCGTGTGGCTTCGGTAAATGGATGTAGATTATCAGTTCCTATTTCTGTGGCAGTAGCACATAAAAACATATTACCGGATATAATTTTTTCGAATTGTAGCTCCAATTTTTTAGTTAGCTTCTTGTTGGTAGATTTTTTTGATGCATTCCAAGTTTCCATCATTCCTCTAGAAACAGCGAGATGCATATTTACCATGAGGGCCACGGAACCGTCTCCTTGACCTAGACGCGAAATTCCAACCATCCAATCATGAATAGAGGTTAGACCAAATCCACCAAAATTTTTTGGGATAAAGGCACCAATAATTCCGGAAGACAACATATCTGCTAAATTATGTACATTAACAATGCTTTTCTTATCGGCATTGTCTGCGCGGTCGCGTAAGATTTTTATAACGCTTTCTGTGGCTTCTATAAAACTTTCACCCTCTTTTGTTCTAGGCCTTAGCTCATAACTCATTATTTACCCGTAAAACCTTTAATCATTAGCGCTATTAATCTCTTTCCTTAGTTCATCTCTTTTCTTCTTGTAAACTATATATGAAGCAGCCTTAATAAGCCCAAATCCTCTTACAATTTCCGGAAGATCTGCGAGTTGTTGAAACAAGCATTTCTCTGAAAACTTATATTTCTCTTTTATTAATTCAATATCAGATAGATACATTCTTATTAGTTCTCTTTCTTCCCTCCTCTCCTTTCTATACCCTAACACATCAAAAGGTGTGCCCCTTAATTTTCTAAGATTTGACAAAAATATGAATAATGGTCTCACAATATATGAAGGTATGGCATATTTTTTCGGTCTGCCCGTAGAAGAGTCCTTCCCTGCTAAAGGGGGAGAAAGATGATAATAAATATTTTTTATTGATGGATAGAGTGCCTTCATCTTGTCCTTTGGATGGTTTATTAAGTGAAGACGAGCAACCTCATATTCATCCTTATAAGCCATAACCTTGTATAAATTTTTTACTACAGCTTCAATTAGTGAAACACCTTCTAAAGATAAAGAATCAACCGTATTCATAAGATCTTCTATAGTGTTCCTGTATTCCACAGAGAGAGCTTTACCTTGAAATAAAATTAAATCCAAACATCGATCATTAATAAATTCTTCTAAATTTTTCTTTTTTGGTTCTTTTGTTTGTAAGATTTCTTTAATTAATTCAGGTTTTTCTACAAAATGACGGCCCCATTCAAATATAGCGATATTTTTTTCAACAGACGTGCCATTAAGGGAGATTTCTTCACAAATTGATTGTTTTTATAAGGGAATAAGGCCCTTCTGCCAAGCGGTACCAAGGAGGATGAGATTTGAACCTATACTATC
>JAYYUG010000057.1:0-55343 GCA_036344135.1 Pseudomonadota bacterium | reverse complement strand
TTAGGTCCAATTTCTTTAATATTTTTAATCATTCAAATATTTCCCATTGCATTATTTAAGCTTCAAAGTTAAGCATTTTTTTTTAATGAACACTACTCCTTCTTCCCGTTTTATTAGGTTCTTTTAGTTATTATTTTGTTGATAAGTGTTTTTTTAAATTAAATATAAGAATCTCTTCTATTTCCTTATTTTTTTTTTTTTAAAAAAGGTGCATATTCATCCATAAACCAAATGAAAGAATGTGAGGTGAGGAATTATGATAAAAAAAATATTACCAGCCTTTGAAATATTTACAATTTTCATTGTTATCATTTTATTTACCTCAAGCCTTTACGCGGGGAGTAACCACGAAGTTAATAATTCAGAAATACAATCTGGAGTATTAAGAACTCCAGATAGTAGATTTGAAAATCTAATAGATTATCCTTTTGAGCCGAACTATATGATTATTGATGGTTTAAGGATTCATTATCTTGATGAAGGTCCAAAAGACGCTGACCCAATCATCTTATTTCATGGAGAACCTACTTGGAGTTATTTATTCAGAAAAATGATCCCAGTTTTAACTGAAGCGGGACACCGAGTAATTGTTCCTGATATGGTTGGATTTGGGAAATCTGATAAATTTATTTCTAAACATAACTACAGTTACAAACATCATATTGATGTGATGAAGGAGCTTGTAATAAGGTTAGACTTAAAAGAAGCTACGCACTTTGGTCAAGATTGGGGAGGATTGGTAGGTTTAAGGGTTGTGGCTGAACTACCTGATCGTTTTGCAAGAGTTGTGGTGTCTAATACCGGAATGGTAGCAAGGGATGGTTTTAGGGGTTGGCTTTTTGAACACTTCGTTAAGATTGTTGTTTGGTGGCATGGCCCTATAACTTTTGAAGAATTAAAAGCTGCATCAAACGAAACTTTAACAATTGAGAATCCTACTCCCTTACAAGGGGCAAGAATGTTTTCTAAATGGATAGCTCATTCTTATTATGCAGAAGATATGGATATTGTTGGAATAATCGAAATTTTTGGAAGAATTGATCTTACAGATGAGGAGGCAAGAGCTTATGAGGCTCCTTATCCAACAGGTGAATATAAAGCTGGCGCTCATGTATGGCCCTATCTCATACCAACTCAACTCTCAGAGAACGAGGAATATTGGGTTAATGTTTACGAGAAATGGGATAAGCCTTTTTTAGTAGCTTTTGGCGGTGAAGAGAGGGTCACTATTCGAATGAAAGACGTCTTCTTGAATCGAATACCCAAACCAACTGTAGTAACATTAGAAGGGGCTGGTCATTTTGTTCAGGAAGAAGTGGGTCCGGAGCTCGCAGCTTTAATGAATGACTTTATAGCTGGTAAACAGGTAAGAGGATTTAGTAGAAAAAGATAAAATTATAGTATAATAGTTTTGATTCTTTTTGATCATCTTATTTTTAAAAATGTTAAATAAAAATCTTAAAATTTTGATTATTTCTATAAGCTTAATAGCTACTGGTTGTGCTTCAAACAAGAATCAATCATTAAAGGAATTACCTGAACTTCCCTCAGATTGGGCTACGCCTTATGATGGAAAAAATGAAGTTCGTGGTTGGATAGAGTCCTTTAACGATGAAACTCTTCCTCAATTAATAAATGAGGCCCTACTAAATAATAGAGATCTGAGATTGGCCGCAGCAAATGTAAAAATAGCAAAAGCAAATGCTGGGGCCTCTTTAGCCCCTATCCTACCATCAATATCCATTGGGGCTTCTAAAAACCAAATCTCGTCAATTTCAGACATAAATGGAAATGTGGATAGGAATTTTACCTATAGGGAAAGCTTGGTAGCTCAACTTAATTGGGAAATTGACGTTTGGGGACGCCTTTCGACTAGATCTAAAGCCGCTTATGTCAATGTTAAATCAGTTTTTGCAGATTATGATGCAGCTCGATTATCAATAGCTGGTCTTACAGCTCAAGCTTGGTATTTGTTTTCCGAAGCAAAATTGCAAACCGATTTAGCAGAAAGAAATTTGCAAACACGGATAAGCACCTTGAAGAAAGTTGAAAATAGGTATCAAAAGGGAATTGCTCAAAGCAGAGATTTGAGGCTTGCCCGTTCCGAATCTGAGTCTAGAAGGGCTGACTTGATATTAAGACAACAAACCCTTAAGGAATCAGCTAGAAATCTAGAAATTATTATTGGAAGATATCCAAGCGCAAATATATTACCGAATGATCTTCCAAATTTACCTCCCGGACCTGAAATAGGCTCTCCAAATTATGTTCTTTCTAATAGGCCTGATATCGTTAGCGCTGAAGCACAACTTGAGGCGGCAGGACTCGAGGTGACCGCAACACGTTTGGCATTTTTACCGAGTCTATCTCTGACCGCACAATGGAGTACTCTAGAAAGAAATTGGTCTGATGCTTTTGATCCTGATCGGCTAGCTGGGTCTATAATTGGATCATTAACACAATCGATCTTTCAGGGAGGGAGGAGAATAGCCCAAACACAGATTTCTGAGCAACAAATGAAAATCGTTCTGGAAAATTATGCTAAAACTCTACTAAACGCAGCTAAAGAAGTTGAGGATTCTTTGTATTCTGAAGAAATCTTACTTGAAAGAGAGAGCGCCTTATCAAACGCCTTCAACGAAGCGAAGGCAGCAGAAAAATTAACCTTTGATCAATACAACAGGGGAATAGCAACAATTTTTGAGCTTCTTGATGCACAATCAAGAAGATTGTCTTCTGAAAGCCTTTTGATTAATTCTCGACTTTTAAGGATAACTAATCGTATAAAGCTGCATCTGGCAATATCTTCGCCATTATTTGAAGAGAATAAATATTAATGAGATTTCTGCTAAAAGCTATCTTTAATTCACGTTATGCTCCCTTACTAATAATTTTGTTAGGGCTGTTAATTTCTTATCTAATTTCTTCTTTGAGTCCGAAACCTAAAAAAGGAATTGAAGTCCCTAAACCTACTCCTGTATTTTTTGAAAGAGTTAACCAACAAGACTTTAACCTAAAAGTACTGACCAATGGGGAAGTAAGGTCGGTAACAGAAATAAATATCATTCCTCAGGTGAGCGGGCAAATCATTCTTGTAGCAGATGAATTTATTGACGGAGGAAATTTTAAAAAGGGGCAACCTCTTGTTTGGATTGATGACCGTGATTACAAATTGGCGGTTATTTCCTCGGAGTCACGAGTAGCACAAGCAAAAAAATTACTTGAAAGAGAAATTGCTGAAAGCGAATTAGCCAAAAAAGACTGGGAAGAGCTTGGGCAAGGGGAGGCTAGTCCACTAACTTTAAGAATTCCTCAACTTGAAGAAGCCAAAGCAACTTTGAACGGTGCAGAAGCGGATTTAGAGAGAGCAAAACTCAATTTAGAAAGAACGGTTATTTCCCTACCTTTTAACGGTGTAATTAAAAGGAAGAATGCCGGAATAGGGCAATATGTAAATGCTGGCTCAATGTTAGCTTCAGCATTTTCTACGGAAAAAGTTCTTATCCCCCTGCCCCTTTCAGATACCGAATTGTCCTATCTCGATCTACCTCTAGGATATGAGGCAAAAAATTTCTTTGCGGGTCCAAAAGTTATCTTTAGATCTTTTGTTTCCGGAAAAAATATTGAGTGGGAAGGAAGAATCACGCGAACGTCTGGATCCATTGATAGTCAAACGAGACTTGTTTATGCATATGCCGAAGTTTTATATCCTTATGAAGAAGATCCTCCACTAGCAATAGGGACATATGTAGATGCCGAGATTGAAGGAAAAAAGATCAAGGAAGGATTTATTCTTCCCAATTCATCTTTAAAAAATGACAACACAATTTATGTTATTGATGCAAATGACAGATTGAAAATTAAAAAAATAGATGTCGTCGGAACAGACGAGGATAATGTTATAGTAAAAGGAGAAATAAACCTTAACGAGAGGATTATTGTTTCTACCTTGAATTCGGGATATGAGGGAATGCAACTTACCCCGATGGTGCTGAAAAAAAATGAGAAAGAATAAATCTTATGTATAAAATGATTTCCTGGTGGGCAAGGAACCCCAAAGCAGCAAATCTATTAATGGTTAGCATTATTATTATTGGAATCGCAACCTTTTCAAGAGTCGAACAAGAAGTTTTTCCAAAAATTAGCCCCCCTGTTGTATCCATTCACTATACCTGGCCAGGAGCATCACCTAGAGAAATCGAAGATCAAATTTTAGTTAGAGTTGAAGAATCTTTAAGAGATATAGAAGGTGTCGATAAAATCAGTGGTTTTGCTAGAGAAAACTTTGGAGCAATTTATGTACAAGCATTTACGAGTAACAATCTTGATTATCTATTACAGGAAGTGAAGAGAGAGGTTGATGCTATCGTCTCACTGCCTAGCGATGTAGAACCTCCAGTGGTTAGTGACGCCTCATTTGATTTTCCGCTTGTGATGATAGCGATCTACGGGGATGTTTCAGAAAAATTATTAACAAAAACCGCCCAATCTTTACGTGACGAAGCTTCCCTTCTTGATCATGTTGATGTTGTTAATGTTCTTGGTAATAGGAAAGAGGAAATTTCTATTGAATTATCTGAAACTGCCATGCGCAGATATGGATTAAATTTCGATCAAGTAGCTAATGCCATCAGGAAGTCCTCAATTAATCTTTCTTCTGGCAGTATTAAAGGGGAAAATGGAACCCTTCAACTAAGCACTAGAAACCTAGGGGACAACCTAGAGGATTTTAACAAAATCATAATTCGTCAAACAGAAGATGGGGGGAAAATAAGAATATCGGATGTAGCAACAGTTATCGATGGCTTTGAGGATAAAGATAGAAAAGATTTTTTTATAGATGTTGAAACAGGAAAAAGTATTCCAGCTCATGGAATAATGGTTATGTCCACGGACAATATGAACGTCGTCAAAACATCAAAAGCTGTAAGAGATTGGATACCAGAAGCACAATCAAGATTACCTGAGGGAATTAACTTAATTTTGTGGACAGATATGTCTGACTTATACAAAGGAAGAATGTCTTTAATATTGAGAGCTGCTTATGGTGGTCTTATTCTAGTTTTTTTCATTCTTTTGGCTTTTCTAAGACCTCAAGTAGCTGTTTGGTGTTCGGTGGGAATCGGAACAGCTTTTACAGGTGCTCTTATATTTTTACCAGCTTTTGATATTTCTTTAAACGTAATTTCCCTTTTTGCTTTTTTGTTAGTTATTGGAATTATTGTCGATGATGCTGTAATAGTTGGAGAGAATATACATCTTGAGTATGAGAGAGGAAGAAGAGGAACGGATGCTGCAATCACAGGCGCCTATCTAGTTTCAAAACCTGTCTTTTTTGCCGTTATCACTACTATGATAGCTTTTCTTCCTTGGTTATTTCTTTCTGGATGGCAAGTACAATTCGTTAGGAATATCTCACTCATTGTCCTGTTTGCCCTTTCCTTTTCTTTAATCGAAGCGTTTTTTATTTTACCTGCACATCTTTCAAACCTAAAACCTTACAAGGCAAAGAATCGATTTTCAAAATTACAAAAAAAATTAGCAGACGGCATAGTAAATTTTGGAAAAAAAAGATATATGCCTGTCTTAATATCAGCCCTCGGAAGACGATATATGGCCGTGGCTTGCTTCTTCGCCCTATTTATAATTGTTAACACAGTAGCTTCTTCAGGATTCATGAGTAGAAGCTTCCTTCCGAATGTAGAAGATGATGAAATGACAATCACTATTGCTTTGCCATCTGGTTCACCTTTTGGGAGAACTGAACAAGTAGCCGAACAGGTAAAGCAAGCTGGCTATGAAACAATAGAATTCTACAAAGGCAAAGATAACGCTATAAAAGGTATTATTACAATTTTAGAAGAAAACACCTTGACCGTGTTCATTAATCTCCATGACCCCGCAATAAGAGAAGCCTCAACAAAAGATGTTGCTTCAGTTTACCGAAAGAATATTGGGCAAATTCCGGATGCGGAAAGTTTTTCTATTGGGACACAAATTGGACGTAACAGTACGGAGCCAGATATGTCATTTAACATTACGACAAGCAGTTCCGACCAGCTCTTAGTTGCCGTAGAAGATTTCATGGGAAAACTTAGATCTTATGATGCCATTTATGATGTCAATAGCAGCGTTAACAGCGCTATAACAGAATTACAAATTTCTCTAAAACCTAATGCGGAAAAACTAGGGCTTACTTTGGCAGAAGTCTCCCGTCAGCTTCGACAGGCCTATTACGGCGAAGAAGTCCAAAGACTACCTCGTGATGGAGAAGACGTTCGAGTGATGGTCCATTACCCAAAAAAATTAAGAAGATCAATGGACAGTCTAACTAAATTTAGGATACGAACTCCGGATGGAAGAGAAGTTCCTTTTATGTCCTTAGCAAGTGTATCACAATCACCTGGTATTACAAAAATAGAAAGAACAGACGGAAGAAAAAGTGCAACTATTAGTGCTTACGCCATAGAAGACGGAAAATCTCAAGTAATAACCGATTTAAATACGAATTTCTTGCCTTCTTGGAAAGAAAAATATCCTGAAGTTTTTTGGGAATTTTCTGGTGAATTAGAAGGACAGGATGATTTTTTTGCCGAGATTGGTTTCTTAGCGCTAGTGGCTGTTTTAGCTATGTTTGCCCTTTTATCGATAGCATTCCGATCTTACTTTTTACCTATCTTGATTTTGTCTGCCCTACCATTTGGTTTCTGTGGAGCGATCATAGGGCATATTGTGTTTGGAAAAGGACTCTCAATGATTTCTTACTGGGGAATAGGTGCGGCATGTGGCGTAGTAATTAACGACAACCTTGTTTTGGTTGATTATATCAACAGGGTCAGAAAAAGTGGGAAGCATGTTCTTGAATCAGTAATTGAGGCTGGCGTCATAAGATTTAGACCAATAGTAATTACATCGATAACTACGTTTATTGGTTTAATGCCAATTATGTTCGAACCCTCAGTGCAGGCGAACTTCCTTAAACCTGCGGTCATTTCCCTATCCTTTGGTGTTGTGCTGTGTGCTCCAGTAACATTAATATTAGTCCCGTGCTTAATGCTGATTGGAGAGGATATTAAACAAAACTTAAACAGTGCTAAAGAGGCAATTAAGCTAAGGATAAACAAAGAAATAACACCAGTTTAATTTATTGTATTTCTTTCTTTGAAAAGAATTTTTCAAGTTAGACGGTGATTGCATTCTATAATTGCCATATTTTTGTCAAACTTTTCTTCCATTATGAGATTACGTTAGTTTGTCGAGATTTTTTTAACAATAAATTGATAGCTACCTGAGTTTCCCGCCGAAACTCAAAATTAAAAAATGTTTAAAACAGAAAAAAGGAGAAAAAATCAATTGAATCCAATAGTTCGTACCTACAGATATACTATAGACTGGATTAACTCAAAAGGAGAGCTTATGCAAAATATTATTCCTGCAGCAACAATGCAAGAAGCAATGAAAAAGCTACAACTCTTTCAGGGTGAGGCATTCAGTAGCAGTGGGTCGGGGAAACCTAGATTTGTTAGTATAGTTGAATCTTCAAATGGAAATAGCTAATAATAGAATTCCTATCATGGAAAAACATGATTATAGAGAAATAGCTTATCCGAAAACTTACACAGACGAAAAAAAGCTGCACGCACTATTCTCTTTGATGCGGCGGGAAGACCCTGTAACTTGGGTTGAACCTCAAAATATTAGACCTTTTTGGGCAATAACTAAGCATGCTGATATCACTGAAATTGAAAAGCTAAACGAATTCTTTATTAACGATCCACGTACAACTCTAATGGATATTCCGACCGAACAATCAATTAAGGATTTTACGGGAGGAAGTCATATATTGTTAAGAACCCTAGTTCACATGGATAACCCTGATCACAGGATTTACAGAGGGCTAACGCAAAAATGGTTCTCTCCACCAAACTTAGAAACACTAAAAGATAAAATAAGGAACATCGCAAAAAATTCTGTAAAACAAATGATTCAAATGGGCAATGAATGCGACTTTGTAAAAGATATAGCGATTTTTTATCCTTTGAGAGTAATAATGACAATTCTTGGCGTCCCTGAAGAAGATGAGCAAAGAATGTTGCGCCTCACTCAGGAATTATTTGGGGGGCAAGACGAAGAAATGATGAGACAAAAAGATGACCCGGGTTTTGACATAAATTCAAATGTTATCACAGATTTTTTTGAATATTTTACAGCTCTAACTGAAGAGAGAAGAAAGAATCCAACAAATGATGTTGCCAGTATTATAGCTAATGCAAAAATAGATAACCAACCGATAAGTCATCTTGAAGCTATGTCCTATTACATTATTATAGCTACTGCTGGTCATGATACAACATCATCATCAACTGCTGGGGGCTTGCATGCATTGATAGAAAATAAAGATGAATTCATTAAATTGAAATCTGATCCCTCCTTAATGCCTTTGGCTGTAGAAGAAATGATAAGATGGATAACACCTGTAAAAAATTTCTTCAGAACAGCAAAAGAAGATTATAAATTAAGGGATAAAAATATTAGAAAAAACGATTCAGTTTTACTTTGCTATCCATCCGGAAATAGAGATGAAGAAATTTTCGATGATCCTTTTAATTTTAAAGTGGACCGAAATCCAAATAAACACCTAGCGTTTGGACATGGAGCTCATCTATGTTTAGGTAAATATTTAGCAAAAATGGAAATGGAGATTTTTTACGAAGAATTATTTAAGGTAATAAAAGACATTAAGATAAACGGAAAACCTCAATGGGTGAAAGCTAGTTTTGTGTCGGGATTGAAATCTTTACCAATAACCTATTCATACTAAATTAAGAGAGGTAGTAAATGGCTAAGTCTATAAAAGAAATGTTGGAAGAGGCAAATGCAGTTGTTCCTGTTATAAGTCCTGAGGATGCTTTCGACCTCCAAAAACAGGGAGCATTAATAATTGATACGAGAGAAATTGAAGAAGTTAAAAAATCAGGCAAGGTAAAAGACGCTTATCATATTCCTAGAGGTTTAATTGAATTTCAAAATAAAATTACTAACCCGAACGGAATTGAAGGTTTCTCCCCTGAAAATACAATTATTCTTTATTGCGCAGCCGGAGGAAGAGCAGCCCTAGCAGGAAAGGCGTTAAACGACCTAGGTTTTAATTCGGTCTTCAATCTTGGAGGTTTTAACGATTGGACTTCGGCGAACCTGCCAATTGACAAGGAAGATTAACTTATAGTTTACAAGCTATTTTATTAGGTTTATAAAAAATTCATAACCTTTAAGGGGGAATCTAGGTATGTCTGAGCAAACTACAAAAGTTGATTTATCTCCAAAAGAAGAAATTAGGGGATTAGTTGAACGCTCTAGAGCGGCACAAAAAGAAATAGAAAACTATAATCAAGAGCAAGTTGATGAACTGATTCGTGCCATGGTTTGGTCTGTTGCACGACCCGGCGTTGCAGAGGAAATTGCACAATTTACTCTTGATGAAACCCAGCTAGGCAATTACGAAGGAAAATTCCTAAAAATTCAAAGGAAAACCCGAGCAACATTGATGGATATTATTGATGACAAGTCTGTTGGCATACTTGAAGAAGATCCTGAAAGAGCAATTGTCAAAATCGCCAAACCTATGGGGGTTATAGGCGCCCTTGCTCCGTCGACAAATCCCGAAGCTACTCCTGTAATTAAAGCTATTCATGCCATAAAAGGTAGAAATTCGATTATCGTAGCCCCCCATCCAAGAGCAAAACTCACAAACAAGAAAATATGTAATTTGATGAGAAATGCTCTTGAGACTTATGGTGCGCCAGCTGATCTGGTGATTGGAATTGAAACACCAACTCTAGAACTTACTAACGAATTGATGAATCAATGTGACAGGGTTCTTGCAACAGGTGGGGGAGCAATGGTAAATGCTGCTTACTCAAGTGGGACTCCTGCTCTTGGGGTAGGTGTAGGCAATGCAGTGATTACAGTAGATGAAACAGCTGATTTGGAGGATGCATCAGATAAAATAAAAATTTCTAAAACACTTGATCTTGCTGCTTCCTGCTCTGCTGACAATTCAGTTATTCTTGTCAATACGATTTATGATGAAATGATATCGAAGTTTCAAGAAAAAGGTGGGTATCTTGTTAGTGAAGAAGAAAAGGAAAAACTGAAAAATACCTTATGGGACGAGGAAGGACATTTAAATACTGCAATTGTAGCGCAACCAGCAGATAAAATAGCAGAAATGGCAGATGTTAGTATTCCCGAAGGAACAGAATTCTATATTGTTCCTGAAACCGGATGGGGGCCTGATCACCCGTTCTCAGGAGAAAAATTATCAGTGGTTATGGCACTTTACAAAGCTGATAATATTGATCACGCTATAGAACTAACAAACAACATCCAATCATATCAAGGACAAGGACACTCTTGTGGAATATATTCAAATAGTGATGAGAACATCATGAAACTAGCAAACGTTACGAAGACTTCTAGAGTCATGGTTAACCAACCTCAGGCAGCCTCAAATAGTGGTAATTTATGGAACGGAATGAGACAAACATTTTCACTCGGTTGTGGGTCTTGGGGAGGAAATGGAACAAATAATAATATTTCATGGCGAGATTTAATTAACGAGACATGGGTTTCTAAGCCATTAACAGAAACAAAGGAGCTTAGATCTGACGAAGAGCTCTTTGGTGATGTCATGGATAAAATAAAATAAACGGACAGCCAATTTTTTCGCCACATTGATACATAAAATATGAAATTATCTGAAGAACAAAATGCTTTTTATAATGTCGCAAAGGAATTTGCGATTGAAAAAATGGAGCCTAATGCGGAAAAATGGGATGAAGATAAAATTTTCCCTATCGATACCCTCAAAGAACTTGCAAGTCTTGGTTTTGCTGGAATTTACATCTCTCCTTCACTAGGAGGATCCGGCTTAACAAGACTAGACTCTACGCTGATATTTGAAGCACTTAGCCACGGTTGTACTTCAACAGCTGCATTTTTATCAATACACAATATGGCAACCTGGATGATAGATTCTTTTGGTGATGAAAAATTAAAGGAGAGATTCGTTCCTGATCTCTGTAACTTTAATAAAATAAGTTCATATTGTCTCACTGAGCCGGGAGCCGGGTCAGATGCAGCTAGCCTCAAAACAAAAGCTGTAAAGGATGGAAAATATTATATCGTTAATGGAACAAAGTCTTTCATATCTGGAGGTGGAACTTCAGATATCTATGTAACCATGGTTAAAACCGGTGACAATTCTATTTCTACATTAGTTGTAGAAAAAGATTCCGAGGGGCTCTCATACGGGGGATATGAGAGAAAAATGGGATGGAATTCTCAACCAACCACTCAGGTTATTTTTGAAGACTGCAAAGTGCCGGTGGAAAACCTAATTGGAAAAGAAGGAGACGGATTTAAATTTGCTATGATGGGTTTGGACGGAGGTAGGTTAAATATTGCTGCTTGTTCTTTGGGAACAGCACAATCCGCCTACGAAAGAGCAGTTAATTATGTAAACGAAAGAGAACAATTTGGAAAAAAAATCCAAGAATTTCAAGCTTTACAATTTAAATTGGCCGATATGGCGACAGATCTTGAAGTCTCTAGACTTATACTTAGAGACGCAGCTCAAAAGGTTGATGAAAATGCTCCGGATAAAACAAAAGCAGCTGCGATGGCAAAGAGGTTTGTTACCGATGCCTGTTTTAATATTGTTAACGAAGCACTCCAAATTCACGGTGGGTATGGATATCTAAAAGACTACCCTTTGGAAAGAAACTTAAGAGATCTTAGGGTTCACCAGATTCTTGAAGGAACCAACGAGATAATGCGTGTCATTATAGCTAGAGAGATTCTTAAGGATAATAAATGAGTGAAAAGGAAGTGTTTTTTGAAACGAGAGGTTCTCTCGGATTAATAACTATAAATCGTCCTGAGGCCTTAAACGCTCTCACATTGAATATGGTAAGAGAAATACACCCTATCCTCAAAGGGTGGGCAAATGACTCAAAAATAAAATTTGTAGCTATTCAGGCTACAGGGGATAAGGCTTTTTGTGCAGGTGGTGATATAAGAGCTTTATACGATTGGGGACGATCCGGTGACTCTCGGTCTACTGACTTTTATTATGAAGAATACAAGTTGAATCACTTCATCAAAAGGTTTCCAAAACCTTATATAGCCTTAGTAAATGGGATAGTTATGGGAGGTGGAGTTGGTTTATCTGTTCATGGTAGTCATAGAATTGCAGGAGAAAATTTCTCTTTCGCTATGCCCGAGACCGGGATTGGTCTTTTCCCTGATGTAGGTGGAAGTTATTTTTTATCACGTCTGCCGAAGAATATAGGCATGTACCTAGCTCTAACAGGAAACAGGATAAAGTCCTCTGATGCCATTTTTCTAGGAATCTCGCAACATTTTGTTGAGTCTGAAAAACATGGAAAAATTATTGATTACTTATCTGAGGGAAAAAATCCGGAAAGTTTTATTCAAGACCTAAAATCAGATCCAGGTGTATCTGAAATAGAAAAAATTTCTAACGAAATAGGAAATCTTTTTGATGCAGAAAGCGTAGAAGGTATTCTGGAAAATCTGAAAAATCATAAAGGCGAATTAGCTACAAAAAGTTTGAAGACAATTCTAAAAAAATCCCCAACATCATTAAAATTAGCTCATAAACAGATAACAAATGGCAAAAATATTAATTTTGAAGAGTGCATGAAAATGGAATACCGTATGGTGTGCAGAGTAATGAGCGATAAAGATTTTTATGAGGGAGTAAGAGCTTTAATTGTAGATAAGGATAATGTTCCAAAATGGGATCCAAAAACTATTGAAGAAGTTGATGATAACAAAATTTCTGATTTTTATTCTTCTTTAGAGGATGGAGAATTAAATTTTGATTAAAGGAGAGACATATGACTAAAGTTTCGTTTATTGGTCTTGGTAATATGGGTCTGCCAATGGCAAAAAATTTGGTAAAAGCCGGTCACGACGTTACAGGCTTTGATTTGATTGAAGGTCAGTTGACTGAACTCGTAAAATCGGGGGGAAAAGTCTCTGAAAATCTAAACGACACACTGAAAAATTCTGAGGTCGTAATAACAATGCTTCCTTCCGGTAAGCATGTTAAATCAGTTTATCTGGGAGAAGAAGGTATTATCAAAAATTCTCCTGCAGGTTTACTCTTGATAGATTCTTCGACTATTGACGTGGACTCGGCACGCGAAGTCGAAGAGGTAGCAAATAAATCGGATCTAAGAATGTTGGATGCCCCAGTATCTGGGGGTGTTACCGGAGCTGAAGCTGGGACTTTAACTTTTATGGTAGGCGGTGATGAAGCGGCTTTTGAAAAAGGTAAAGAACTGTTGGATGTCATGGGCGGAAATGTGATTCATGCAGGTCAAGCAGGAAATGGTCAAGCGGCAAAAATATGCAATAATATGCTGTTAGCTATATCAATGATTGGAACATCTGAAGCTTTCAATTTAGCAGAGAGATTAGGGTTGGATTCACAAACGTTTTATGATATTTCATCTACCGCCTCTGGACAATGCTGGTCAATGACAAGTTATTGCCCTGTTCCTGGTCCTGTACCCACAAGTCCAGCTAACAACAACTATCAACCTGGCTTTTCTTCAGCTCTTATGTTGAAAGATTTAAGGCTATCTCAAGAAGCCTCAAAAATAACAAATACGGAAACACCTCTAGGTGCACACTCAACAGAAATCTATGAAAAAATGGAAGAAGGTGGTTATGATAATCTTGATTTTTCCGGGGTAATAAAGTTAATTAACGGTGAATTAGAATAAACCTAGGAAAGCTTTATGAGTGAAGATTTAAAATTTCCAGTACCGGAAGACTTTAAGAAATCAGCGCACATCACTGATGAGATTTATAAAGATCTATACAATGAATCTCAGCAAGACAATGTTGGATTTTGGAAAAAACAAGGTAAACGTATTGATTGGATAAAACCTTACAGCAAAATTAAAAATGTTATTTGGTCTAAAAAGAAGGTAGATATTAATTGGTTTTATGATGGCTCGCTAAATGTCTCCGCTAATTGTATAGATCGACATCTAAAAACGCGAGGAAATCAAACAGCTATAATTTGGGAGGGAGATGACCCTAAAGAATCTAAAAAGATTACTTATAAAGAACTATATGAACATGTGTGCAAATTTTCAAACGCCTTGAAAGTTAATGGTGTATCCAAAGGTGATCGAGTAACAATATATATGCCGATGATACCCGAAGCAGCTTATGCCATGCTCGCTTGTGCAAGAATTGGTGCTGTTCATTCTGTTGTCTTTGGAGGTTTTTCACCAGAAGCTCTTGCCGGTAGGATTCTCGATTGTGATTCACATTTTTTGATCACCGCTGACGAGGGAATTCGTGGTGGAAAGACAGTTCCTCTGAAAGAAAACTCGGATAAAGCCCTAGAACAATGCCCGGATGTCAAAACTGTTTTTGTGGTAAAAAGAACAGGTGGGGGAGTAAATATGCTATTAGGCAGAGATTTCTGGTATCATGATATCATCGAAAACGTTTCATCAGAATGTTCTGCTGAAGAAATGGATGCTGAAGATCCTCTCTTTATTCTCTATACATCAGGATCCACAGGAAAACCTAAGGGTGTTCTCCACACCAGTGGGGGCTATTTGGTTTACGCTTCATATACTCATGAAATGATTTTTGATTACCATGAAGGCGATGTTTATTGGTGTACAGCTGATGTGGGTTGGGTAACCGGACATTCCTATATAGTTTATGGCCCTCTCGCAAACGGTGCAGTTACACTTATGTTTGAAGGCGTTCCAAATTATCCTACTTCTTCCAGATTTTGGGAAATATGTGATAAGCATAATGTTAATATTTTTTATACCGCACCTACAGCAATTCGAGCCCTAATGAAGGAAGGAGACAATCCTGTAAAATCTACTAAAAGATCAAGCTTAAGACTTTTGGGAACAGTGGGAGAACCTATAAACCCAGAGGCTTGGTTGTGGTATCATAATACGGTGGGTGAAAAGAGGTGTCCCATCGTGGATAGATGGTGGCAAACCGAAACAGGTGCAGCTTTAATTTCTCCTCTTCCTGGAGCTACGGACTTGAAACCTGGCTCAGCTACAAAACCACTTCCTGGAGTAAAACCCGTCCTTATCGATGAAGAGGGCAATGAATTGGGAGGAGAAAATGAAGGAAACCTGTGTCTGGCAGACAGTTGGCCAGGACAAATGAGAACTGTTTATGGTGATCATCAAAGATTTATCGAAACCTATTTTAGCCAATTTAACGGATACTATTTTACTGGGGACGGTTGCAAAAGAGACGCCGATGGATACTATTGGATAACCGGTCGAGTTGATGATGTAATTAATGTATCAGGACATAGAATGGGAACGGCAGAAGTCGAAAGTGCTCTTGTTGCACATAAAAAAGTCTCCGAATCTGCTGTCGTAGGTTATCCTCATGAGATCAAAGGTCAGGGAATTTATGCCTATGTAACATTGAATTCTGGTGAAACTGGCGACAAAGAAACCCAAAAAGAGCTTGTTAATTGGGTAAGGAAAGAAATTGGCCCAATTGCAAGTCCAGATTTGATTCAATTTTCTCCTAATCTTCCAAAAACTAGATCCGGTAAAATTATGAGAAGAATTCTTAGAAAAATTGCCGCAAATGATTACTCGAACTTAGGAGATACATCAACCTTGGCAGACCCGGCAGTAGTTGATGAATTAATTGATAATCGTCAGAATAAATAATTTTCAATGAAAGCAATTCAAATTAATGAAGGAAAGATGTTTTGGGAAGAAACCTCATTACCAACCTATGGGGATTCTGAGGTTTTAATTAAAATTAAAGCAACTGCAGTAAATAGGGCAGATTTAGCTCAGAAAGCAGGCCTTTACCCTCCTCCACCAGGCGCTAGCCAAATCCTGGGTTTAGAATGTAGTGGTATTATTGAGAAAGTAGGAAACAAAGTAAAAAATAGAAAATTAGGCGAAGAAGTTACTGCATTATTGTCAGGTGGAGGGTATGCAGAATATGTTTGTTGTCCCGAAAATCATGTTCTTCCTATTCCTAAATCTCTTACTCTTCTAGAAAGTGCAGCAATACCTGAGGTATTTGCAACATGTTGGTTTAATTTATTTATGGAAGGAAACTTGAAAACAGGTGAAAATGTTTTATTTCATGCTGGGGCAAGTGGAATTGGCACAGCTGGGATACAACTTTGTAAAGAATTTGGTTGTTATTCATATGTTACTGCTGGCACCGAAGAAAAAGTAAATTTTTGTGTAGAATTAGGATCTGAAGAAGGTATCGTTAGATCAGAAAATAGATATGGGTCATTTAAGAATTATTGCCCAGATGGATTAAACATTATTTTAGACCCTGTAGGAGGTAATTATTTTGAAGAAAACCTTAATAACCTGGCTATTGATGGAAGATTAATAATAATAGGAATACTTGGAGGAATAGAGGGTAAATTAAATATTGGTCATCTTTTAATGAAAAGGCAAAAAATTATAGGATCGACAATAAGATCTCGTTCTATAAAGGTTAAAGGACAAGTTATGGAACAATTGTTTTATAAAATTTGGCCTCTCTTTAATGCAAGAAAAATTAAACCAATAATTTACAAAACAATGAATATTAATGAAGCAGAAAATGCTCATCAAATAATGTCTGAAAACAATAATATTGGAAAAATTGTTCTGGAAATTTCCTAGTTTATTTTAGTGCCTCCAACCCCTTATCAAGAACTCGCTCAAATCTATCAAATAATTCATGTATCTCATCCTCAGTTATGATTAATGGTGGGCACACAGCCAAAACATCACCAATTGCTCTTAAAATTAGACCCTCTCCATGTCCAATATCAGTTAATAAAGGACCAGCACTTCCAATTGGATCAAATGCAGCAGAAGTTTCTTTATCTTTTACTAATTCGACAGCTCCCAATAATCCAACGCCTCTTGACTCTCCCACTAAGTCTTTTTCTTCTAGTTCTTTTAACCTCCCTTGAAAAATTGGTTCAAGTAAAGGCACTCTTTCCATAAGGCCATCTTCTTCAAGAATACGAATATTTTCAAGAGCAACTGCACATGCCACAGGATGACCGGACGAAGTAAATCCACTTCCGTAAAGGTTATTTTTAACTGAATTTTCTGCAATTATTTGATAAACTTTATCCGTCATAAGCAATGCGCCCATAGGAATATAATTAGATGTGATTTGCTTTGATAGAATAATAAAATCTGGTTCAATACCATAAAGTTCACATGCAAATGGTTTGCCAGTTCTTCCAAAACCATTTATAACTTCATCAGCAACTATCATTACTTCATACTTTTTACAAACAGCTTGAATTTTTTTCCAGTACGTTTTTGGAGGCACTATTAAACCTCCTGCACCCATTACAGGTTCACCAAAAAATGCTGCAACTGTTTCGGGGTCTTCTTTTAATATAAGATCTTCTAATTCGAAAGCGCATCTAGTTGCAAAATCTTCTTCAGTTTCACCATCTTTACCTTCTTTCCAATAATGAGGACACATTGTATGAAGAACTTCTTTTATTGGTAGATCGAAATCGTTGTGCATCAATGGTATTCCTGTAAGGCTACCAGAAGCAATTGTTATTCCATGATAGGCTTTTAATCTTGAAATTATTTTTTTCTTTTTGGGCTTATTCAAAGCATTATTGTAGTACCAAATCATTTTCATAGCTGAATCATTAGCTTCAGACCCTGAATTAGTATAATGAACATGAGACATACCTAAGCCAACCATCTTGGTCAATTTTTGTGATAACTCAGCTACAGATGGATGTGATTTATGTGTAAATGAATGATAATACGGTAAAGTTTCCAACTGTTTTTTTGCAGCTTGGACTAACCTATCTTCTCCAAATCCTACAGCAACCGACCACAGTCCTGACATTGCCTCAATATATTCGTTTCCTTGTTCATCCCAAACTTTTATGCCTTTTCCTTTTTCGATTACCATAGGGCCTTGATTCTCAATTCTTCTTGCATTTGAGTAAGGATGAAAATGATGTGCGGCATCGAGAGCCGCATAAGAATTTGGGTTTATTTTTTCAGTCATTTTGATCTTTCTTAATTTAGAATAAACATGCATTAGAAAAGGTTCAATTGCATATATTGAAAAAAAATTTTAACATTTTTAAAGTAAATCATATAACGGGAAAAATGAACCATATATTAGAAGATATTCTAGTTATCGATTGTGCCAGCTATATAGCGGGGCCGGCAGCAGCAACAATTATGTCGGATTTTGGTGCAAGAGTTGTAAAGATAGAACCACCGGATGCCGGAGATAGCTATAGAGGATTAATCAGACTTCCGGGCTTACCTGAGGGCGGCGGAAACTATCCTTGGACCCTAACAAGTAGGAATAAAGAAAGTCTCGCTATGGATTTAAAAGAAAAGGAAGCACAAAAAATTTTAAATAAATTAATTATGGAAGCAGATATATTTATCACTAATTACCCTTTTCCAATAAGACAAAAGTTAAAAATAACTGCACCTGACGTCATGAAAAAAAATGATCGCCTCATTTATGGATCTTTGACACCTTATGGGGAAAATGGACCGGAAAAAGATAGAACAGGATATGATGCGACGGCTTGGTGGGCAAGGTCTGGAATGATGCACTCGATAAGAGAGAATTCGGATTCGATACCTAACGGATCCGTTCCTGGAATGGGTGATCATCCCACTGCATCGGCATTCTTTGGAGCACTAATGCTCGCTTTATATAAAAGAAATATAACTGGAAAAGGCTCCGAAGTAGGTTCATCACTCCTTTCAAATGGTCTTTGGTCAAATGGGATCTACGTTCAGGCAGCGTTAAGCGATGCAACCTTTATTGATACTCAGGAAAGAGGAACTAAAGGAGCGTTGGCTGAAAGGTACAGATGCAAGGATGGGAGATGGTTCCTTCTAGTAATACTGAACGAAGAAAAGGAGTGGCCATTAATGCTAGAATGTATAAAGAGAGAGGACCTTATGGTAGATGAGAGGTTTAGTACCAGACCGGATAGAGCCTCCAACTCTCTTGAATTATTGGAAATTTTGGACAAAGAATTTGTAAAATTTAACTGGAAAGACCTTGAAAATCTTTTTAAAGACTCTGGTGTAACATTTGGTCCAATTTCAGAACCAAATGACCACATTAACGATACGCAAATACGTGAAAATAATTTTTTTAAAGAGTATTCCGATAATAAGGGATTATTTACTGTCGACAGTCCACTTTACATGTCGGACGAAGAAAAAAAAGAACCAGAAATGGCTCCGGAAATTGGAGCCAATACCTATTCTATTCTAACTGAACTTGGCTACAATAATGAAGACATAAAAGTTTTAGAAGAAAGAAAGATAATAAAGACTTAAACCTCTAGTCTTTTCATTCGTTTTCTTTCAAAAGACGGTGGCAGGTTCATTGCCTCTCTATATTTAGTAATAGTCCTTCTCGCTACATCTATTCGATCATCTTTTAATAAACCTTTTAAATTGTTATCTGATAATACTCTATCTCCTTCATTTCTAATTAATTCAGCAATTTTCTCCTTAACGACACTGGCAGATAATTGATCTTCTATCGAAGAGCTCTCAACAGCTTTAGAGAAAAAGAATTTTAGTTCGAAGGAGCCTCTCGGTGTTGATATCACCTTTGAATTGGTTATTCTTGATACTGTACTTTCATGCAAACCCAACTCTTCTGCAATATCCTTTAATATCATTGGTTTTAAATGCATTAAACCATGATCGAGAAAAGGTCGTTGTCTTTTCATAACTTCTCTTGCAACTCTTAAAATTGTTGCTGCCCTCTGTTCAAGGGCTCTTGTTAACCACTTTCCCGAGGCGTAATGTCCAGAGAGATATCTTTTATCTTCCTTAGAAATCTTCTTTCTTGATAGTTCTTCCCAATAACCTGATAAAAGAATAACTTTTGGTAATGTTTCTTCATTTAAAGAAACTATCCATTTTCTTCCTTCCTTTTTTGCAATAATGTCAGGAGGCATTTTATCCTCAAAATCGTTATCATAAGTGTCAATCGGATGTGGTTTACACTTGCGTATAAAAGTAACCATTTCTTTTATTTTCTTTTCATCAACAAAACAGACCTTAGAAATTTTTTTTATATCCCCTCTTGCAAGTAAATCCAAATTGTCGAGCAATGTAACCATAGCTTCATCCAAATATCCCATTTCATTTAGTTGTGTCCCAAGACATTCTTCAAGAGACTGGGAAAAAATCCCAACTGGATCAAATTTTTTTAATATACACAAAACGGAATCAACTGTTTTTTGAGAAATATTTAATTCAGAAGACAAGTCTCTGAGCGAAATCTTTAGAATACCTGAAGGTTCAAGATATTCTATTAAGGCATATGCAACTATTCTTTCCTCAGGCTTTAAAATAGAAAAAATAACTTGCTCTCTTAAGCTCTCAAAAAGATTTGTCTTAGAGGCTAATGTATCAAGTAGAAAATTATTGGATTCATTTTCGAAAGAATACGCCGAACTATAAAGGTTTGTCTCATCAGTTATAGCGCTTTCCTCCTGCGAAAACTCTAGGCTTTCCTCATTGGTAATAATTTTCTCATCACTTGTCTTGCTATCCTCTCTTCTTTCTGGGATATCATTGTCTTCAGTTATTGCAACATCATTCTCTAGAAAAGGGTTGTCGATAACTTCTTGGTCAAGATACTCACCTAATTCAATATTATTAAGTTCCAAAAGTTTTATGGCTTGCAGTAATTGAGGCGTCAATACCATCTTCTGCGATTGCTTTACCTCTTGAACTAAAGAGATCTTAGACAAGTATTCCTCCAATGGATAATTTTATATTTTTGGCACGAATCTTGCTTATGATCAATTCTTGATTTGTAATTTCTCTTCTTATTCATTTGAATTTACTATCGCAAATACACGATCACGTTTATATTATATTTCGTATTGTTGAAGCATGCTTAAAAAATTAAATTATAATGATGGTCTTCTTGATAGCTATGGCAGACGGATAGATTATTTAAGAATCTCTGTAACGGATAGATGCAATTTTCGTTGTACCTATTGTATGCCTGAAAGAATGAAGTTTCTTCCAAAAAAAGATATTTTGACCTTTGAAGAAATGACTTCTTTATGTGAAAAATTTATAAGTCGTGGAATTCGTAAAATTAGAATCACGGGCGGTGAACCCTTAGTGCGGAAAGGAATTTTGGACTTTATTAAAGGCTTGTCCTTATATCTTGGTAATAGACAATTGGAAGAGATTACCATGACAACCAATGGAAGCCTCTTAGAGGAATCCGCTAATCAACTCTTTGTAAACGGCATTAAGAGAATTAATGTTTCTTTAGATAGCATGAATAAGGAAAGATTTCATAAAATCACACGTAGAGATAATCTTGATCAAGTTTTGAAAGGTATTTATGCTGCAAAAAATGCAGGAATTAAAATCAAAATAAATACTGTGGTTTTAAAAGATGAAAACATCGATGAAATACCTAAAATCATTAAATGGGCTCATTCGGAAAAATTTGATATCAGTCTCATCGAGACCATGCCAATGGGAGAAATTGAAGGAAACCGATTTAATCAGTATTTTTCATTAACTAGTATGCGTAAAATTCTTGATAAACACTTTACGTTTGAAGAAAGTAACTATGAAACTGCAGGCCCATCAAAGTATTTCTTTTTAGAAGAAACGAAGGGAAGGTTAGGCCTAATTACACCATTATCAAACAATTTTTGTAGCAGCTGTAATCGCATACGAGTTACCGCCACAGGAATGCTTTATATGTGTCTAGGTCAAAATGATAATATTGATTTTCGAGATATCATTCGAACGAAAGATGTTAAACTTTTTGATAAAGCAATAGATATTGCCATGAGAAGAAAGCCAGAGAAACACGATTTTTTAATATCAGAAAAAGATCAAAAACCTGCAGTAAATAGGCATATGTCTGTTACCGGAGGTTAATTCATTCTTTTTACTATTTCATTCTCTATTAACCAAAGTCTATCCTGACCCCATTTATAATATGGATCGCTACCATCTTTGTTTGTTAATTTTAGCGTCGGGACTCCCCAAGAATCCCCAGCATACATATTTTTAAGATTTTCATCTAACTGATGCTCCCACCTATCATTATTAAGCTCTGCCTTTACCTCTATCCATGAAAGATCAAGTTTTATTATTAATTTTTCTAAAAATTTATCATCTCCAATATTAATCCCATCAAAAAAAGAGGCTTTTGTCAGTTCTTCAAGAAAATCGAAACCCTTATTATTTTTATCTATAATTTCAAAAAGAGAATACGCCTTTCTAGCGGGAGTTCCTATTGGAGAATATATATCTTTAATTTTTGTACCGTATTTCCTTCCTTCTCGTGCGGCATCAGATAAAACATATTTTCCCTTATTTGGATGAATCTTCATTCCTCTCATAATCATTGGCAAAACAGGTCTTACTTTTAAATTAACAGGGTATTTATTAGCCATCTCACGAACTCGTTTGAAGCTTATATAAGTGTAAGGGCTATTGAGAGAAGGAAAAAATTCTAAGTTGAACTTTTCTTTTTCAATACCAGTTTTTGGGGGTATAGGTGCTATTTCAATTCTTTTCAAGATGAAATCGGATTCATTATTCTTTTTGGCTCCAAGCTCTGTTAACCTCTCTTCGAGATGATCAAGTCTATCTATTCCCCAGTAATTTTCTCCTTCGTAGTGAAAAGAAGAACCAAAATAATAACCACACTCGGACAACTTTTTATTACCCTCAGATAAAACATTTAATGTTTGATCAACAGGCAATAAGTTTCCAAATTCATTGTTATCAAAATTTTGATCTTCATTATTCCACAATAAGAAGGAAACTTTCTTAGTCATTTCAAGAAAGATAGGGGTTTTAACAAATCCTGACAAATATTGATTAGCGTGAATAAAATTCTCTGGAGGGGGGTACTCTTGCGAATCAAATTTTAACCCATAATGAGGTGCTATCTCTATTGCATCTTTTAAACAATGCTTTTGATACATGCTTGGTTCCGGTATAGCATCACCACCCGTTTCATTTACCAAAAACGGAGTCAGAACAACATTGTAATTTTGTTCTAATTTATCAATAATTTGGATGGTTAGATGAGAATAAGGATCATCTATCTTGTGAAAATAAAAAATCTCGTGAGGTCTTCCTTCCTTTTTCCTTGTTTCTTCCTTATCTAATCTTTGATGTAAAAAATTTTCTTCACTGGACCATTCTTTCATCATTTTGTTTCGAATAGGCGCACTGATTGTCAGTCTGGAAAGAAAATCTCTAATTCTGTCTCTTATCAAAACTATCTTCCTCAATTAATTCTTAAAAAAAAATTAAAAATTTTTTCTTATACAGAATGTTTTTTGTGATAATCATATAATACTTTATTCATCTGTCTAATTCTTAATTTGGAGCATTTTTATGAAACCCATTAAAAATCGTATAACAGATATGCTTGGAATTGATTATCCAATAGTTCAGGCTCCTATGGGGTGGATTGCAAGATCAAAATTAGCTGCAGCGGTTTCTGAGGCTGGAGGTCTGGGAATTATTGAGACCTCATCAGGTGAGCTAGAAGCAATCCGTGAAGAAATAAAGATCATGAACCAGACTACAAAAAAACCATTTGGCGTAAATATTGCCCAAGCATTTGTAAAAGACCCAGATATAGTAAATTTTGTAATTGATCAAGGAGTTAAATTTGTCACAACATCTGCTGGAGATCCAAACCGGTACTGCTCAGAATTAAAGAGTGCTGGTCTTACAGTTTTTCATGTAGTTCCGTCTCTGGCGGCGGCTCTCAAGGCAATAGAGGCGGGTGTAGATGGTTTAGTGGTTGAGGGCTTTGAAGGTGGAGGTTTCAAAAGCCCCAAAGGAGTAGCAACAATGGTCCTTTTACCGCTGGTTTGTTCTAAAATTGATGTTCCCGTGATTGCAGCGGGTGGCTTTGTTGACGGAAGAACGATGGTCTCAGCTTTCGCCATGGGGGCAGAGGGAGTGCAGATGGGAACAAGGATGGTTTCTTCTTTAGAATCGCCTGTTCATGAGAACTGGAAGAATGCGATTATCTCTGCGGACGACCAGGCTACCTTATTGCTGAATCGTTTTTCTAGTCCTGCTTTACGCGCTCTTAGAACTAAAAAAACTGAAGAATTAGAAAGACAAGATGATGTCAATGCTATGCAAGAGTTCGGGTCAGCACTGGATCTTTACTTTGGGGGGGATATGGAAGCATCAATTGCTCTAACTGGTCAGGTAGCAGGGAGAATCGATAAGGTCAAACCAGTAAAAGAAATCATAGCTGAAACTATTGAAGAGTTCTATTTAGCTGTCAAAAATTTGGGACAACACCTCTAAATAGAGATTATACGGGATCGGCAAGTTTCAAAAGTTGTTTACCAAGATTCTTTCCTTTAAACAAATTTCCTAAGGTTTCAGGGCAATTTTCTAATCCCTCCGTTATATCTTCTCGATAAACAATTTTTCCTTCACTTACCCATCCTCCTAAATCTATGATTGCATCAGGAAAACGTTCGGCGTAGTCTATCACTATAAAACCTTCCATTCGGGCCCTTTGGATAACAAGATTCATTAATGTTGAAGGTCCCGGAGGTAGTGATTTCATTGAATAACCTGAAGAAATTCCTCCACAGAGAACTACTCTTGCCTTCTGAGCAATACATGCTAAAGAGCTTTCTAAGATTGGTCCACCAACATTGTCAAAGTAGATATTTAAACCTTCTGGAGCAAGTTCTGTGATTTTTTGACCTACGTTTTCGTTCTTATAATCTATACAATGATCATAACCAGCCTCTTCCACTACCCATTTGCATTTATCTGAACCACCAGCAACACCAATAATTTTACTCGCTCCTTTTATCTTTGCTATTTGACCAGCAACCGAACCAGTGGCACCAGCGGCGCCGGATACCAATACCGTATCCCCTTCTTGTGGTTTTCCAATATCGAGCATACCAAAATAAGCTGTTAGTCCTGTCACCCCAAAAATACTTAGGGCCGAGGTTGGAGGAATTCCCTCAGGAATCTTTTGTGCTGGCATGAAATCAGAGCTACCATCTGTTACTACATATTCCTGCCACCCAAAAGAACCCTGCACCAAATCACCTTCGCTAAAATTTATATTTCTTGATTCTACTACTTGTCCTACTGCCCCAGCTCGCATTACCTCACCAATTTGGACCGGTGGCATATATGAAGGAACATCGTTTAACCAACCACGTTGTGTTGGATCAAAGGATAAATAAAGGACTTTAATTAACATTTGTCCTTCATCGATATCCCTTACTTCTTCCTCAAACAACTCAAAATTCTCAGAAGAAACGGCCCCCATAGGTCTATCTTTTAATTTTAGCATTCTGTTTACAGGCTTATTTCCCATAGGATACTCCTTCAAAAAAGTTGCAGTTCAAAGATAAATAAATCATAAAAAATGTAAAAACTCTATTTCTTTTAAATAATTGTCTTTTATAAATAGTTATTGAATTAATGTAAGTTTGCTATGAAAAATTTCCTTTCAAAATTAAATCCTGGTCTATTGGTGGGCCTTCTTCTCTTTTCAATAATCTTGTTGTCTCCAATTCCCGAAAATCTCTCTCCTGAAGGATGGAAAGTTGCGGCAATAGGTATTTTAATGGCTATTTTATGGGCGACAGAAGCTATACCATTATTCGTCACCGCTTTATTTCCATTAGTCTTCTTTCCTTTGTTAGGAATATCAAGTTTTTCAGAAACCGCTCTGCCTTTTGCTGACAAAAATATTTTTCTATTTCTCGGAGGGTTTATACTTGCATTAAGTATTCAAAAATCTAACCTTCACGAACGTATAGCATTAAATATCTTGAAATTCGCTGGCAAAAGTGGTCCTTCATTGATCGGAGGATTTATGTTGGTAAGCGCTTTCTTATCAATGTGGATGATGAATACATCCACGACATTAATGCTGCTACCCATCGGAATATCAGTTGCCAATCTGATAAATAATCAAAATATCTTAAAGGAAAATAATTCGGGATTTTCAAAAGCATTACTCTTGGGTATTGCTTACGCGGCAAGCATAGGAGGAATGGCTACATTAGTTGGAACAGCACCAAATGCTATTTTTGCAAGCTTCATTGAAGTAAATTATGGTATCGAAATAGGATTCAGAGAATGGATGTCTGTTGGTTTACCAGTAACATTCGTCATGCTTCCTCTTGCATGGTTTGCTTTAACCAAGGTAGTTTACTCTACGGATTTTTCTGAAGGAATCCAAACTTCCAGACATCTTGAAGAACAAAAATTTAAACTTGGGGCTATGAGTACTGCCGAAAAAAGGGTGGCAGTAATATTTGCCTTAACAGCTCTTTCATGGATGCTCAGAGATGTGTTGCAACTTATTCCTTATTTAAAAAATTTAACTGATCATGTTATAGCTATGATAGCTGCAATTACATTATTCTTAATTCCTGATGGATCAAAAAAAGGAAAATTAATGGATTGGGAAACTGCACAAAAAGTGCCATGGAATCTTTTAATTTTATTTGGTGGGGGCTTAAGCCTTGCAAATGCAGTTGCAAAAAGTGGCTTAGCTGTCTGGCTCGGCAATGGTTTAGAGCCTTTTGGCGCTATGGGTTTAATTGCGCTTGTCTTTGCTGCGGTCACATTAATTATTTTTCTAACCGAATTAACTTCAAACATCGCAACAACAAGTGTATTCCTTCCGGTGATAGCTGCCCTTGCGATAGGTTTAGGTGAGAGTCCTTTGATTTTTGGAGCTTCTATAACCTTAGCGGCTAGTTGCGCTTTTATGTTACCCGTTGCAACGCCACCAAATCTTATTGTTTATGGTTCGGGATTTATTAATATAAGATCGATGATGATTAGTGGTCTAGCTTTAAATATCATCGGAATTCTAGTGGTTGCCTTAATTTCAATTTTTTTGATACCTTATTTTCTTTCGTGATAAAATATGGATAAAGAAAAAAATAAAAACTTATATTGGAAACTAAACCTTACTATTGTCGGTTCTCTTTTGGCTATTTGGTTCATGGTTTCATTTGGAGCTGGCATATTGTTTTCTTAAAGCCTTGATCAATTTTAAATAGCTGGTTTCAAGCTTGGTTTTTGGTTTGCCCAACAGGGCTCCATAATCATATTTGTTTTTCTTATTGTCCTTTATTGTTTTCTAATGAACAAGCTTGATAAACGATTTAATGTAGAAGAAGAATAGAAATGGACGTCCAAACCTTAACCTATATTATCGTAGGAGCCGCTTTTGCTTTATATATTGGAATAGCCATCTGGTCCAAAGCTTCAACAACAGGAGAATTTTATATAGCCGGAGGGCACGTTCATCCTGTAGCAAATGGAATGGCAACCGCGGCCGATTGGATGTCGGCGGCTTCTTTCATTTCTATGGCCGGTATCATATCCTTTATGGGAAGAGACGGTTCAGTTTATCTTATGGGGTGGACCGGAGGTTACGTACTACTGGCAATGCTTCTTGCTCCATATTTAAGAAAATTTGGTAAGTTCACTGTTCCAGACTTTATTGGGGACAGATATTATTCCAGTATTGCAAGATTGGTGGCAGTTTTCTGTCTTATTTTTATATCTTTTACCTATATTGCGGGTCAGATGAGAGGGGTTGGAATAGTTTTTTCTAGATTTCTAGAAGTTGATATAAATATAGGAGTGATAATAGGAATGGGTATAGTTTTTATCTATGCCGTATTAGGAGGAATGAAGGGGATTACATACACCCAAGTTGCTCAATATTGTGTTTTAATATTTGCTTATATGGTTCCTGCTATCTTTATATCGATTTTAATAACTGGAAATCCCGTTCCCCAATTGGGTTTCGGTTCACAAATAGTAGGAGAAAATGTATATCTCCTCGAAAAACTCAATAATGTTCTTACGGATTTAGGATTTAACGCATATACAGACTCTTCCAGGGCCAAGATAGATATCTTCTGCATTACCGCGGCCCTAATGGTGGGAACAGCAGGCCTTCCTCATGTTATAGTAAGATTTTTTACAGTACCTAAAGTTCGAGATGCAAGGGCCTCTGCAGGATGGGCACTTTTATTTATAGCTATTTTGTACACCACTGCTCCTGCCGTTTCTTCATTTTCTCGGTTAAACTTTATTGATACGGTTAATGAAACCCCTTATCAATCTACTCCCGAATGGTTTAGAAACTGGGAAGATATAGGACTAATTTCTTGGACTGATAAAAATCAGTATGGGATTATACAATACAGACCAGGCAACGCCCTTGAGAAAGTCAAACCAAAATTTACCTCTGAAAGAGGAGTAAATGGAGAAAGATTGGTTAGTAATGAAAGAACTTCTAACGAAAATGAGATATATATCGATAGAGATATTATGGTGCTCGCCAACCCAGAAATAGCGCAATTACCAAACTGGGTAATAGCTTTGGTTGCTGCTGGGGCTTTAGCGGCAGCTTTGTCTACTGCAGCAGGACTTTTACTGGTAATTTCTTCAGCCATAAGTCATGATTTGATGAAGAAGACCTTAATGCCCTCGATAAGTGAAAAACAGGAATTAGCATTGGCTAGAATATCTGCAGCAATTGCTATCTGTGTAGCTGGTGTGTTCGGAATATATCCGCCAGCCTTCGTGGCACAGGTTGTAGCCTTTGCATTTGGGTTAGCTGCCGCTTCTATATTTCCTGCGATTGTAATGGGAATATTTTCTAAAAGAATGAATTCAGTTGGTGCTATAGCAGGTATGATAACAGGATTAGTTTTCACAGCTTCTTATATAATATTTTTTAAATTTGTTTCGCCTGAACTAAATAATTCTAATAATTGGTTTCTTGGTATTTCTCCAGAAGGTATTGGAGTGATAGGCATGATCATTAATTTTTTTGTTTCTATTATTTTTTCTTCGTTAACTAAGGCACCACCTATTGAAGTTGTTGAATTAGTAGATAATATTAGACTACCAGGAGGGGAAGGAAATGACTAAATACAAATTTGCTAAAGAAATTGAAGACTTTCTGAATGTTTTAAAGGATGTGGGAGGCTTTGGTATAGAAGATATGGAACCCATTGAAGCTCGTAATTTAGATCTTATTGAACAAGAGAGCCCAGAAGTAAAGGGTGTAGTTGAAATAGGAGCCGACGGACCTTTTGGGCCAATACCTATGTATGATTATACCCCCATTGGTGCCCCCGAAAATAAGGCCTTACCAGCAATAATATTTTATCATGGAGGCGGATGGGTTATAGGATCGAGAGATGGTCACGATTCTCTCTGCAGGTATCTCAGCAACGCCACAGGATGCCGAGTTTTTTCTGTGGGATACCGATTGGCTCCTGAATTCAAATTCCCAGTTCCAATTGATGAGTCCTTTACAGCACTAAAATTCATTTCCGATAATAGTGAAGAGCTTAATATCGATAAAGCAAAGATTGTTGTTGCCGGAGATAGTGCTGGGGGCAATATTGCTGCAGTTATGAGCCTTATGGCTCGAGAAGAAAAAGATCTGAACGTCAGTTATCAACTTTTGATTTATCCTGCAACAGATGCTTCTAAAGAAAGGGCTTCGTATGAAGAAAATGGTAAAGGATTTCTTTTAGAGAAAGAAGGAATGAGATGGTTCTACAAGCATTATTTGGCTAATGATAAAGATCGCAAGGACTGGAGAGTATCCCCTCTCCTTGCTTCAGATCTTTCCAATCTTCCTCCCTCATATGTTATTACGGTTGCGGCCGACCCGCTTAGAGATGAAGGTAGAGATTATGTAGAGGCTTTGCGGGAAGCAGGGAATGAGGTGGAACATATTGAATATGATGATGTAATTCATGCTTTCTTTTCTTGGCCTCTCGCAATGAATTGCGCAAAGAAGGCAGTAGACGCAGCAAGTAAAGCTATTAAAAAGGCAGTCGGTTAGATAAATTTATCAGCGAATTGAGCCATTTTTTTTATAGATTTTTTGGCTTCCGGTATTGCAAGCCAACCACTGCAAAAAGCCTGAAAAACATGAAACAATCCTTCCCACTCTAAAAATTCGATAGAATGATTCTGATATTCCTTTAGTCGATTAAAAAGACGCAGACTGTCATCATAAATGATTTCCTCGCTACCAACTTGAATCTGAATTGGTGGCATATCTTGTAAATCTCCAAAAATTGATGATATTAAGGGGTTTTTTGGATCCTCTCCTGCGCAATAGGCATCTACGATAACACTCATACTTGGTCCCGGTTGCAACAAAGGGTCTCTTTCTGCTCTTTCATGTAACGAATTTCCACTTAACGTTAGATCCGTCCAAGGAGAAATGAGAATTGCACATGCAGGCTTAGGAAGATTTTCTTCTTTAATCTTCTGTAATAAGGCCATGGAAAGGCCACCTCCAGCCGAATCACCTGCAACAAAGATCTCTTGAGATTTTATTCCTTGATCCAACAAATATCGGTAGGAAAGTAATGCATCTTCTATTGCGGCAGGATAAGGATGCTCGGGCGCGAGTCTATAGATTGGGAAAAATACATTCGCTTGAGAATATAAAGATAATTTTGTAATCAGTGGTCCGTGGGTCTCAGGCCCACAGGCTACATATCCACCTCCATGAAGATACAAAAGTGTTTTGTTATTTTCGTTATTTTTATTATCGAGTCTTAAAATATCGATATTGCCAACACTAAGATCGGTAAAAGTAATTTCTTTCTGTTTTTTCCAAGAATTGTTTGTATATATTTCGATATCATTCCCATCACCTTGTCGAATATCTTTGGCGTTTTTGATGTTGCCTACCTTATCTCTCCATCTCTTTATTAAATAAGCCCACAATCTTGCCCTTAAGCTGATCAATTTTTTTCTCCCTGAACAATTTTGTTATCTATAAGGCTATCAATTTCTTCTTTTGTATATCCATATTCTTCCAGAATTTCTGTTGAATGCTCTCCAAGTAACGGTAAAAATGTTGGTTTGTCGCATTCTGTTCCTAGAAAATTAGCCGGAGCCCTTGGTCCTCGCATAACCTCTTTCCCATTTGAAGAAATTTTTATTATTGAATTGTTGTTTATGACCTGCGGATCAGTCAAAGCTTCTTCCCTTGTGTTGATTTTTGCAACAGGGACATCATGATCCTCCATTTTCTTAACTATTTCATCTGTCGTAAAATTTAAATAAGCCTGATTCAAAATACTTTGCATTTCAATAATATTTTTTAACCTATTTTCAGTTGTTGAGAATCTTTCATCTTCCAAAAGATCTTCTTTGCCTAGAGCCTTAATGACCCCTTCGAATTCTCCATCGTTAACTGCAACAATAGTTACATAACCGTCTTTAGTTTTTACCGGTTCATAAAAATCTGCAATATTAGGAATTGGAGACCAATCATCTCCTAACCAAGTAAAATTGTACATTGAATCGCACCACATAAAATACAAAGCCGTATCAAGCATTGTTAAAGTTATTCTTTGACCTTCAGAATTCTTCTCTCTTGCATAAAGAGCTGAAGTCACTGCTTGCGCAGCTGTCAAGGATGTCACTTTATCACATAATAGAGTTTTCATAAATTTCGGTTCACCCTCGTGAGCCTGAGCGTCTGTAATTCCTGCTGTAGCTTGAATTAAAGGATCATAAACTCTTCTTCTTGAATAAGGTCCATTCTCACCATATCCTGTTATGGATAATTGAATTATCTGTGAATTGTATTTCTTAAGATTTTCATAATTAAGCCCAAGTCTCTTCAATGTTCCGGGTCTGAAATTGTCGATAATTACATCTGCCTTTTTAACAATTTTATAAATGATTTCTTTCGCTGAATCTTCTTTGAGATCAAGAGCTAGGCTTCTTTTAGATCTATTAACCGACGCGAAGAGCGCTCCGGTCCCTTCTTTTATTGGTCCATGAACTCTAGCGTTTTCTCCTTTAAAAGGAGGTTCTATTTTTATAATTTCTGCACCTTGATCCCCCAACATAGATGTAGCAAGGGGACCTGAAACAATTGTTGATATATCTATAATCTTAACTCCACTTAATGGTCCCATTTTTTACTCTCCTGTATATAATAAGCTAAACATGAATTTTTTTCTGAGCAAGCATTATTAGCCTCTCTCCTCAAGTTGTTTTTGAATTTCTTTGTGTTTTATTGGGGTAAGTTCGTATCCCCAGCAAGTCATTGCTGCAAAAAAATAAAGGAACATAGGAAAAATAGAGAAAGCTAGAAGTATAGAGTTTTTTATCTCTGGACCCACTTCTTGAGAAGAACTAAAACCAACAAATTCAAGGTATAAATATACCGAGCCAACTGCTACAGCGCTACCAATCTTGTACAAAGTATTTAAAATGGCAAAAAACAAGGCTGGTCTTTTTTCTCCTGATCTTAATTCATCAGCATCAATAATATCTGCCATAAGTGCCCGAGTGAGTGTAAAAGGAGCTCCATAACCAAACCCAAAGAGAGTGGTTAAAATAACGATTGTCCAAAACGCATCGTTAGTATCAACAAAAAAATAAGTCGATAAGACAGCTGAGCAAAATAATGCCGATATAAATAATGTCTTGTGCTTACCAATTGAGTAGGCCATCTTCATCCATAAAGGCATCGCTAATAAACCTGCAAAAAAATATAAGAAGAGAATGCGACTAGAAACATCGCCTAAATCAAAAACATATTTTGCAAGATAAATATAGGTTGACCCAGCAATCGTCGATGCCGTACTGCACATAACTTCTGCAGCTAGTGTTCGCTTTAAAGGTCCATTTCCTTTAACAATTGGAATAAAATCTCTAATTTTTGGAAATTCTGTTCCCTCGGATTTTTTATCATCCGGTATAACCAACAATCCTATAAATGAGGCAAGAGGTAGAGAAATTAATAAGAAATATCCCATTCCTGATATCATCGTTCGAAAATCATAATCCAACATTTCAAGAATAGCCGGGAAGGCAAGCACCAACATCATACCAAAAATAGACCCCATTTCACGCCAACCATATATGGTAGACCTATCATCGTATTTTGAAGTTAAATCTACTCCCCACGCCTGTTGAGTCAAAGATACAAAAGTGTAAGAAAGATATAGAACAAACAACCAAGACAAAAGGTAAAGAGATGATTGTGGTCCATCTCCAGGAATAAAGACGTACCATGAGGCTAACATTAAAATAGGAATGCCAATAACGATCCAGTGTTTTCTTTTTCCCCATCTGCTAGGAAATCTATCAACCACAATTCCCATAACTGGATCTGTGAAAATATCCCAAAATCTTGCTGCCATAAAAATTATTCCGACAGCGCCTACACTCAACCCTACTGAGCTCTCATAAAAAGGCGGTAAGTAAACCGTTAAAGGCAAGCCTAAAGCGGAAAGAGGGATAGCTAAACTTGCATATGATAATAAAATTGGTTTTGTTAATTTTTGCATCTGCGTGAGTATATATATTTTAATATTTAATTATACTTTTCTTCTAACCTCAAAGGTCATACCGCCCTTGAGTCGAGAACCTGATATTCCCCTTTGCGAGGAAAAATATAAATAAGAACCATCAGGGGAAAAAGCGGGACCCGTAACTTCAGAAAACCAATGACCATCAAGCCGCAGTAGGGGTCTAGCAGATCCATCCTTACCTAATAAACATAACTCCATATTATCACTATCTTCAGCAACTAAAACCTGTCCATCTTTTGTGACAGTCATATCATCAGGATCGTTAAGAATTTTATTTTGAGTCTCTTTCTTCCAACTCTTTAACCAATCAATCGCAGTTATTCTTTCTTCTGATCTAAGGCCATCATAAAAAAGAGAAAGTTCATTATTTTTTGTATTATATAACCAAACCCTATGATCTTTGGTTGTAGCAAAAAAAACATTGCCTTCAAAAAAAGTCATACCCTCTCCTCGTTCAAAAGAAGTTGCCTCAGGAAGTTGACCAATAATGGGAGAGTCTTTTGCGTATGGATCAGGAACATTTATCCAAGAAACAATGTTGTTTTTTTCAACTTTTGCAGCCTGCAAATTTCCACGACTATAGAAGGATTCTGTTCTAGGTTCCCCGCCAGGAATAAATCTATAAAATAATCCTGCTGGCTCATCATTAGTCATATAAATATAGTTATTTTCTGGATCAACTACTGCGGCTTCATGAATAAATACACCCAATTCAGGACGCTTTTTGGGATAATTTGTATCTCCTCTCTCTGGAGAAACCTCCCAAATCAAACCCCTAGAGTATTCCTCCCCAGAAAGCCATGTTCCCCATGGGGTTATTCCACCTGAACAGTTTCTTTCCGAACCCGTAAGTAATGAATATGCATCTATTAACTCAGCATTTTTATTAAATTTTAGAGCTCCAACTCCACCCTGAGAATTGGGCAATTCACTATTACTAACATAAATCCAACCTCCATCGTCTGAAGAAAAAACTCCCGCCCCGTCGGGAGAACCATGCCAGAAGTAACCGTTATTTAATTCTTTACCAGACTCCGCTATTAATCTAGCTTCTAATCCATCAGGTAACATTACTCCATTCTTGTCCGGGGCATTGAGAGGCCCGAGATCAGTCCAACCTATAGCCTCAGAACCTTTATGAATGTCTTTATTGTTGGAGTCAGTTGTAGAAGCAAAAATTCTAGAATCTAAGCCAATAATATAAGGACTAACGACAAGTGACAAATAGCCAAATGTTAAACCCTTAATAACCTGTCTTCGATTCTTCTTTGTCATAAATTCTATCTCGTTATTCAATTCTAAATATAAAGTGAATTCTAATAATTAGATTTTTATTATTTTTATATGACAGACTTCACTAGCCCAAAACTGGATTTTCATCGAAAGTGTTTTCTGGGTGCTCAATATTTAACCAACCGGGCTTACTTTTTTTCCAACACCCTAGGTTGGGCTCAATCTTCGGTTGTTCGTCTAAAACTCCTGTCTTTATAAGAACTATTCCAGGAGCACTTTCAGCTATACTAAAAACTTGAGAGCCACAGTTCTTACAAAAGGACCTAGTAACATTAGTCTCACACGTATAACTACCTAGTTCGCCTTCACAGTGAAAATCTGTTTCGGGGATTACAATAATGGAAGCTACTGGGCTACCAGTAGCCCTTTGACAATCTGTACAATGGCATATTAAAAATAGGCTGGGTTCAGAATCATACTTAAAGTTTATGTCTCCGCACAAACATCTTCCACTACCAGACATGCATAATCTCCTTCTATTTGCCTTAGATTCTTATAACACATAAAAAAAAGGGAGGCATCTAATGATGCCTCCCAAAGTCTACTTAACGTTGTAGATTTAACTACGCACGTTGAAGAAGGTATAGAATAATTCCTACAGAAATTAAACCTACAAGACCTCCATCACCTAAGCTACCTATTACACCAGTTAAATTCCCGATAATATCACCGCCCACGAATGGAACAGCTGAACCGAAAATAACTTGTAAAACAACAGCTACAGCAATTAAAAGAAGCCCTAATTGTACAACTTCACGTAGAAAGTTTTTTGCAGAATTAAGCATGCTAAATCCTCCTTTTGCATTATGTGCTGATCCTCCCCCGGATCCTCACTATCCCGATTCCATATTTTTCTACTCAATATGTCAACTAAACATTAATATTTTTGTCAAATTTTCGTCACATTTGTTAATTTAGGTGTGGAAAAGCATGGGAAAACTGGGCTTTAAAGTTATTCTTATGCAAGCCAGAAGTTATAATACTACATCTTGTATCCGAATAATATTATCAACAATATGCTCTTATCTTATAATTTTATAATAATATTTTACAAAATTTTATAATTCTCTAACAAGAATCAGCGTTAAATAGTTCATTAAAAAACAATTCAACTAACTACTTGATTCTTAGTGTTTTTTAAAGAACAAAAAAAATGATTAATTTTTTAAATATGAACTTAAAATGGTGCCCACGAAGAGAATTGAACTCTTGGCCTCTCCCTTACCAAGGGAGTGCTCTACCCCTGAGCTACGTGGGCACAAAATTTAAAATAGTGTATTAAACTAAAATGCTTTTAAATTATATAATATTTAGATGTTATAGATTAAGACACAAAATTATAAAGAAATATATTTATGAGAGAAAAAAATAGAAATAGAGAAAAGAATCTATATGAGGCCTTAAGGAATAATCTCAAAAGAAGAAAAGTTCAGAAAAAAAGAAATAAGGAAAAGGAAAAAGTTAATAAATAATGGATTTAATAATTATAGAAGGCGGAAAAAAGTTAGATGGAACTATTGATGTTTCAGGTTCCAAAAATGCCAGCCTTCCTATGATGATAGCCTCTCTTTTAACTAAACAAAAAGTAGAATTGAATAATGTTCCAAATTTATCAGATGTGGAAACTTTAAAACATTTACTAAGAATATTAGGTTCTGAGATAGCTCATAACAATAGATTAATAAAAATCAAAACAGAAAAAATTATCCGTACTTTAGCCCCATATGACTTGGTTAGAAAAATGCGCGCAAGTTTTTGGGTTCTTGCTCCATTAATAGCAAGGTTCGGTAGTGCTGAAGTTTCTTTACCTGGGGGGTGCGCAATAGGTATACGACCTATTAATATGTACTTAAAGATAATGGAAAAAATGAATGTTAGTTATACTGTCGAAAATGGTTATGTGAAAGCAAAATCAAAAGAAGGTTTAAGAGGCTCAAAAATAACGCTCGATTTTCAATCTGTCGGATGTACACATTTTTTTCTCATGCTAGCAGTTCTTGCCAAAGGGGATTCATCATTAGAAAACTCAGCATGCGAACCTGAAGTTGTGGCGTTAGGTAGAATGTTACAAAAGATGGGAGCTAAGATAGAAGGACTTGGAACAAAAAAGATAAACATAACTGGAGTTGAGTCTCTTTATGGATTATCTATCCAAGTACCATCTGACAGAATAGAAGCAGGAACTTATGCTATTGCTCTTGCTATGACAGGAGGACATTTAAAACTTAATAACATAAATGCTACAGAAATTGACATACTAATTAGAGCATTAGAATCAGCTGGAGTTGATATTTATTCTTCTAATAATTCAATTTCATTAGAAAGAAAAAATAGCCCTATCCTTTCAACTAACATAGAAACAGCTCCCTACCCAGGTTTTCCAACAGATCTTCAGGCACAATTTATGGCCTTAATGACATTGTCAAATGGCGTATCACGTATAAAAGAAAATATTTTTGAGAATCGGTTTATGCATGTACAAGAGTTAGCAAGATTTGGGGCGAATATAGAACTTGAGGGAGATTTGGCTATTGTGAAAGGGGTAAAATGTTTAATAGCTGCTCCAGTTATGGCTACTGATTTAAGGGCTTCAGCCTCACTTATAATTGCAGCATTAGCTGCAAAAGGAACAACCAGTATTAGAAGAATTTACCACCTTGATAGAGGGTTTGAAGAATTAGAAAAAAAATTAAATGGATGTGGAGCAGACATAAAACGTATTCAGGACACTTAAATGAGTGAAGGACTTAAATTAAAAGCCTTTGATGAAGAAAGTTTGATTATTTTGTCTAGCCTTACTCAAGACAGTATTATTAAAATAAATGAATTGGGTTATGACAATTCTGCTAAAAGGTTTGCGGTACTAATGAATAGATACTGTCACGAGAAGGAAGGTACTAAAAGAATAAGATCAGCTATTCATTTTGACTATATTAATAAAGTCAAAACAAAATTGATAGACATAGACACTAAAGATGAAACTCTCTCATTACTCACGATAAGGTTTGAGTCTGAGAAAAAACCGAGCGGTTCAATAATTCTAGAATTTTCTGGAAATAAAGCTATCAATTTAGAGACTGAGAATATAGAAGCATTTCTTACAGATATAGGAGATCCATGGGAAGTTAAAAATAAACCAGACCATGACAAAGATTAAAATGTTTAATTACATAAAAGAAGGCGAAGATAATTTTGAACATAGTATAAAATCATTAGTGAATAGTAGATTGGATTTAAACGAAGAAATTACTGATAAGGTTTCCGAAATTCTAAAGAACGTAAAAGAAGGAGGTAACGAATCCCTTTTTAAGTATATGGAAGAATTAGATGGCATCAAAAATCCATCTAAAAATTTATTCATTTCTCAAACAGATATTGAGGAAGCTAAAGAAAAATGTTCTGAAGAAAGTCTTCAAGCTCTTCGCCTAGCAAAAAAAAGAATTGAGGAATTTCACCTCCAACAAATGCCTAAAGATTCTTTATTTTCTGATGATCAGAAGATTAATATTAAGACAAGATGGATTGCTCTAGAAAGAGTAGGAGTATATATACCAGGAGGCAAGGCATCCTACCCAAGTTCGGTTTTAATGACAATTATACCTGCCCAGATAGCTGGTGTTAAAAACATAAAGGCAACTATTCCTTGCCCAAATAATAGAATTGATCCTTTAGTTTTAGCTGCTTTAGATTTATGCAATATAGAAGAAATATATAAAATTGGGGGTTCCCATGCAATAGCAGCACTTGCCTGGGGAACTGAAACAATATCAAAGGTTGATATAATAATTGGACCTGGAAATAAATGGGTAGCTGAAGCGAAAAAACAAGTTATAGGAAATGTCAAGATTGATATGATTGCAGGTCCTAGCGAAATCTTAATTATTTCTGATAATTATACTAATCCGGAGTGGGTGGCGGCTGATCTTATTGCTCAAGCTGAACATGATGAAACAGCTCAGGCAATCCTTATCACTGATGATATAAGTTTTGCAAAAAAAGTTGACGAGTGCATTACAATTCAAATAAGTCAATTGAGCCGTTCAATGATAATAAGTGAAAGCTTAAAAAATAATGGTTATGCAATAGTTGTTAATAATTTATCCACATCAGCAGATATTGCTAACACGATAGCTCCTGAACACCTTTCAATTTTGTGTAAAAATTATGAGATCATTGAAAAAGAAATAATTAATGCCGGCGTAATTTTTACAGGAGTATGGACACCAGAAGCTATGGGAGATTATATAATAGGATCAAGCCATGTTTTACCAACAAATGGCATGGCTAAAAATTATTCGGGTCTCTCAGTGTTTAATTTTCTTAGGAGACAATCAACAATTACGGGTGAACGAGAAACAATAAAAACTTTAGGACCTCCAGCTGTAATTATTGCTGAATGTGAAGGACTAGATGCACACGCGAACTCTATTAGATTGAGACTCAAAGATTAACTTAATGGCCAAGAGTAAAGATAATTCTATAAATAAAATTCTCCTAACTAATAAGAATAAACCACAGATAAGTGAGTTCGTAAACTATGAAAGACAAGCCGCTATTCATGACTTGGTCAATGAAAATTTTTTTGAGATAAAAGAAGAAAATGTTATTGGACCTTATGAGATAAATCTTTCACTTCATGAGGGTATTTTAATTAAATCAATTTCAAATGAAGACAATTCTTTTAATAAAACATATAGGATACCTATAAACTCTCTAAAAAAGACAATAAAGTTCTACCATAATGCTTGTACAAGATATTTTGATTCCATTAAAGACGGATCCATTGATGACATTGAAAAAATAGAAAATAATAGAAGAAAGATTCACGATGAAGGAGCAGAAATTTTAAAAAAATTAATGAAAAAAAACTTCAACATAGATCACCAAACTGCAAGAAGACTATTTACATTATTATATTCGCTTTATATATAAACTTTTTTTAGCATCTGTAATTGAAAACTTTAATAACTAGATTTTCTTTGCTATAAGAACTGAAGAGGAGGTAACTTGGCAAAAGAAGAGCTTTTAGAATTCCCTGGAGTAGTTACAGAATTACTCCCAAATGCAACTTTTAGAGTTAAGCTCGAGAATGACCATGAGATAATAGCTCATACGGCAGGAAAAATGAGGAAGAATAGAATAAGGGTTCTTGCAGGTGATCAAGTAACCGTGGAAATGACTCCCTATGATCTAACAAAAGGCCGAATAACTTATAGACATAAATAAACTGGATATTTCTATGAAAACAGAAACTTGTCCTATATGTAAAAAAGAGGCTGACGCGAACTATTCACCATTTTGCTCCAAAAGGTGCGCTCAAGTAGATCTTAATAGATGGCTTGGAGAAAAATACCAAATCGATCTTCAGGAAGATAATGAACAAAAATGATAGTTAAAACTTGTGAATTAAGGTTTTGAAAGCTTATATTGCTAATCTATTAACCTACAAGCCCAGGTAGCTCAGTTGGTAGAGCAGAGGACTGAAAATCCTTGTGTCGGTGGTTCAAATCCGCCCCTGGGCACCACTACTACTTAAGAGAATATTTTTGAAAATAATCAAAAATCTCCTGAGTCTTACTTTCCCTGGCGGTATACCATCTATCACTTGTTGCAAGGTTTACTGACATTCCTTTTTTATCAAATATTAAAACTTTTGGAATTCCTTTTTGGCCTTCAAGTCCCAAAATATCGACTAATGGCATGTTTATATCATATTTTCCCACATCTATATGTAATATTGAATAATGCTTATTAATAAATTCTTTTACCGTAGGTAACATCAATGTTCCTTCTAGAATCCTACAATCTGGACACCAATTAGCCCCAAAAATAATAATTGATTGTCTTAAATTTCTATTTTTATCTATAAAGTTAAAAAGCTCCTCAGTCGTAACTCTTTTGCCTTCATACGGATATGGAAGAGGTTGACTTAAGACTTCATCGCTAGGAATAATTATTCTTGCTTCAGAAATATTTGATTGAAAATATACTGTTGTTAAAAATACAAAAAATAATAATAATTTCTTCATTCTTGAAATATGACACGATTTACTGAAGCAAACAATAATTCCTATATTACAACGTGAATTAGGTTATTATTATTAAAAACCATTTAAATTGGTATGGAGTATACATGGTCAATCTGTCTTTCGAATTTTTTCCTCCTAAAACAGAGGAATCGGAAAAAAAACTTTGGTCTTCTATAAAACATTTGGCTCCTCTTAATCCAAAATTCGTATCAGTAACATACGGTTCAGGTGGATCTACTCGTAATAGGACACATAAGTGTGTCGAAAAGATAATTAATGAAACAAATTTAAAGCCGGCTGCACATTTAACCTGTGTATCTTCGAATAAAATGGAAGTGGATCAAGTAATAACAAATTACCATGAGATAGGAGTTAGACATATTGTTGCGTTAAGGGGAGATATGCCAGACATGGGAACATTCGAGCCTCATCCTGAAGGATATTCTGACTCAGTAGAGCTAGTTAAAACTTTACACAATTTTGGTATCTTAGAAATTACTGTGGGAACTTATCCTGAGAAACACCCTGATTCAAAATCAATAGATGATGATATAGAGTTTCTAAAAAGGAAAATAGATGCGGGAGCTAATCGAGCCATAACTCAGTTCGTTTTTGACGAAGAAATTCTTTTCCGATTTAGAGAAAAAATAGAAGCAGCAGGAATAAATATTCCTATTATTCCAGGAATAATGCCTACTACAAATTTTAAGAACGTAAAGAATATGGCACAAAAATGCGGTGCAACAATTCCGAATTGGTTAGAAAAAAAGTACAAAGGCTTAGATGATGATCATAAAGCAAGAAGAGAGGTAGCAAAAGAAATAGGCTTAGATTTTTGTGAAAAATTAATTAGTAATGATTTTATTAATTTGCATTTTTATACACTTAATCAAGCAGATCTTACATATGATATATGTAGTTCACTCTATTAGTTATAAGAAAGCTTGCTAGGATAATGAACTGGAACCGTGAAAAAAGAATTCGAGAACTACCCAAGCTCTTAGAAAGAAGCATACTTCTTTTTGATGGAGCAATGGCTACTATGATTCAAAATCATAACCTTGAAGAGAACGTTTATAAGGGAAAAGATTTTAAGAACCATAGTTGCGAACTGAAAGGTAATAACGATATCCTTTCAATTACATCACCGAAGATTATAAAGAATATTCATAAAACCTTCCTCAATGCGGGTAGTGATATAATCGAAACTAACACTTTTTCATCGACATCTATATCTCAAAAAGACTACCAATTAGAAAGCATATCTTACGAACTTAATTATCAAGGGGCCTTAATAGCCTGAAAGACATGTGATAATTTTGAACAAGAAATACCAGAGTTACCAAAATACGTCGCTGGAGTATTAGGCCCTACCAATAGAACGGCTTCAATTTCTCCAGATGTCAACGACGCAGGTGCAAGAAATATAATGTATGACGATTTGTATGAAAGTTATTCACTAGCTGCAAAAGGTTTAATTGATGGAGGTTCGGATATAATAATGATTGAAACTATATTCGACACTCTTAATGCTAAAGCAGCAATCCATGCGGTTAAAGATACCTTTGAAACATTAAATATTAAACTTCCTTTGATGATATCGGGAACAATAACAGATAAATCAGGAAGAACTTTATCGGGACAAACCACTGAAGCCTTTTGGAACTCAATCAAGCATGCAAAACCTTTTGCTGTCGGTTTGAACTGTTCTTTGGGAGCTGAAGAAATGTATCCTTATGTTTCAGAAATTTCAAAAGTTGCCGATACCAATATTTGTATATATCCAAACGCGGGTTTACCTAATGAGTTTGGAGAATATGATGAAACTCCTGCGAAAATGGCGAGAATCATAAATAAATTCGCCGAAGAGGGGCTATTAAACATAGTTGGTGGTTGTTGCGGAACTACTCCAAAACATATTTCAAATATTTCGAAAATCGTCCAAAAGCATAAGCCTAGAAAAATTCCTCACATTACCAAAATCATGCGTCTGTCAGGATTAGAGCCTTTGAACTTTTCCGATGAAATACCTTTCGTTAATGTTGGTGAAAGAACAAATGTTACTGGTTCGGCAAAGTTTAAAAAGCTAGTAAAGGAAGAAAATTTGGATCTGGCTTTAGAAATAGCTCGTAACCAAGTTGAGAATGGCGCCCAAATGATTGATATCAATATGGATGAAGGAATGCTTGATACCGAACATCTAATGAAAAAATTCTTGAACATGGCTGCTACAGAGCCAGAAATAGCAAAAGTTCCTTTCATGATAGATAGCTCAAAATGGTCAATAATAGAATCAAGCTTAAAATGTGTTCAGGGAAAATCTGTTGTAAATTCAATATCCCTCAAAGAAGGTGAAGAAGTTTTTCTAGAACAAGCCAAAATGTGTATGAAATTTGGAGCCGCGATCATAGTCATGGCATTTGATGAAAAGGGTCAGGCAGATACGGAAGATAGAAAATACGAGATATGCAAAAGATCTTACAATCTTTTGACAGAGAAAATAAACTTTCCTGAAGAGGATATTATCTTTGACCCAAATATTTTTGCAGTAGCCACTGGAATAGAAGAACATAACCGCTACGGAATTGATTATATTAACGCGGTAAAAAGAATAAAAGAAGAATTCAATAATGTTCATATTTCTGGTGGTGTTTCTAATTTTTCATTTTCTTTTAGAGGAAACGACATCATTCGCGAGGCGATGCACAGTATATTTCTCTATCATGCAATAAAAAGCGGTATGGATATGGGTATAGTTAATTCAGGTCAACTTAGTATTTACGAAGAAATTAATGAAGATCTTAAAAAAAGAATAGAAGACGTTTTATTCAACAACCGTACAGACTCTACTGAGAGACTAATTGAAATAGCAGAAAAATACAGCGGGATTAAAAGCGAAACAATTGAACAAGAATCAAAGTGGAGAACACTTTCGTTAACTGAGAGATTAAAGCATGCATTAGTAAAAGGAATAAGTGATTTTATTGAGGAGGACACAGAATTAGCAAGATTGGAACTTGGAAAATCCATAAATGTAATTGAGGGTCCTTTAATGGATGGAATGAACCATGTCGGGGATCTGTTTGGCTCAGGTCAAATGTTTCTTCCCCAAGTTATAAAATCTGCAAGAGTTATGAAAAAAGCGGTTGCATATCTTGAACCTTTTCTAGAGAAGGAAAAAGGTAGTGACAGGGCAGCTAAAAAAGTGTCAGCTGGTAAAATTTTGCTTGCAACTGTTAAAGGTGATGTGCATGACATAGGAAAAAATATTGTGGGTGTGGTTCTTCAGTGTAACAATTATGAGGTCATAGATTTAGGTGTAATGGTACATGCTAACGAAATAATAGAAAGGGCGAAAGAAGAGGAAGTAGATATTATAGGATTATCAGGTTTAATTACCCCGAGCTTAGATGAAATGTGCCATGTTGCTTCAGAAATGGACAATGAAGATATGAATATTCCACTCTTAATAGGAGGGGCAACAACAAGTAAAATTCATACCGCAGTGAAGATTTCTCCAAATTATCACAATGGCCAAGCAGTCTACGTAACTAATGCTAGTCGTGCTATTGGAGTAACAAGTAATCTTTTATCATATGAAAAGAAACGTTCATTTATAAATGAAGTGAAAGAGGAATACTTATTATTACAAAAGAAACATGAAGGAAAAAAAATCCGGTCAAAACACATTTCTATTGAAAAAGCTCGTGATAATCGTTTCGTAGCTGATTATGAAAACTTAGCGCCAATAAAACCGAACTTCTTGGGAACAAAGAAATTTATCAATTATGATTTATCAGATTTACGTAAGTATATTGATTGGACACCTTTTTTCCGATCGTGGGATTTACACGGCAAATATCCAAGTATATTGGATGATGCGATAACAGGTGATTCTGCAAGAACATTGTTTAATGATGCCAATGATTTATTAACAGAGATAATTAGTGAAAAATTGCTAAAAGCTAAGGCTATCATAGGTTTTTGGCCTGCCAATAGTGATGTGGATGATATAATAATTTATAAAAATGAAGAAAGAGACAAGATCATTGCAACCTTTCATACGATCAGGCAACAAATGAACCATTCTAATAATAGGGCCAATTTTGCGCTTGCGGATTTTGTTGCGCCGAACGATAAAAAGAAAACTATAAAAGATTATATTGGAGGGTTTGCAGTAACCTGTGGAATAGGTGAAGAAGAGCTTTCAAGAAACTTCGAACTTCAAGGTGATGATTACAATGCTATTTTAACGAAAGCACTTGCCGATCGGATGGCAGAGGCTTTTGCAGAAAGAATGCACGAAGAAGTCAGAAAAGAATATTGGGGATATTCACCAAAAGAAAAACTACGAAATGATCAACTCATCAACGAAGAGTATATTGGCATCCGTCCTGCACATGGTTATCCTGCACAACCAGATCATACAGAAAAAAGGATTCTTTTTGATCTGCTTCAAGTAGAGGAGAAAACAGGAATAGAGCTTACTGAAAATTATGCTATGAAACCTGGATCATCAATTTCAGGGTTGTATTTCAGCCATCCAGATTCATCCTATTTCGGAGTAGGAAAAATCGACAAAGATCAAGTTAAAGATTATGCAAAAAGAAAATTAATGAGCATTGAAGAGTGTGAAAAATGGCTTGGGTCTATTCTTAACTATTGAAAAATTGATATGAAGAAAATCATATTTATATTAGCTGCATGCTTTTTCCTTTCATCTTGTCAAGCGCCAACGACCGTAGTATCGAGAGGAGTAAATGCAGATATAGAGAAAGAAAGAATTATTATGCAGGGGATTGCTCTTGAAACTTTTTACAAACGCTTAGAGAAATTAAACAATGTTGCGTGGCCGATTCTTTCTTCATCTAAACCTTTTTGTAAAAGTGATACTAAATACGATATTGGTATAGTTGCCATTTCTCTTGAAGATTTAAGGACAGAATTACGACAGGCGGCAAAAGAAAAAATAGGGATCTCCAAAGAATTGAAAATATTATTTTTGATTAAGAACTCTCCATCTTTCAATGCCGATTTAAGAAAAGGAGATATTATAAGAGAAATAAAATCCAAAAATTTCAAATGGACACATGAAGATATTATTAAAAATATTCGTTTACGTAATTTCAATGCTGATACCATTAAGATTACAATTGACCGAGATGGGCAAATATTATCATACAACATCACACCAACACTGATATGTAATTATGGAATAATACTAAGTCAAAACAATAACTTAAATGCATATGCGGATGGGAAAAATATTTTTGTTACTCAGGGCATGATGCGCTTTATAGAAGAAGATAAAGAATTACAATTTATAATATCCCATGAACTAGTGCATAACTCGGAAAAACATATTAGTAAGAGAATAAATAACTCTATACTTGGAACAATTCTTGATATAGCCGCAACAAGCGCGGGTGTAAATACTAGAGGGACTTTTGGAAATATAGGAGCCCAAATGTATAGCCAAGATTTTGAAAGAGAGGCTGATTATGTAAGTATGTATATACTTGCTTTGGCTAAAATTGACTCTAGTGGAGTTGAAAATTTTTGGAGAAGATTGTCAGCTGAAAATCCACGCTCGATCAACAGTTATAATTCATCACATCCAACCTCACCTGAGAGATGGACAAATATTGCAGAAACGAGAAAAGAAATAGAGTACAAAATAAATAATAACATTGAACTTGTTCCTGAAAGAAAGGATAAGAATTAAATGTTTTATAGATTAAAGGACTGTTATAACACTAATGATTTTCGATTTCTTGCGAAACAAAGACTTCCTTCTCCCATTTTCCATTATATTGATGGAGCGGCTGACGATGAAATTACATTAAAACAAAATACTAGAGCTTTTGAAAAATGTGATTTAATTCCCAACGTTTTAAGGGGCGTAAAAGATATTGATACGAGCGTCTCGCTAATGGGTAAAAAAATTAATTTACCCTTATTCTTCTCTCCAACAGCTCTTCAGCGATTATTTCATTATGATGGAGAAAGAGCCGTCGGTAAAGTCGCAGAAAAGTTTGGAACTTTCTTTGGTATTTCTTCTCTTGCAACAGTTAGTATCGAAGAAATTGGACAGAATTATTCATGTCCAAAAATATTCCAATTATATGTCCATAAAGATAAGGGGCTCAATGATAGTATGATTGAAAATTGCAAAGAAAACAACTTTGACGCTATAGCAATTACAGTTGACACCATAGTCGGGGGCAACAGGGAAAGAGATTTAAGGACAGGTTTTACCTCTCCGCCAAAATTAAATCTAAAAAGTTTTTTAAGTTTTGCTACTCACCCTAATTGGACTCTCAATTATTTATTTCGAGAAAAATTTGAATTACCTCAATTACAAGATTATGTCCAAGAAGGTACTAATATAACTATTTCGATAGGTGAATATTTTAACACAATGCTGGATCAGAATATGAACTGGGATAGTATTGCGGAAATCAATAAGAAATGGGGTAAGCACTTATGCTTGAAGGGGATAATGTCAGTTGAAGATGCTATGAAAGCGGTAGATGTAGGAGCAAGCGCTATTATGGTGTCAAACCATGGTGGAAGACAATTGGATGGTTCCTGCTCTCCTTTTGATCAATTGTCTGATATTGTTGACGCAGTTGGTGATAAGATTGACGTCATTTGTGATGGAGGAATTCGAAGAGGGAGTCATATCTTAAAAGCTTTGTCAGTTGGAGCCAAAGCTTGCTCTGGAGGCAGAATGTATCTATATGCACTTGCTGCAGCTGGAGAAGCAGGAGTAGAAAGAGCCATGAGTCTTCTTCAGGAAGAAATTGAAAGAAACATGAAACTAATGGGTTGTAAATCTGTTAGAGATCTAGGTCGCCACAATTTAAAATTTAGATAGTATTATTTAATCAAAACGAATTAGTATAATAGATATAGTCATATGCGATTTATATTAAACATACTTTGCTATCTTATAGGAATTTCGTGGCTTGCTGCAGGTCTTTCTGGCGTTATAGATCCAGCATTCTTCACAGAAAGTGACTATGCAACTATACATGTACAAATTACAGGTAATCTGGGTACTAGCGACATACGAGCTCTCGGTGGTTTTTTTGCCTTTCTTGGATTAGGTATTTTATATGCAACACAAAATCCAACAGGTAAAAATGATTGGTTTATAGCTTTTTCTCTTCTGATATTTGGTCTTGCATTAGGAAGAGCTGTTAGCCTTTACTTCGAAGGCCTTGAGGAAACCCAAACCATTTTTGCCGGAGTAGAATTCTTTATGGCTATAATTCTATACCTGAAATCTAAATAGTTTTTTAGAAAAAAATTAATTCACCACTTTAAGTCCATCACTGTCATCTTTAAGGAATTCTATGATTTTTGGCCACGCTTTCTCGTCTTGAAGAAAGAAAGAATGCCCTCCCTCAAAAAATTTTGTGTAAGAGCCAGGAATTAAATCTTCCAAAACTTCTAGATTTTCCTTAGGGGATATTTGGTCGTACAAACCTCCGGCTATCAAAGTAGGGCACTTAATTTTATGCAAATCTTTATTCGTATCATGGTACTTTCTGGCCTCTAATTGAAGTGACTTTCCTTTATTATCATTTCCGTTACGAATATATTGCATAACCTGATTAAAAATCATTTCATACATATCAGGATTATTGTTTATAAATTTTTTGTCTATCCTCCTGTCGGATAAAGAAATTAATTTTTTGGCATGAGATTCAGGATCAAGATCCTCTAATTCATGTAGAGGATAAGAATGATGTTTTCCCCCAGATGAGGTACAAAGTAAAACCAATTTTTGGACAAGGGAAGGATATTTTATTGCTAGATGTTGGGCTACCATTCCACCAAAACTAACTCCCAATATTAAGCTTTTTTTCCATCCAAATTTATCTATTATACATGCGGCATCGTCCGCATAATCTTTCATTGTATAAGGTCCATCCGGAATTTGTGTTTGACCTAAACCTCTTTGATCATATGCTAACAGCTGAAAATTATCTTTTAGATTATTATCAAAGGCGTTCGGTGATAATCTCAAGTCACCACCAGTACCAGATATAAAGAGAAGATTTTTGCCATCTCCTTTCATCTGATAGTAAAATTCAATACGTTCAGTTTTTATAAAGGGCAATTATTATTTCTCTACAAATGGTGATAAAATATCTTCTGCAACCATTTCATTATTAATATTTTCACGACCAACCCAATCATCTACTGTTTGGTGATAATAATAGATTCTTCTTTCTTGGTAGTTTAATGGCATTTCATTAAAAACCCCCGAATCATGAGATCTCTGTATAGGTTCAAGGTTTTTAAAGTCCTCTTCCATTATAGAATGAAAGGAAACTTCCTGATCTACCCAATATTGGGGTTTTTCTTTTTCTTCCCACTTTGGTCCTAATTGTATGTATTCAATCTCTGTCTCACGTAAACTTTTTGGCCAGAATAAAATAGCTACATAACCAGATGTATCCGTTGGAGTAATAAAATTAGGAAAAATTGAATAGGCGACATTTGTTTCAGCATGAATGCTATCGCAAGTTTCGATATAAGGCACAAAATCCTGGTCCTCGGCGCCTAACATTCCTCCGTCAAGATTAATTCTTTTAGGGGTCACCATTCTAGAATGGCCATTTTTTAATAAACCTGCAGCCATTCCATTTCCATCCAACAAAATATTTACTGTATCTTTATGAATAGTGGGTGAATGATAAACCTCCATAAAAGCATCTAAACAAGTCTTCCAGTTTGCCTTAACATCTGTACTATTTTTCCAAATTGTAATTAATTCAGAGCTTTTAAAGCACTCCATCTCCGAAGCAACCGGGTCAAGAAAGTCTCTTAAATGACCAGGATCATCATCAGATAGAGAAATATAAACCCATCCATCCCACACATCACAATAAACTTCTTTTAGACCTTTGCACGAAAGGTCAAGATTGAGGAAATCTCGTTCATCTGGAACCCTTACGAGCGATCCATCAAGATCATATGACCAACTATGATACTGACATTTTAATAATTTTGTATTTCCTTCATTTTCTCTAACAACCGGAGCTCCTCTATGAGAACATGTATTATAAAAAGCCTTAATACTTTGATCCTTTTGTCTAACAATTAATATATCTCTTTGTAATTTACCAAAGATTCTAAAATCACCTGGATTTGATAATTCATCTTCTCTAAAAACCATTATCCAAGATTTCAAAAAAATATTTTTAAATTCTAAGTCAAAAAATTCTTCGTCTGTATATCTTCTTCCAGAAAGATCAGGTATTTGAGGAAAGCCATCTGGATATGAATTTCTTTTATATTCATATTCAATTTGTTTTCTAATTTCTTCAATCTTCTCAGGTTGCACGTCTATAGCTCCACTTTTTTGAATATCCAAAAAATTATAAATTCTTTTTCAAAGAATAGTTATTTTATTCAGAAGTATCAAGGTACTTGAGAGTCTTGAGGTTTTCTTGATGTTTTTCTTTACTCATACTCACTTTGGACAAGATAAATATAGCCAAAGCCCATAAAGAAATTGAAGCGCATGCGAAACATAAACCTATAGTAAACAAAGTATCGTAAGGTACTTGTCCTGGGATAGCACCCTTGGGCCATTGAGCATAACTCAAGATTAATCCAGCTATAAAAGCGCCTGAACCACTCATGCATTTTGCTGCAAAGGACCTTGCGGCAAATAAGGTTCCCTCCATTCTCCTCCCGGTCGCTTTCTCGACTTCCTCCACAGTATCAAAAACCATTGAAGCAAGAGTAGTACCCGCAATGATTGCGCAAGCAACTGCAAACCAATGAAATATTAGTACAAAAGCCAAAACTGAGGGATTACCATTTTCAGGCAAAAAATCCAATAAACGAAGAATAATTACTGTATTTTCGGCAAGAATAGATCCAATAGATAGATAGATAACGCTTTCTCTCTTACCAATTTTTTCAGCAAGTAGTGGGGACATTTTTAATCCTACTAAAGGGGTTAGAAAGAGAGTAAGACCAATGGTTAAAATGTTTAAAGGAGTAAATTCCCAAAAAAAGCTGTACAGAAATAGTGCAAAATTGGTTGCTATTCCTCCAGCAATTCCGGTTACAATCATAGCAATAAACAGAATGACATAATCACGACTTATCGTCATAGTTTCATAAAGTTCTGCAAAAGTTTCTTTCAAACTTAAATTTCTTGGTGGGGGAAAATACAAATTCGGAATTTTTTTGTGTGTTCCTAAAGATGTGACCATAATTGATATAACCATTATGACACTACAAGTTAAACCATAGATGGCCCAAGTTTCGGGTATATACCTTGCATCCTGAGAACCAGTCCACGAAGCATAAACGACAAATATCCATAAAGAGTTCCATACCGACAATCCTCCCCACCAACCAAACCAGTATCGAAATGACATCAGAGAACTTCTTTCAACATAATCTTTTGAGAGTTCGGGGCCAAGCGCAGCGCTAGGTATTTCGTAGAATGTTATCGCTGTTCGGATAAAGATACCCAAAAATAATAAATAGAAAAACAGTTCATTCTGAGAGAGATTAGATGGTGGATCCCAAAGTAAAAAAAAGGAAAGACCTACGGGAATAGCCGAAAAGTACATGAAAGGATGACGTCTTCCCCAACGAGATCGAGTTCGATCTGAAAAATAACCTATCAGAGGATCTGAGATCGCATCAAAAATGAGCATAACGAATATTGCCAACCCTGCCAGATCAGGCGCTAATCCAAAAACTTGAACATAAACAAACAACAAAAAATAGGAAAAAGCATTGTCTTTAATCCCATAAGCCATCGAACCAAAGCCATAATAAAATTTAGTAATAAAAGACAGTTTTTCAGACAAATCGGATCTCCTTACAAGCCATTAAAGTTTATTCTTTATTGACCAATAAAGCCGATGACTTAATTTCATTTGCAATATCAATGGCTTCCTCAGGAGTAAAATCCATTGGTAGTTCTATAGATTCTGACGATACAAAGATTCTAACCATACCTTGATCAGTAGGACCAATTTGGATATCGGCAATCAGATCACTTTTTTTATTAATGCCCTTTTTCATTTCAAACTCTTAATTTCGTTAACTTTAATTAATTGTTTTCAAGAGCTGCCATAGCCTCAGCCACGGATGAGTCAATTTCATGACCTCTTGGATTTCTTCTTAATGTTAGACCTCCATTAACCTGAAGATTTTGACCGGAAAGAAAACATTCATCACTAGATAAAAAGACCGCTGCTGCGGCAATATCTTCTGAAGTTCCTATTCTACCTAAGGGGTAACATTTTCTAAAAGCTTCCTCTAAACCTGGTGCTGCCATTGCTTCAGCTGTCATAGGAGTTGGAGTCAACCCCGGTGATATTGAATTCGCTCTAATATTTTTCTCTCCGAATTCATTGGCAATAGTTCTGATTACATGGTCTATGCCAGCCTTGGTACCCATATAGGCAGCATGATTATCAAGCATAATCGTTGCTGTTGCTGAAGAAATTTGAATAATACTCCCACCTTCACTCATAGCAGGAATACAGGCCTGAAAAAACTGGTAAGGCCCCTTAAATTGAAGATTCATAATTTTGACAAGATCTTCTTCTGTGCTTTCCAAGAAGGGTGAAAGATAACCCCAACCAGTCGCTTGCACACCTATGTTTAGTTTTCCATGGCGTTCAACTACAGTTGATATCATATTATCTATGTCTTCTTTTTTTGTAATGTCACAAATGGCATAACTTCCGTTAATTTCATCAGAGATATCTTTCAATAAATCTTCGTTCCTACCTGCTACAACTACTTCGGCGCCTTCTTCCTTAAATCGCCTTGCCATTACTTGGCCCATATTATCTTTTCCAGCAGCCCCAAGTATGAGAGCTATCTTTCCTTCTAATGTTTCACTCATCTCTTTCCCCTTTATTTCTTATCTAACTTACAGTCTTCAATCTTCTATCTGGAAGATTCAAAAGCATAACAACAAATCCTGCTATGATGCATAGAACCACATTTATAGAAAAAGCCAAAGTATAATTGCCATAGGTATCGTAAAGCCATCCAGATAATGGTGCAGCTACTATTTGCATAGGAACCATGAAAGGTACGGCAAGACCTCTGGCTTTTCCAAAATTCACATTATCAAAGGCTATAGCAAAAGTTGAGTTCATTAAAGGCATTGTTCCTCCAAGCCCAAGACCCATTATCATTACAGCAAATAGTAGCGAATAAAGATTTTGTGAAAATATAAGAGAAGCAATTCCAATGCCATGACATAATAACGATATCCATAATGCTCTCCTTGAGCCTAAATAATCCAACAATTTTCCAAAAACTATCTTACCTAAGGCAGCATGAAAAGCGGCAACGGAATAAATCCATGAAGCCTGAATAGGGCTAAAACCTAAATCTTGAGAAAAAATTGGAATGTGACTATACACCCCTAAATTTGCAGTAATCTGCAATGAGAAAATGATTACCAAAAGCCAAAAAGAACGAACAGCAAGAATCTCAGAAAAGGTTTTTTCTTTAACAATTTGTGTTTCGTCTTGAATTCCTTTTACAGATTTTCCATCTGGTTGTTGGTTTACATCAGAAGGTTTATCGATAACAAATCTTAAAGATAATATTGAACACACTATCAATACGAACACACCAAAGATTAAATATGTATTTCTCCACCCTACTATAGAAATAAGAAGAACTACTATTGGAGGAAGAATGACTCCTGACATTGAAAGGCCTATAGATGCATAACCTAGAGCCGTTCCAATTTTTTCTTTAAACCAGTTGGAAATAAGCTTAGCGGTGCTTAAATTACCGAAGATTGTCATGCCCGAAGCAACTAGTATTCCATAAATAAGAAGAAATTGAGTGAAATTCTTTACCGTAGACAGCAAAATTAAACCTGACCCAAACAATATTGCGCCAATGGCCAAAATCCTACGAATAGGGAATCTATCTAAGACTAAACCCATGAAGGGCGAAATAACACCAGCCGAACAAATTAAGATAGATATAGTGATCGAAACAAGAAAACGACTGGCCGAAAACTCTTCTTGAATAAACCCAAAAAAAACAGCATAAGCGTAAAACGCTAAGCCTGCAGAAAAGAAATCAATAAAGTTTGCGGCGATAATCATTCGCCATCCAAAAAACTTTTCCTTGTAAGATTCTGTATTCATAAAGACCTAAGCAGTTTCGAAGATAAATAGATATAACTCTATAAGAAAGAACTTTTTTCTATTATTAAGTATAATAGGAAATAATAAAAATTAATCTTTTTTAAGGAGGAGCAAGTGACTGGATTGAAAATTGACCCCCATGCAAGCTGGGAGCCACTCAGATTGCAAGCAGAACAAACATCAAACGAAAGACACAAGAAACTACTTAATGGTGTAGCTGATCACATGGAAGCCGAAATCAAGGGTCAGCTGGAACCATTAATGGCAACTTTGACGGCTGAGCCAATTTATCATTTCTGGCGTGTTAGTGATGTGAATATGATCCTCAATGGATATGAAGAAGTATCGAGTTTTTACACCAATATGTTCGCAACAGGAGGAGAACAATTTGAAGTAGTTGTTGAAAGAATAATTGTCGATGATGTTGGTATTATTACGGAAGGTCAGGTTAAACAAGTTTATACCTCCGAGAGCTTAAGAAATATGGGACTTACTGCAGAAAGCATTGGTGGATTAGAAGACCATAGTCTATGGCTTAGCAATACTCAGCTGATAACAGTGTGGCCTGCTGATCCGGAAGCAAAATTGGTTGGTGAAGATATCTATTTTGGAGAAGACCCCATGAGTACGCTTCAGCCTATTGCTAGAGACGAGATTCCAGATTATTATAAACTTTAACTTTCTAAAATATATTCTTAACCAAGGAAATTATTAAGATTATTCTTCTAACAATATAACCTTCTTTATGTTGCCTCGTATCAGCTAATTGACTATTCTCTTTTTTGCAAGAAAGAAGATTTAATGGATGAGTCGATTAACATTTTAGGTGAGCCACTTAAAGAGTGCAGTAATTCACCCATGACCGGTTTTTTTAGAAACGGTTGTTGCGATACATCCGATCAAGATGTGGGTAGCCATACTGTCTGCACTTTAGTGACTGAGGAGTTTTTAGAATACAGCGCTTCTGTGGGTAATGATCTTTCCACTCCAATGCCAGCATCTGGCTTCACTGGATTAAATCCAGGAGATCAATGGTGTTTATGTGCGCCGAGATGGCAAGAGGCTTTGGAGGCAAATGCCGCACCCAAAGTTGTATTGTCATCAACACACATCGGAGCCCTCAATTATGTTGATATTGAAGATCTTAAGAGATATGCGGTAGATCTCAATTAATATGACAAGCTCGTTGTACCATATCTGTGCCTAAGACCTCAACACAGTGAAAACACATAAGAGAAAACTTCAAACTTATTGGCTTCCGTGGTAAATAGATTTTATATGGGCAGCCGTAGCTCAGTTGGTTAGAGCGCCTGATTGTGGATCAGGAGGTCCCTAGTT
>JAYYUG010000056.1:0-27663 GCA_036344135.1 Pseudomonadota bacterium | reverse complement strand
AAAAGCCTTCTATTTTCTTCTATCTTTTCATCTGAGAGTTCAGTTTTTTCTATTTCAGGCAACTCTTTAAGAAGATTTAATGTAGGAAATTCATAACCTGATTTATTTATTCGATTTGTTGTTTGAAAATCTAGAGGCTTTCTTTTTGATATCTGTGGTTTTGCCTTTTTTGGTCTTGAGATAATAGGCTTGTCTTTCTTTTCAACAAACGTTTCATCTTTAACATCGACAAAATTTGATTTAATTTCTTGAGAGATCTCAGTATCCAATTTCTTCTTTGCTAGTCGTTTTGATTGAGCAGGAACTAAAGCATAATTGCTTAAGGCAAGAGCAGAAATACAAATAAAGAAATAAATTATTCCCTGAGGGGTAAAACTCGTTCCGCCTATCCCCTTATTAGGCCCAAATAAGAATTCAAAAAAAGGTTCTATTTTATAAAAAATAAAATATCCTAAAAGACCTCCCTCTTCATAGATAATTTGAAATGAGAGAGTTAAAATAGAAAAACTCACTAAAAAAATAAATAAAGTCGACCAAAAGGGCTTACTTTTTCTTATTAAAAGATAAATACCCCAAATAATTAATGAAACAGTCAAGAATAGTGATGAAGCGCCAAAGAGCTGTATCAGTAAATCTGAAATATAAGATCCGGGTAAACCAATAATATTCGAAGGTGGATTTTCTGAAGCAGTATTAAGGCTTTTGTCTAAAGTGTTATAAGATAACAAAGCCAAAGAAATTACAACTCCTAAGGCAATTAGTAAGAACTTGGATGACACCACCAAAAGACCATAAAAAAACCGAAGAAATATATCGGCTAAATATCTAGCAGCCATCCTAGGATAAAAAACAATTTTTTTAATAAAATCCATTACCTTTAATTATAAAGACCTAAAAAATACTCGAAAACGAATCACCCTCATAATCACTCTTTATCTATTTACTCTGCAACAATTTTTTTATAAGAATAATAATTAAACATAAAATTACCAGGAATGTATTTATGAAAGAAATCGATAAAATCTATGATTTTGCAATAATAGGAGATGGCATTACTGCTGGAATTATGAGATCAATTGCTGAGTCTACAAAAAGTAAATATGTATGCTTTAGTAACGGGCAAGCTATTTACAATAGAAAAGACCCCAGATCTCTAGCCTTATCGACTTCAACAATAAAAACATTAAACACTTTAGGTATTGAGTTGAAAGCCCAAAGAGTTAAAAAAATGAGTATTTATGAGGGAGGGTTAGGATCAATAAGAGAAAAGTCGAAATTAGTTTTTGATATGAAAGATAATAATGGAGACTATCTCTCATATATTGTTAAGTACGATGAAATCTTAGAAATTCTAGGGAAGAATATAAGAAATGGACACGTTAGGAAAATTTCAGATATTATTTCCGTAAAAAGGGATAACAAAAAAATATTTATTAATATGAATAATGGAGAAGTGATTTCTTCGAAATTATTGATATTTACCAATAAATTGGAAAATAAACTTCAAAAGATTCTGAAATTAAGTTATCGAGAAAAACAATATGATCAGCACGCTATAGTTGCTACGCTTCTACACGAGAAATCTCCTGAAGGAGAGGCTAGTCAGTTCTTTATTAAAGGAGGTCCCTTAGCTTTATTGCCGCTTTTGAGTGAAAAGAAAAAAAATTTATCCTCTTTGATTTGGACCAATCCATCAAGCACAGCAAACGAATTAATAAAATCTCCTCGGATGATAATAAGCCGAATTAATAAACTTTGTAAAAATAAATTGGGTTTAGTAGAAATTACTGAAGGACCAAAATCCTTTCCATTAATTAAATATATCTTGAGCGGTAATAGTGATGATCGTCTCATCTTTGCGGGAGATTCAATTAGATCTATGCACCCTCTGTTAGGACAAGCATGGAATCAGGCAATTAGGGATCTAACATATATTTCAGATGCATTAATGGAGTCCCATAGGTTAGCAACCGAAGTTATTTCTGTTCCATCTTTTAGAGCTTACAAACGTATTAGGTTAATAGAAGGATTGGGCATGGTTAACGTTTCTGATTTGATAAACAATATATATGAATCTGATGGCTCGCTTTTAAAGGGATTAAGGCGGAATGCTATGAATATTATTAATAAAGTAGATCCAGTTAAAAAACTCCTAATAAATGAAGCCTCCGGTGGAATATTAAAAAGACCATCGTTAGGTAAGGCTTTTTCTGTAAAGATTGAAAATGATTAGCTAATTTTTCTTGCTTCTTCGGGCAACATAATCGGTATGCCATCACGAACAGGGTAAGCTAATTTAGCTTTACGACTAATTAACTCTTGTGCATCTTTATCCCACTCAAGTTTCTCCTTTGTCAAAGGGCAAACTAATATCTCTAATAATTTTGGGTCAATTTCTTTGGACATGATATTATTGTATAGACTCGGTTCCTATGTTTGTCGATAAAGTCATTTCAGTCATTGCAATTAAAATTTCGTTCCTTTTTTTTAATGTTTCGGCTTCCAGTAAGGCCTGTTTTTCTTCTGGGCTGTAAGGGCTTAGGATACATAATGAATTAATTAATAATTCTGTTGAGGAATTTTCTATGGCTTCCCAGTCAGCCTGGAGGTTATTTTTTTCCAAGTATTTTTTTAAGACCTCAAGTAATCTTTCCCTATCCGCTTCGTCTTCCCCTTTACCCTTAGTCAAATCATTTCTAAAGTCGTCGCACGAAATTTTAAATTGCCTATAAGGAGTCAAAACCTCTAATTCCTGGAGGATTTTAAAACGACATATCCCGGTTAATGTAATCAAAAAACGGTTATTTGTTAATTCGCTAAAAGAAGTAATTCTCCCTAAACAACCTATAAGAAAAAGTTCATTTTCCTCATTAGGTTTAGATTGTATCATCCCAATTAGTCTGTTGTTAGAAATTACATTATCTATCATTTCAAGATATCTCGGCTCAAAAATATTTAAGGGCAATTGTGTTCTAGGCAATAAGAGCGCGCCTGATAAAGGGAACACAGGAATCTTCAATGGTAAATCCGAAACAGTATTATATTCGTATAAGTTTCTCATCTAAATAAAATGGAAGATAATCTTTTTCTTCCCTCATTGACTACTTGAGTTTGTTGCCCTAAAGCATCAAAAATTTCTATCAATTGTTTACGTGCCTTGTCATCTTTCCAGTTTCTATCTTTTTCAATTATTAACAGAAGGCAATCTATTGCCGCTTCGTAATTCCCTTTAGTGTTAAAATTAATAGCAAGGTCATAATTAGCTTCATGATCATTAGGATTTCTTTCTACCCTTAGCATTAATTCTTCCAAACCTTGGTCGTTGACGGTCTTTTCTTCTCCTTTTTTTAATAAATCCACTTCAGCTTTAAGTGAAATATAATCCTGGTTGTTATCATCTTTGTTTTCTATGGATTCTAAAATATTTTTAGCCTTTTCTGGCTCTCCCAACTTCAAATAACATTTTCCAATCATTGATATTGCGCTGATATTTTCAGGCTCTAATTGAGCTATCTGTCCAAAAATCTCAAGGGATTGTTCAGTCTCTTCATTTAGAAACATTGCCTTTGCGATTTCCATTCTCTTTTCTTCCTCAGAAGGGCCAGTTAACAATAAAATTTTAGAAATAAATTCTTTGATAGCGGACTCTGGCTGTACTCCTGCAAAACCATCTACAGGTTGTGAGTTATAGAAAGCAATTATTGCAGGAATTGATTGTATTTTTAATTGTTGCGGAATTTCAGGATTATCATCGATATTCATTTTAGCGAGAATAATTCTTCCATTTTCACCACTTATTATTTTTTCCAATATTGGAGTAAGTTGTTTACAGGGTTCACACCAAGGAGCCCAAAAATCAACTATTACAGGAGTATTTTTTGATTGTTCAATGACAATAGCCATAAAATTTTCAGTATTTACATCAACAATATTATTATTTTTTTGTAGATTTTGATCTTTTTGAAGATCTAAATTTTCATTTTTGTTATTTGCCATTTTTATAATGCTTCTTCCTGGGTTTCTCCAGTTCTAATTCTTATTGCGCGATCGATGTCTGATATAAAAATCTTACCATCTCCAACTTTTCCAGTTTCAGAAGTTTTTTTAATAATTTCAATGACCTGTTCTAGTCGCTCGGCCGCTACAACAAGATTAATCTTGATTTTCGGTATTTCGGTTGTTTTATATTCTGAGCCCCTGTAAATTTCAGTTTGCCCTCTTTGACGGCCAAAACCTTTTATCTCAGTAGCGGATAATCCCTCAATTCCAATGTCAATCAATGCATCGCGCACATCATTATATTTATGCGGTCTAATTATAGCAGTTATCATTTTCATAGTTTCACCCTTTTCAAGCCGTAAAGCGATCTTAACTAACCTTCTTATAGATTCAGAGTGTGACGGTAGATCCGTTTGACCTCTTCTCCATTTGTTTACCTCATTTCTAAATTCTGTTGAAGCAACTAATTGTATTCTTTGATCTTGTTTACTCATATTACACAACTATACATAATCACCTGAGATTAGTTAAGTAAGATTGTTTACTTCTTTAAATCTTTCAAATATTGTGAATTTCTGGTTAGTGCGGGTGTAGCTCAGTGGTAGAGCATCACGTTGCCAACGTGAGGGTCGTGAGTTCGAATCTCATCGCCCGCTCCACAACATTCTATTGAAAGTATATATATTCTTGATATAAATAACCCGATGGTGCCGTGCAATACGGTTAAAAGGGAAACAGGTTTTATTCCTGTGCTGTTCCCGCAACTGTAAACATTGAGCTAGAACAAAGTGCCACTGAATTTTTTTGGGAAGGCGTTCAAAGCTTCGAAATGTGAGTCAGGAGACCTACCATCGTGTCGTTCGCCCTAGGATCGGGTTAATCCTTAAGGCAGGATTTTCCTTTGAAACGACAGATTAGCTACCCTATTAGGGTGGCTTGAACGCGTTTTTGAAAGAAAACTGATATGCAAAATTTTTTCTGTTGTCTCCTTATTGTGATCGCTTCAAATGTCTATAGCCAAGCAAAATCGCAGCAAATTCAAGTACATTCTTTAGAGACAATACAAGTCAAAGCTGTACGATCTTCTACCAACATTTACCAGGCCGGATCTAGTATTGATGTTATCACTTCCGATGAAATTTTTAATAAGGGATATAGTTTTGTTAGTGAAGCATTGGAGTCTTTAGGGGGAATTAATGTCAGTCAAAGTGGTGCTTTCGGAGGAACTTCGTACACAAGAATTAGGGGTGCGTCGAGTGGTCAGACATTAGTTCTTATTGACGGAGTGAAAGTAAATGATGCCTCCTCACCAGATGGCGCCTTTGATTTTTCCAATCTTCAAACCTTTAATATTGAGAGAATTGAGGTACTTAAAGGATCCCAATCCACGTTGTGGGGGAGTGATGCGATTGGCGGTCTGATTAATATCGTTACGAAGGACTTCCAAATGGGACCAAAATACAACTTTTTTATTGAAACGGGATCTCACGAAACTTTTAAATTAGGGGCTAATATATATTTTTCTAACAATGAGAATAATTTTCAAATATCTGCATTTGACCATAAGTCGCAAGGAATTTCTAAAGCGGAGGAGAATGATGGCAATTTTGAAAAGGATGGTTTTGGAAGCCGATCTTTTTTGTTCAAAGGAAAGCTTAACTTTCATGATATTACATACAGCACCAATATAAATTATTCGGAATCGGATATTGATTTTGATAGTTATGGCAGTATAACAGGTGCAAAAGACGGGGATGAAAACACCAAGTCCAATCATTTGAACTGGACTATGTCAGTCAAAAAGAGGGCGTTAGAGGAAAAATTAGACAACATTCTAACATATGCCAGATCCAGTATAAATAGAAAATATTCTTTAAATGGGATGCAGAATTTTTCTGCTGAGGGAAAAAGAGATTTTATTCGATATACAGGAAGTTATTCTTTTAACCCTAAAAATTTTTTAACCTTTGGTTTTGAGAATGAGGAAACAAAGGTTTTAACAGATTCCTTAAGTACTAAATCTTTATTCCTATTATACGAGCTCAAGCCCGTAAAAAAATTAGGTATTTCCTTAGGTTTTAGAAGCGATAGAAGAAATAATGATTCCAAAAAAAATACGATGAAGATTACTGGATTTTATGATTTGGGGAATGACTGGTTATTCAGGTCGAATTGGGGCGAGGGCTTCAAGTTGCCGACAATATTCCAATCAACATTTTTTTGTTGTGGATCAGTAACTGCTAACAAATCTATAAAACCAGAAAGCAGCAAAGGATACGAAGTAGGCTTTGAACATAGCTCAAAAGACTTGGGGGTTACTTTTAGAATAACTTATTTTAAACAAGATATTATAAACCAAATAGACTTTTCTTTTGCTCGTGGTGCTTATGAAAATATAAAAAGAGTTTCTACTGAAGGTGTTGAACTGAACTTAGGTTACAATAAATTAGAAAATTTAAATATTTCTGGTAGTTACTCCTTTTTAGTGGCCAAAGACTCATTTGGAATTAGCCTTATGCGAATTCCTAAAAGTAAGGCGTCGATTGACCTTTCTTATACCATCAGTTCGGATTCAAGATTTTTTTTCCAGATTAATTATAATGGAAGAGAAAAAGATACGCGAGTCACTCTCGAAGAATGGATTAGGGTCGATCTAACTTTTATAAAGAATTTAAAGAATGATTTAGTTTTTTTTACTAAAATAAAAAATATTTTTAATAAAAGTTATCAGGATATTTATGGGTATGGGACCGAGGGTGCATCCGTTTATTTAGGCGTGAAGGTTAATTATTAAATTAATGATTAAAGTGTCTAATACTTGTAAAGATCATAGCTAAGTTTTCTTCATCGGCTGCTCGAATTACTTCATCATCACGAATAGATCCACCCGGTTGGATAATTGCTGTCGCACCAGCCTCTGCAGCCGCCATCAAACCATCTGCAAATGGGAAAAAAGCATCTGAAGCAACTACTGAGCCCACTGATAAGGGCTCTTTATTTCCTAAGGCTACAGCAGCGTCATGCGATTTTCTACCAGCGATCCTTGAAGAATCCAACCTGTTCATTTGTCCAGCTCCAATGCCAACCGTTGTTTTATTTTTTGCATAAACAATAGCATTAGATTTTACATGTTTAGCAACCTTGAAGGCAAAAATTAAATCTTCCATTTCGTTATCAGTTGGTTTTCTTTTTGTTACGATCTTTATCTCGTTTAGATCAAGGCTTATATTATCTCTGGACTGTGTTAGAAATCCTCCTGATACCGTCTTAAATGACACATTTTCTTCAAGAGGGTCAGGAATTCCACCAGTAATCATTACTCTTAGATTCTTTTTCTCAGACAAGATCCTTTCAGCATCTTTCGATATTGATGGAGCAATAATTACTTCTGTAAATATTTCTGTTATTAACTTTGCTGTGTCTCCGTCAAGCTCAGTATTAAGAGCAATTATACCCCCAAAGGCTGAAGTAGAGTCGCACCCTATAGCGCTAATAAAAACATCAGATTGTTTTTTTCCTATTGCTACTCCACACGGATTGGCGTGTTTAATAATAGCAATTGCAGATCCTTCTTTAGGATTAAATTCGGACACCAATTCGAATGCTGCATTTGTATCATTAATATTATTATAACTGAGTTCTTTTCCTTGAAGTTGTTCCGCGGTAACCACCCCTAAACGATTAGTGCCATCGCTATAAAATGCCGCACTTTGATGAGGATTTTCTCCATACCTTAATGATTGTATTTTATTTCCCCCAACAGCTTTAAAGTCTCCCATTTGTTCATCTAATTGGGACGAAAGCCAGTTAGATATGGTTGCATCGTAAGAGGCTGTTCTTGAATATGCTTTTAGAGCAAGCCTTTTCGTGGTTTGCTTAGTTAGGCAACAATTATTCTTAATTAATTCTTGTGAAATTTTATTATAATCATTTGGATCAACCACCACACCAACGCCATCGTGATTTTTTGCTGCTGCTCTTATCATTGCTGGACCACCTATATCGATATTTTCTATCGTTTCTTTGTATGAAGAGCCTTTAGCAATAGTTTCTTCAAAAGGATAAAGGTTAACTATCAATAAATCTATATAGGGAATTTCCTGTTCTAACATTGTATTTTTATGATTAGCATTTCCCCTAATCCCCAAAAGGCCACCATGAATCTTCGGGTGTAAGGTTTTAACTCGACCATCTAATATTTCTGGAAAATCTGTTATTGAAGAAACGTCTACAACTTTAAATCCCGACTCAGACAAGAATAAAGACGTACCACCAGTCGAAATTATTTCTACATTGTTATCTTGAAGAATTTTTACCAAATCCAAGATTCCATTTTTATTTGAGATAGAGATAAGGGCTCTTTTAATCTTTATTAGTTTTGATTCCATTATCCGTTTCTGAGTTTTGATATATTACTTGCATAGTTTTGGGGACCACCATTAAAAGTTGCGGTACCAGCAACTAAAACATCAGCTCCCGCGCTTATTGCTTTAGGGGCAGTATCAAAATTAATTCCACCATCGACCTCCAATTCAATATTCTTTCCACTTTTGTCAATTAATCTCCGAATCTTTTCAATTTTTTTTAATTGATTATCCAAAAATGTTTGACCACCAAATCCAGGAACTACTGTCATAACTAAAATTAAATCTAAGCAATCTATTAACGGATCTAGAACTTCAATGGATGTTGAGGGATTCAGGGAAAGGCCGACTTTGATTCCTAATTTTTTGATTATATCAATTGTTTTTTGGGTATCAGACTCAGCTTCGGGGTGAAAGGTGATAATGTCTGCTCCCGATTTAACGAAACTCTCAAGAAACGGATTGACGGGCGCAATCATTAGATGCACATCAAAAGGTAATTCAGTACATTTTCTCAGGTCTTTTATAACTTCTGGGCCGATAGTAATGTTTGGAACAAAATGTCCATCCATGACATCCACATGAACATAGTCAGCACCGGCTTTTGTAATGGCTTGGGTTTCGATACCAAGTTGCGAATAATCAGCCGCCAGGATGGAGGGAGCAATCTTTATTTTCTCGTCCATGTACACTCATTAACAGAGGCTTCAACTCCATGCAAGTATCTAAGAAACTTTCTTTAAACGAGCAATAAAAAATCCATCCGTACCACCTTTATCCTTATAATGATGTGGTAATATCCTAAGCCAACCCTTTTTTGATATTGATTCCTCAATACCATCCATTTCTGATTCTAGTATTTTATCTAATCTTGCGTCTTTATGTTTCTTTAGAAATTTTTCTATTTGGTCTTCGCCCTCTTCTTTTTCAAGTGAGCAAGTGCAGTAAATTAAGAATCCATTTTGATTTAGAATGGACCAACTTTTGTCTAAAAGTTTTTCCTGAATAGAAGTAAGTAACAAAACTTCTTTTTCATTTTTATTGTACATTATGTCAGGATTACGTCTCAATGTTCCAGTAGACGAACATGGTGCATCCAGTAAAATTTTAGACCAATTTTTATTAAACTTATATTTTAATATATCTTCATTTATCAATTCTGATGTCAGTTTTAATCGTTTCAAGTTACTTTTTAATCTTTGAAATCTTGATACGCTTTTGTCTACTGAGGTAACCTTTGCGCCAAGAGAGGCTAATTGAACTGTCTTCCCACCAGGGGCTGAGCACAAATCAAGGATATTTTCACCTGATCTAACGTTGAGAAGCCGAACAGGAATCTGAGAAGAAAAGTCTTGTACCCACCATTCACCGAGTTGGAATCCTGATAGTTTATTAATACGTCCCTCACCATAAATCCTCAACACATCATTCTGAAGCAATTTTGCATTTAACTCCTTAGCCCAGTATTTTGCATTGCTCTTTACTGAAATATCTATTGGAGGTTTTAGGTTTTGATGTATTTTAATTATTTCTTCATACTCTTCTTTCCAGTTTTTTTTCCATCTTTTTTCTAACCAAATGGGAATTTTCGGACCATCATTCAAGTGCTTCAAAAATATGGATTTCTCTCTTGCTATACGTCTAAGAATTGCATTAGTTAATGATCTCCAATTTTTGCTTACGAGATTGACTGACATATTGACAGAAGCATAATTTGGAGTTTCTAAGAAAATTATTTGTACCACCCCCAAACGTAATGCGATTTTTACTTTTTCTGGTAACTTACTTAGAGGTTTATCTAAAAATTTATCTAAGGCATAATCTATTTGAGTTAGGTATCTTAAGGTAGAAGTCGCTAGCATCCTGCAAAAAGCTCGATCACGCCGATTTAACTGTGAATAATTTTTATTTATCCTTGAAATTCTTTCTAATATCACATCCACTGAATTGGAACGTCTTATAACCTCTTCAAGAATATACGCAGCTATTTTTCTCGTTTCTGTTCCTTTAATTTGACCCATTAGATTGAACCGATTGACAATTTGTAGTCCTTTAAAAATAGTTTATATATGATTATATGTCCAAGCGCAGATAATGAATAAAAAAAATAAAATATCTATTTCCAGCCAAGCCCTTAAAGAGGCAGAGGAAAGAAGAAGACAAAAAAAGAAAAAAATAGGCCAGGCTAAGGAAATTGGTGGAAGAAAAGGCCCTGAACCAACTAGATATAATGACTGGGAGAAAGATGGAATTATTAGCGATTTTTAATTCATACTTTTTTTTAAATTAAATGTTTGAATTTTATTATTTTAATATTTTTGAAAAGGTCCGCCCTATTATATGGATCGTTTTTTGACCATTCTTTAGCCTCAGAACGGTTAGCGACATTTAATATGATTAAACTTCCAACCATTACGTCTTTTTCTGATAATAAAGGGCCAGCGAAAAAGACCAATCCCGAATCTTGAACATATTTTAGATGTTCCTCCCTATTTTGCATTCTTAAATCAAGTGAACCCTTTTTATCTGAGCATATTAAGCAATACAATTTTATTTTTCCCTTTTAATTGGTCTTGAAAGCAAATTATTTATTATTTCGTCTAGTGAAGATTTTTGATTTATCAAATCATTTACTGATTTGGTAATAGGCATCTCAACTTTCTTTCTTATAGATAGCTCCAAGACGGCTTTCGCCGAATGCAGTCCCTCTGCCACCGTCTTTAAGCCTTCTGTGGCTTTAGTAACTGTTTGTCCATTCCCAAGTTTTACTCCTAAAGAAAAATTACGCGACGCTTCTGAACTACAAGTCAGAATCAAATCACCCATTCCTGATAAACCCGATATGGTTTCTTCTTCTCCCCCCATGGTAATTGCCAGACGACATATTTCTGAAAAACCTCTTGCGATTATTGCTGCACGGGCGCTATCACCTAGATTAAAACCATGGGCGATACCAGCGGCAATGGCTATTACATTTTTTGTTACCCCTCCTATTTGTGTTCCCATGATATCATCAGAAAGATACGGCCTAAATGTTGGTAAACTTATAGTATTTGCAATTCTTTCTCCCAGAAGAGTATTTTTACAAGCGAGCGTCACTGCTGTGGGTTTCTCATGAGCAACATCAATCGCAAAGCTAGGTCCTGACAATACTGCAAGAGGATTCTGTGGTAGAATATCTGTTGTTATTTCGCTCATGAATTTTAGAGTTTGAGACTCGATGCCTTTTGAACATAAAACGATAGGAGTTTCGGATTTTACAAATTCTTTTAAGGATTCCAAAGTAGTTCTCATAAATTGAGCCGGCGTAACTAATAATATTAAATCTGCATCAGCAAAATTTTCAAAATTCTTATATGCTATAAGGGAATCTGGCAACGTTATGTTTTTTAAGAATGTTTCATTCTCATGGTGGGTGTTAATACTTGTAATTACGGAATCCTCTTTTGCCCATATTTTTACAGAACCATTATTTTTACTTAAGATCCTTGCTAGCGCTGTTCCCCAAGCGCCCGCCCCGATAACCGCTATAGATTTAAACCTTGAAAAAGATGCATGGGTATTGTCATTCATTTAATTAATATTTACCTCCTCAAGAGGCCATCTAGCTTTAGCATTGATGCCAAGAGGATCTCGCATTCCTGCTGATAAACGCAATCCTCCCGCCCAAGCTATCATAGCTGCATTATCAGTGCAAAATTCAATAGGAGGGGAAATAAATTGCATATTTTTTTCTTTCGAAAACTCTCGCATTTGTTCTGCAAGCCTCTTGTTTGCTGCGACACCACCAGAAGCAACCAAATTCTTAATTTTTAAATCTGGTCGCAATTCTTTGACAATTTCGACGGATTTCGAAAGTCTATTGATTAGACAATCAATTATAGCTTGTTGATATGATGCAGCCAAATCTGCACTAGTTTTTTCATCAACCGGTTCAATAGATCTTACCAACCTTATAAAAGCTGTTTTAAGACCAGAAAAGGAAAAATCACAATTATCCTGACCTACTAAAGGGCGGGGTAAATCAAAAGCATAAGGGTTTCCTCTTAAGGCAAGTTTTTCTAATTCAGGCCCACCCGGATAACCTAGGCCCATAAATTTAGCTGCTTTATCAAATGCTTCGCCAACTGCATCATCCAATGTAGTTCCAATTTTAGAATATTTTCCTAATGCCTCAACAATGATCAACTGACAATGCCCTCCTGAAACTAGAAGCAGAATATAAGGGAAGGAGGTGTCATTGGTAAGCAAAGGTGTAAGAGCATGACCTTCCAAATGATTAACGCCGATTAATGGAACATTAGTGGCCAGAGAAAGCCCCTTTGCAGTTGCCATCCCTACTATCAAACCTCCTATTAATCCAGGACCAGAAGTCACAGCAATTCCGTCAAGACTATCAAAAGAAAGTTTAGAGTCCTTTAATGCTTGATCTAAAAGATCTTCAAGATGCTCAACATGAGATCGTGAAGCTATTTCGGGTACCACTCCACCATATGGTGAATGCTCTTTATTTTGGCTAAAAATTTTATTTGATAAGATCTTGCCTTTATAATTTTCTTGTATGCTGACTATAGCTACAGCTGTTTCGTCACAACTGGTCTCTATTCCTAAGATTTTCAGGCCTTGATTTTTCATAGTCATGGATTTTCTTATTTCTCCCTTCGTACTCTAAATTTACCCCCTATTCCTTCTATCTTCATCAAAAAACTTCCAAGAGATGCGGACGATATGAATGCTTTCTTGCCTTCAAGATTTTTAGGGCCTCGGTAGGGAGTGGAGTCAACCTGTCTCCATATTTGACCATTTTGAAGATAAATTCTGATTTTAGTCAAATCAACAAAGTCGTTATTTTTTATAATTTCAGAAATTTTTTCCAAATCTTGTTTTTCTCTACCAAGTATAGTATTGACGGTTTGCACCACTCCAAATGATTCTATTTTCTTTATTTTCTTTATTGATTCTATTTTTGCCGTCCGTTCCTCTTTATTTAATTTTGCTAAGGGAAAAACCGATCCTAATTTTTTAGCATTGGTTTCGAAACAATTTAATCTTTGGTTAGCATTCTCAATATTAAGACAACTTATAGTATTAGCGACGGTATCCAATTCAGTTTTTTCTAATGAAAAGGCCGTAATAGGAAATAAGAGAAACAATACAAATATTTTTCTTTCCACGAGTAATCCTCCTCAAATATTTTTACAGACTAATACCTGCAAAAGATATAAGAATTGGTAGAGTTTATAAGATTTATAAAAGTAAGATTTGTTTATTAAAGGGTTTGGATCACTAAATGAGAATTTTTTTTACTTTCCTGTTTCTGTTTTTTAGCAATTATTCTTTTGCTGTAGAAAATGAGGCTGTCACCAACAATTCCAAAATATCTCTATTAAGTGAAAAAAAGCGTGTTCAAAAAGGTGATGAATTTATAATTGGATTAAAGTTCGAGCTTAACCCAGGTTGGCATACTTATTGGATAAACCCAGGAGACTCAGGACTGCCTATGGAAATTAATTGGACTTTGCCTGAGGGGTTAGAAATCAAAGATATAATGTGGCCGTCTCCTGAGATTGCAGCCCTTGATCCATTAATTAGTTATGGTTATTACGATGAATTAATTATTCCTATCTTAATAAAAGCCAATGATTCATATAAAGGAGAAGGAAAATTTTCAGCCCATCTTAATTTTTTGGTCTGCAAAGATGTTTGTATTCCGGAAGAAGCAGAAATATTTGGTAATTTGTTCGAATTTTCTAATGAAGATATACTGCGGTCGCAAAAATTAATAAATTTATGGATGGAAAAGGTTCCAAAGGGGTTTCAGGATAGAATTTCCGCCAAGATTTCAGATGGAACTTTTCAGCTTAATTGGAAAAGTGAAAATGCGGCAAAGGAGGCGTATTTCTACCCCGAACAAGAGGGCTTGATTAGTTATAACGCTAAGCAATTTTATAAATTTACAAATATGGAATCAACCTTATTTGTTGATAGACCAGATCGCAATAAGGTCAATTACGATAACATTTCAGGAATATTGGAAATATCTGATGGAACAGAAAAGAAATATTTCGTTTTAAATTCACCAGTAGAAAAGGTCTCTTTTGTTAATGCAGATAAGACGTTAGAACCAACATTGATATTGATTGTTCTTATGGCATTTGTGGGTGGTTTGATATTAAATTTTATGCCCTGTGTTTTCCCTGTAATAGCACTAAAAGTATTATCATTTATTAAGGAATCCGGAGAAAAAGGGGCATGGAAACATGGGGTTGCATTTACATTCGGTGTTGAGGTAACAATGATGATCTTATTTTTTGCTACCCTTACAGCCAAAAATCTAGGGCAGTCTGTGGGATGGGGATGGCAGTTACAATCCAGTGCGGTTTCAAGTTTTCTTGCATTGCTTTTTTTTGTAATCGGTTTAGTTCTTTTTTTCCGTATTGAATTTGGTGCAAATTTTACAAAGTTAGGAAATTTTGGAATAGCAAGTAAAGGTTATACCAATTCAGTCCTATTGGGATTGTTAACAGTGATAGTCGCAACTCCATGCACAGGTCCATATATGGGCGCAGCGATAGGATGGGGTTTAGTGCAATCCCCATTAATATCAATGTTGGTTTTCATATTTTTGGGATTTGGAGTTGCCTTTCCTACTTTGTTATTATCGCTTGTTCCTTCGGCAATGGAAGTTTTACCAAAACCAGGTAGGTGGATGGATATTTTTAATCGTTTTATGTCCATACCAATGTTCCTAACATCTCTTTGGTTGGCCTGGGTTGCGTTTAATCAAACAGGAATGGAATCTTTGAGCATTTTGCTTCTTTCTTTCTTTGTGCTTTTGGTATGTGTGGTAGTTATTAAGTATATAGGAAGAAAATCAATAATTTCCTTGGCGTCTATCGTTATTTTTCTCAATTTAATTTTAGTTGTGAGTTTTATTCCAGACTCAAAACCAAATAATCAAAAAAAAATATCCCTTGGTGAAAAATGGTCAAGTGAAAGAGTATTGGAACTAAGGGTTCTGAAAAAAAATATTTTGGTTAATTTTACTGCCGATTGGTGCCTGACTTGTAAAGTTAATGAAAGAGTTATAACAAATTCTAAAGAGTTTAAGAAAATGGTTAAAAATGAAGACATACATTATCTAGTTGGTGACTGGACAACAAATAATCCAGAAATAACAGAGCAATTGGCCTATTATAAAAGAGCAGGTGTTCCCCTATATTTATATTGGAGAGCTGGGTCGGATGAAGTAAAACTATTACCGGCAATCTTAACAAAAGGTATATTATATGATCATCTTGATATTGAATCTTACTAGGGAGAGGTTCAAATGAATAAATATGAGAACCTTAATGTTAAAAAGACAGGCGCGATAGTCGAAGTTGAAATTGACAGGAAAGATGGAAGAAATGCCCTTTCAATTGAGTTAATGAAAGAACTTACATCCTGTGCGCATTCCATAAAAGTAAATACGGAAGTTCAGTGCGTTATTCTTTCTGGTCAGGGTGATTCCTTTTCTGTAGGCGCAGACCTTAAAGATACTTCGATGAGTGAATTTTCTAAAACAAGTTTACAAAGACGAGAAATGTTAAAAGCCGGACCAGACATGTGCCAGGCTTGGGAGAGTTTGGAACAAGTTACAATTGCTTCAATAGAAGGGTATTGTATCGGAGGGGCTCTTGCATTGGCAGTCTCATGCGATTTCAGAGTAGCTTCAAAAGGAGCTATTTTTAGATTACCCGAGATTCCTTTGGGGATGAATATGAGCTGGCAATCTATTCCAAGATTAAATGCCTTAATTGGTCCAGCCGCGACTAAGGAATTAGTGATACTTGGCGAAGAAATTAATGGCACAACTGCTTTTGATTGGCATTTAACTCAAAGATTGGCTAATAAAGGGGAAAGTAAGACCACATCATTAGAAATTGCTAAAAAAGTCGAAGCTCTTCCACCATTACCGGTAAGGATGTCAAAAATTTCTATTAATGCAGTGGCGAATGCACTTAATTATACATCGAGTTTTATGGATCGTGATCAATTTCAGTTAACAAGCTTAACTGAGGATCAAAGAGAAGCAATTAAATCCTTTTTTGAAAAAAGGGATGGAAAATTTAAGGGTGAATAAAACATTTAGGAGGAGATTATGACAAACCGTGTAGATGGTAAAATGTCTTTTGTAACAGGCGCTGCCCAAGGCCTGGGCGAGGCAATCGCTTATATGCTAGCTAAAGAAGGTTCTAAAGTCGTTTTGGCTGATATTAATTATGACAAAGTCGTTTCAGTCTCGGAACGGATTAATAATGAATTTCCTGAACAGGCTTTCCCCTTAACGTTGGATGTAACTTCAGAAGATCAATGGAAAGAATCTCTTATTGAGGCAGAAAAGTTAATGGAAGGAATTAATGTGCTTGTTAATAATGCCGGCATTGGAGGGGGTACAACAATAGAGGATACCGATTATGAAACTTTTCAAAACGTGATGAAAGTGGATACTGATTCCGTTTTTCTAGGTTGTAAATATGCTATTCCAATTATGAAAAATTATTCTCCTGGTTCAATCATAAATACTTCGTCGATATCCGGCTTGATTGCTGGGCATAATATGGCCTCTTATAATACCGCTAAAGCAGGTGTTTGGATGTTGTCAAAGTCCGTCGCGCTTCATTGTGCAAGACAGGCCTATAATATTCGTTGTAACTCGATACATCCGACCTTTATCAATACTCCTATTTTGGATAGTATGCTCAATCGCTCGAATGTTGAAAGGGACGAACTATTGATGAAACTGGCAAGGCAGGTGCCATTAGGTAAGGTTGGAGAACCAAATGATGTTGCTTACACTGTTTTATTTTTGGCTAGTGATGAGTCAAAATTCATTACTGGGGCGGAAATAAAAATTGATGGCGGCATAAGCGCAATGTAAGAGATAGAGATTTGAAAAAAATATTTATAATATCTTTAGTTGGGGTCCTTTTTTCTTGTTCTGACCCCCAGTTGGAATCTGGGGTTAATAAATCAGATTTTAATGAGGACATCAGACCACAAGACAGCATGTACGATTATGTAAATAGTAAGTGGCTTAGAGAGACAGAAATCCCCGATGATCAATTAGGGTGGGGTTCTTATATGACTCTTCGCGAGGAGTCTTTTCAAAACCAAAAGAAATTGATAAAGGAATTAATATCTAACGGCGCCACACAGGAGTCGGGCTCGGAAGAAAGTCAGATCGTAAATCTCTACTTAAGCTTTATGGATAGAGAGAGAGTGAATAATCTTGGATCTGAGCCTATTCAGGCAGACATTGAAAGAATAAATGAAATCACATCCGTTGATGACATATGGGAATATTTTGCTTCATCAGTAATTAAGGGAAGATCTACCCCTCTTTACTTTGCTGTTTATGATGACCTCAAGAATCCGCTAGATTATACGATATATTTTGGCCAAAATGGTTTGGGCTTGCCTGATAGAGATTATTATTTAGAAGACAAACCACATTATGTAACGGCGAGGGAAGAATATCCTAAGTACCTTGAAAATGTTTTCATCTTGGCCAAACTTGATAATGTAAATTTGAGGGCGTCTAACGCTTTTGAAGTTGAACACAATCTTGCTCAAATACAATTGAGTAGGATAGAGAGGAGGGATCCCCAGAAAACATATAACCCTCTTAATTCATCAGAATTGGATATTCTAACCAAAGAGAAGTTTATAATATGGTTGAGAGGTCTAAAAATTGATGGATACGACCGTTTTATCATAGAGTCACCATCCTATTTGTTAGAATTATCAGAATTATTGGGCACTATATCAGTAGAACAATGGCGTGATTATCTTATTGCTAGACTTGTAACTGGTTCGAGTGGAGCTTTATCCGACAATTTTGTAGAAGAATCTTTTAGGTTTTCGAAGATCTTAACTGGAAGGGAGGAATTACCAGCCTTATGGAAACGGGGTGTTGGTCTTACAAATAGCGTGATGGGAGATGCACTTGGAAAGATTTATATAAAATCCTATTTCCCTCCCGAATACAAAAAACGAATGACTGATCTGGTCAATAATCTTCTTTTTGCTTTCAAAGTAGGAATAGAAGAACTTGAATGGATGAGCGAAGAAACAAAAATTAAAGCCCTAGACAAGTTAGACAAACTCAATGTTAAGATTGGATATCCTGAGGTCTGGGATGATTATGAAGGCCTCGAATTGCGCGCTGATGATTTATTTGGCAATCTAAAAAGGGCAGCCGAATTTGAATTTCTTGAAGCTGTTGAAAAGCTAACAGAAAAAGTAGACAGAAAAAAATGGGCAATGTCGCCACAAACGGTTAATGCTTATTTTAGTCCTACTAAAAATGAAATTGTCTTTCCTGCGGCATATCTACAACCTCCAAATTTTATTCCCTCAGCTGACGACGCAGTTAACTATGGCGCTATTGGAGTAACTATTGGCCATGAAATTAGCCATGCATTTGATGACAAAGGTTCACAATACGATGGAGATGGAAAGTTAAACAATTGGTGGAGTGATCAAGATAGAAGAATATTTGATGAAAAAACCAAAAAACTTATCAACCAATATTCTAAGTATGAGCCTGTTCCAGGGATCAATATTAATGGTGAATTAACTCTTGGTGAAAATATAGCGGACCTTGCTGGTGCCAAAGCTTCATTTCGGGCCTATAAAATATCTCTTAAAGGAAATAGGTCCCCTTTAATTGATGGGTTAACAGGAGAACAGAGGTTTTTTATCGGATCCGCACAATCGGACAGAGTTAAATTTAGAAAGGAAATAGAGGAAATGCGAGTTGCAACAGACCCCCATTCTCCAGCACGTTTTCGAATCGATGGTGTTTTAGTTAATATGGAAGAATTTCATCAAGCCTTCAACACCAAGGAAGGTGACAAATTGTTTAGAGATGTGGAAGACATTATTAAGATTTGGTAGTGTTTTATAAAAATAGAATGTTCATTAGGTTGAAAATTTTTCTAACTAATAGTAAAGCTTGTTCATGAATTCAATTTATTTTTTGTTAGATGCTATTTTAAACCTTTATTCCTGGTTAATCATAATTGCTGTAATACTTAGCTGGCTGGTAGGTTTTGGCGTAGTCAACAGATCTAATCAATTGGTCCGTATGTTTTATGAGGCCAGTTGGCGCCTTACCGAGCCCGCATTTAATTATGTGCGTAGATATTTACCAAATTTGGGAGGACTAGATATTTCCCCAATTATTATTTTACTGATTATCTTTTTTTTACGTTCATTACTTAGGGAATATTGGCCGATTAATTTTTAGGAAAATAAATGTCAGCAAATCTTATTGATGGAAAAGAACATGCAGCCAGGCTCCGAGTTGCTATTGCAAAAGAAGTGAAAAGATTAAAGAAGCTCCATGACTTAAAACCAAGCTTAGCAGTGCTACTTGTCGGAAACGATCCCGCAAGTGAGATTTATGTGCGCAATAAAGGTATACACACTAAAGAAGTGGGTATGGAATCTCTAGAATTTAGACTGCCTGCAGAAACACCTGAAAAAGAATTGCTTGCGAAGATAGATGATCTTAATAAAGATACCAATGTTAATGGAATTTTAGTACAACTCCCTATCCCTTCTCACATGAGTCAACAAAGGGTTATAGAAACTATATTACCAGAAAAAGATGTTGATGGCCTCCACCCCATTAATGCAGGTTATTTGGTTCATGGTCTTGATGGCCTTGTACCCTGTACACCTAAAGGTGTAGCAATGTTGATTAAAAATTCGATCAAAGATTTAGCAGGAAAAAATGCTGTTATAATAGGTCGTTCCAATCTTGTTGGTAAACCTGTAGCTCAATTATTACTTAAAGAGCATTGCACTGTTACAATATGTCACTCACGAACAGACAATCTTCAAAAGGTTTGTCTATCAGCCGATATCCTTGTTGCCGCTGTAGGACGTCCTGAAATGGTTAAGGCAGATTGGGTTAAACCTGGCGCGGTAGTCATTGATGTTGGAATCAATAGAATCCCGGCACCAGAAAAGGGTGAGGGAAAAAACAAACTAGTAGGTGATGTAGAATTTGAAAAAGCTCAAGAGATTGCTGATGCCATTACTCCAGTACCAGGGGGTGTTGGTCCTATGACAATAGCATGTCTATTGCTTAACACCTTGCAAGCTTTTTGTGAGCAGAACGGTTTTGAAAAACCCGATATAAGCGTTTAGTCTTCTTTTAATAATTTTAACCTTAATGCATTGAGTTTTATAAAACCCTCTGCGTCCTTTTGATCGTAGACATTGTCTTCTTCAAAAGTAACGTGTTCTTGTGAATAAAGAGAATTTTCAGATAATCTTCCCACAACATCAACATTTCCTTTATAAAGCTTTAACTTCACTTCCCCTGATATATTGTTTTGACTTTCATCAATAAGCGCTTGTAGCATGTTTCTCTCAGGAGAGAACCAATATCCATTATAAATGAGCTCTGCATATCTTGGCATAATCTCATCCTTTAAATGACAGGCTTCCCTATCAAGGGTAATTTGTTCTATACCTCTATGAGCCGCCAGCAAGATAGTTCCCCCGGGTGTTTCATATATTCCTCGAGACTTCATTCCGACATATCTGTTTTCCACAAGGTCCAGTCTTCCTATTCCATTTTCTCCACCGAGGTGATTTAATGCGGTGAGAAGTTCAGCTGGCCTTAAAGATTTTCCGTCTAATGCAACAGGATCACCTTTTTTGAAAGCAATAGTTATATAGGAAGCCTTATCTGGCGCGAGTTCAGGAGAAACGGTTCTTTGATATACTTCTTCGGGACACTCAATTGATGGATCCTCTAATAATTTTCCTTCAGAAGAAGTATGCAAAAGATTCGAGTCTACCGAAAAAGGATCTCCTCCCTGATTGTCTTTAGTGATCTTAATCTGATTTTTTTCTGCAAAAGCCAGTAGTTTTTTTCTAGAATTCAAATTCCATTCCCTCCAAGGAGCAATAATCTTGATTTCTGGGTTTAAACTGTAGTATGCAAGTTCGAATCTTATTTGGTCATTCCCCTTGCCGGTTGCTCCGTGACAAACCGCATCAGCCCCAACGCTCTTTGCTATCTCAATTTGTCTCTTCGCAATTAGAGGTCTTGCAATAGCAGTTCCAAGAAGATATTCACCTTCATAAAGCGTATTAGCCCTAAACATCGGAAATACATAGTTACTTACGAACTCATCCCTTAGGTCTTCTACAAAAATTTCTTTAATTCCAAAATTTTTTGCTTTTTCTTTAGCTTCGTTAAGTTCACTACCTTGACCTAAGTCGGCTGTAAAGGTTACGATTTCGCATCCATATTCTTCCTGAATCCATTTCAGAATTACCGATGTGTCCAATCCTCCCGAGTAAGCTAGGACTACCTTTTTTATTTTTTTCTTATTCCCCATTTTCTTCTTTTTGCATATTTATAGAGGTCGTATACGCTCACTTTTGAGTTTTGCAAGCTCTTTTTTATATCTTATGGATGCTTTTTCCTTTTCAGTATCACTTTTTAACTGTCCACATGCAGCCGAAATATCCCGTCCTCTGGGCGTTCTGATAGGGCTAGCATACCCTCCTTTGTTAATTATATCAGAAAATTTTTCTATCTGATCCCAATCAGAGCACTCGTACGGAGCCCCTGGCCAAGGGTTGAAAGGTATCAAGTTGATTTTTGAAGGTATTCCAGAGATTAATTTTAATAACTCTTTTGCATCCTTTTCCGAGTCATTTACATTTTTTAACATCACATATTCGAATGTTATTCTTTTCGAGTTCTTTACCCTAGGATAGGATCGACATGCCTTAATTAGTTCTTCAATTGGATATTTTTTATTAATTGGAACAAGTTTATCCCTTAGATCGTTATTTGTAGCATGGAGGGATATTGCCAGCATTACGCCAATTTCATTACCTGCTGGTTCGATTTTAGGAACGATTCCAGATGTTGAAAGTGTTATCTTCCTTTTGGATATAGACAAACCAGCATCGTCAGAAAAAGTTAATATACCCTCTCTTACGTTTTCAAAATTATATAAAGGCTCTCCCATACCCATCATTACAATATTAGTAATCTGTCTTATAGGATTATTCCATTCTTTCAGTGAGTCTTTAGCGATAATTAATTGAGAAATTATTTCCTGTGAGGTTAGATTTCTAACTAATCTTTGTGTTCCTGTATAACAAAAAGTACAGTTTAATGTACATCCAACTTGGCTTGAAACACATAATGTTCCCCGATCTTCATCAGGGATATAAACAGTTTCAATTTCTGCTCCGTCTAGAAATCTAATTAACCATTTTCTTGTGCCGTCAGTCGAGATTTCTTGTTTAACAATTTTTGGTCTTTTCAAGTTGAACCTTTTTTTAAGTTCCTCTCGAAATTCTTTAGACAGGTTTGTCATTTCGTCTATTGATTTTGCTCCTCTAGCGTATAGCCAATTCCAGATTTGACTTATGCGCATATTGACCCGTGAGTCTGGGATATTCATATAAGAGAGCTCTTTTTCGAGTTCTGTCCTGTTTAACCCAGAAAGACTTTTTAGTTCCTGGTTGATTTTTTCTTTATTTCGCATTTTTTGGCCCTCCGGGTAACCCAGGACGTGTCTCGAAATTACCCAAAGTTCTAATTCTATCATACATAACTATAGCGCCCGCAATTTGCACATTGAGGCAAAACTTAGTTGGAATTTTTATTACATAATTGCATTTTTCAGTAATTTTCTTAGAAAGTGACCCTAGTTCAGGGCCTACAATATATGCCGCCTGGTTAGGGTGATGAAAAGAGGGCAATTCTATTGCATCATTGACAAGTTCTACCCCTACCAATTTACATTTGTCTGGTAGATTTATTTCTTCTGGACTGTCCCAATCATACCAAGGAAGGTGGTTAGGGGCTTTTGAAGTATCAGAACGTCCTTCTCTAACAGAATAGTGAGCTGAGATTGTAAAGACAAATTTAGCGCCAAACGCATGAGCGGACCGTACCAAATTTCCCATATTCATGGGTTTAGATATACCTTCCGCCCCAAATCCAAAATAACCTCGCATATATATAGGGATAAGCGACTATTCTAGCTTGAGCAAGTATCTTTTTAAATTCTTGGCGTTATCTTTTTTAGGGTTTAAACAAGAGTAATATTTATTTTAGGAGAAAATTATGAAGGCCCTTTTATGTGAAAAATATGGTCCACCAGAAAGTTTAACCTATCGTGATATAGAAGACCCTAAGATGGATGATAATTTAGTCTTAGTTGACATATATTCGGCATCCGTTAATTTTCCAGATGTTTTAATGATTGAAGATAAATACCAATTTAAACCTCAACTACCTTTCGCTCCTGGTGGTGAGGCGTCCGGCGTAATTGCGGAAATAGGAAAAAATATTTCCGACTTGAAAAAAGGCGACAGAGTGATTGTTTCGTCAGGTTTTGGAGCCTTTGCTGAGAAAATTGCTGTTGATCGAGGGGCAATTACCACTATTCCAGACACCATGAGTCATGACATTGCAGCTGCATTTTTAATGACATATGGAACATCACATCATGCCCTAAAAGATAGGGCAAAAATTCAGGCAGGGGAGACTTTGTTTGTTCTCGGAGCAGCTGGTGGAGTAGGTCTTGCTGCAATAGAAATCGGAAAAGCAATGGGAGCAGAAGTGATAGCAGCTGCCTCCTCAGAAGAAAAACTATCAATATGCAAAGATCACGGTGCAGATAAGACTTTACTTTATTCCACTGGAAAGATGGAGAGGGACGAACAAAAAAAATTTTCGAACCGGATAAAAGAACTTACGAATGGAAAAGGGGCTGATGTAGTTTATGATCCTGTTGGTGGAGATTATGCTGAACCATCTTTAAGGGCGACAGCCTGGGAAGGTCGTTATTTAGTTATAGGATTTGCTGCTGGTGATATTCCTAAGATTCCACTAAATTTGTCTCTTCTGAAGGGGTGCCAAATTGTTGGAGTCTTTTGGGGAGCATTTAGGGGTAGATCGCCTGAAGCCCATAATAAAAACGTACAAGAGCTAATTGAGATGTTTGAAAAAGGTTTATTACGACCTCATATATCCTCTACATATTCTTTAAAAGAAGGCTATAAAGCAATAGAAGATCTAGCTCATAGAAAGGCCAAAGGGAAAGTAATCGTTCAGGTTAAGGTTTAAATGTTTAAAAGCATTGCCAGCTCTTTTGCAACCTTACCTAATAATTTGCAAGGAGCCTCTTGGATGTTTTTGTCTGCACTTGCCTTCACCGCAATGGCGGGGATAGCAAAACATTTAGGATCTGATCTACATGCGTTTCAAGTTTCATTTTTTCGTTCTCTTTTCAGCTTGGTTGTAATATCTCCATTTTTATTGAAAGCGGGTAAGGACCAGAATGGTGTAACCACCAAGGTCCCAGTCTTACAACTTGTCAGAGGTACCGTAAGCGCTTTGGGTATCATGATGGGTTTTTATGCCATTATAAATATGCCTTTGGCTGACGCTCAGGCTATACGTTTTTCTAGTTCTCTCTTTTTGGTCCCATTGGCCGTGATTTTTCTTAACGAGAAGGTTGGACCCCGTAGATCGTTGGCTACCTTAATAGGTTTTTTCGGCGTCATAATAATGGTAAAACCAACCGGTGAATATAGCCTAGCTTCTTTTTCAGCTTTAGGTGCGGCCTTTGCCTTTGCCTTTGCGGCTATATTGGTAAAAATAGTCTCTAAATATGATAAACCAATCACACTTATGTTCTATTCGAATGTCATTAGTGTTCCTATAATGATCATCCCGGCCGCTCTTTATTGGGTAAATCCAAATATGGAACAATTGATCCTTATTATAATAATGGCCATTTGCGCTACAATAGCTCACAATTTCTTTATAAGGGCATATGCTATAGGGGAAGCCTCAGTCATTGCACCCATTGATTACGTTAGATTGTTAATGGGAGCGGGTATTGATTTCTTAATTTTTGGGATCATTTTTGGAATTAATACTTTATTCGGATCGCTAATAATTATTGCAACGACACTGTACATTCTGAGAAGAGAAGCTAAAATCAAACCGTCTTCAGCTTCGAAAGTAGATGAGATTTAATAAAAGGAGAAAAGAATGCAATTAGATGAAAATATAAGCGCCATAATTACTGGAGGTGCTTCAGGTTTAGGAGAGGCTACAGCCCGTGAGTTTTCTAGGCAGGGCATAAAATGTGCATTATTTGACCTTAATGTTGAGAAAGGAGAAGCCGTAGCTTCTGAAATTAATGGCACATTCTGTGAGGTTAATGTTACCGAGGAAGAAAGTGTCGTTAAGGGCTTTGAAAAAGCAAGAAAGGAAAATGGTCAAGAGAGGATACTAATTAATTGTGCGGGAACTGGCATTGCGATTAAGACTGCTTCTAGAGATAAGAAAACAGGTGAGATAGTTCCTCATCCCCTTGATCCTTTTAATTTAATTATACAAATTAACCTTGTAGGGACTTTTAGGTGTATTGCCCATTCGGCAGCGGGTATGATGAGTCTTGATCCTGTAACTGATGACGGGGGAAGGGGCGCCGTTGTCAATACTGCATCGGTTGCTGCCCAAGACGGACAGATTGGACAGGCAGCTTATTCTGCATCAAAGGGCGGTATAGTAGGAATGACCCTTCCTGTTGCTAGAGATTTATCTAGAGAAGGAATAAGAGTGAATACGATTTTGCCAGGTCTTTTTGATACCCCGCTTTTTTCTGGTGCTCCAGATGAGTTAAAACAGTCTCTTGGTGCTCAGATTCCGTTTCCATCCCGATTAGGTTATCCTGAAGAATATGCAACTTTAGCTAGGCATTTGTGCGAGAACGAAATGATGAATGGAGAATGCGTTAGGCTCGACGGGGCTATCAGAATGGCGCCGAGATAAATTGATATTTGAGTTTAATTTTTTTTATTCATCTCTTTCGCCATTTCAATATCTAATTCTGTGACACCCCCGGCATCATGAGTTGAAAGTGTAACCTCAACTTTATTATAGACGTTAAACCACTCTGGATGGTGGTTCATTTTTTCTGCGACAAGCGCAATTTTAGTCATCCAACTGAAAGCCGACTTAAAATCTTTGAAAATAAAATCCTTTTCGATAGCATTCTTGCCTCTAGATTTTTTCCAGCCTCTTAGGGTCCTTAGGGCTTCTTGCCTTCTTTTTGTGGGTAGTTTTGTAGCCATAATTTTACTCCATCTTCATTATTGAAATTGTAACATAATTTTTATAAATAATTATTAGGGGTTGAATAAAATCATTGTTATAACAATATTAATATTAGTCTAGAAAAAGAATTGAACGGAGTTATTATAATGAATGATTTCAATCGAATAAACACTTCAACAAGAACTGTAGATCAGGCGTATATTGATGAAGGTTTAAGAGCACATATGTTGAGGATATATAACTATATGTCTGCTGCATTGGCCCTTACAGGTATAGTTGCGTGGTTTGGAGCATCGTCTGGCATTTATGTATCTTTAGCAAGCACGCCATTGATATTTGTTATAATGTTAGCACCGTTAGGAGTTGTCTTTTATTTTGCGTCACGAATAAACAATATGACTGTTTCCAGAGCCCAATCGGTATTCTGGATATTTGCCGGACTTATGGGTCTTTCTTTATCCTATATATTTCTTGCTTATACAGGAACGGCTATATTCCAAGCCTTTTTTATCACCGCTGGCGCTTTTGCCGGATTAAGTATATGGGGCTATACGACTAAAAGAGATCTTTCGGCCATGGGGACATTTTTAATAATGGGACTGATAGGTATTATTATAGCTTCGGTCGTTAATATGTTTATTGGAAGCACGCAATTACACTTCATTATTAGCGTTTTAGGAGTGCTCATTTTTGCTGGCTTGACTGCTTGGGATACTCAAAAGCTTAAAAGGGACTGGTTAAATCGGGTCCAATATAGCGGAGAAGCCGTAGCTGAGAAATCCGCAATTATGGGCGCATTAACACTTTATTTGGATTTCATAAATTTATTTCTTTTTATCCTACAATTTATGGGAAGACGAAATTAATTTATATTGAATTTGTTATTTAACTAAAGAAAGCTTTTTTTGATTAAAGAACTTTATTAAGGCATTGAGGTTCTTGTTCCTCTTCAGTTCGTGACCAGACATTGAGATAATCTTCCATCTTTCCTCAATATTTTTCGGTTTGTGATTTTTCGTCAAACGAAGGACTGGCATTTCACTCGCGTGTTTATAAATTGAAAAGGAGGTCTTATCTTTGACTGCATCTATAGCATAATCCTTCCAATCGCCAGACGAAACCCCCCTTGCG
>JAYYUG010000055.1:0-23004 GCA_036344135.1 Pseudomonadota bacterium | reverse complement strand
CGAAGAATAAAACGTCTTGACCTTGATCACGAAAATGTTCGGCAACCGTAAGTCCTGATAAACCAACTCTGGCTCTTGCTCCTGGAGGTTCATTCATCTGTCCATATACCAATGAACATTTCGAACCCTTCCCTCCGCCTTCTTTATTAACACCGGATTCTATCATTTCCCAATATAAGTCATTTCCTTCGCGAGTTCTTTCGCCAACTCCTGCAAAAACTGAATATCCACCATGTGATTTGGCGATATTATTTATAAGTTCCATAATTAAAATTGTTTTTCCTACACCTGCTCCACCAAAAAGTCCTATCTTACCGCCTTTAGCATAGGGGCATAAGAGGTCGACAACCTTAATTCCCGTAACAAGCACTTCTCTTTCTGTGGATTGTTCAATAAATTCTGGAGCAAGCTGATGAATAGATTTTTTCTCTTTTGCCTTGATATCTCCAAGTTGATCAACTGGCTCTCCAACAACATTAATGATTCGTCCAAGAGTACTCTCACCTACTGGCACTGAAATAGGCTCTCCTGTGTTTATTACATCATGTCCCCTTTTTAGTCCTTCCGTTTTATCCATAGCTATAGTCCTAACGGTGTTTTCCCCTAGATGTTGAGCTACCTCTAAAACCAGCTTATTCCCATCTTGCTCTATCTCGAGGGCCTCAAGTATTGACGGCAAATGGTTTTCAAATTTGACATCGACGACAGCTCCCATAATTTGTACTACTTTTCCTTGATTGATTTCACTCATAATATTCCTTTTTAGTTTATAGGGCCTCAGCTCCCGAAATTATTTCAATAAGTTCAGATGTTATAGTTGCCTGTCTGGATCGATTGTAAGTAATAGTTAATTGATCAATCATTTCGTCAGCGTTTCTTGTTGCATTATTCATGGCTGTTAATCTTGCCCCCTGTTCACTTGCAACATTCTCTAATAAAGCTCTAAATATTTGCACTGAAAGATTTCTGGGTAATAAATCGTTTAAAATCTCTTCTTCGTCGGGTTCATATTCGTAACAATCGTTGTTATCTTCAATATTTTCAGAACCATCAATATCTAGAGGAATTAGACCTAATGCAGTTGGAACTTGGCTTAAGACTGATGCATATTTTGCATAATAAATTCGGCATTTATCAAATTCTTCATTCTTAAAAAGTTTAAGAACCTTTAATGCTACTTCATCGGCTTGGTTGAATCCAACTGTTTTAATATCTGAAAAAACGTAAGACATTATAATTCTATCTCCAAACTCCCTATTTAAGAGTTCCTTTCCTTTTTTTCCAACTGTAATAAATTTTACTTCTTTACCTTTCTCTATTAATTCCAGAGCATCATTTTTTGCCAACTTTACAATAGAGGAATTAAAGCCACCACATAAACCTCTTTCTGATGAAGCAATTATAAAAAGATGAATGTCATCCTTTCCTGTACCCACCAATAAGGGCGGTGCATTATCTTGCCCAAAAAATGACCTAGATAAATTTCTGAGAATATCAGCTAATTTATCAGAAAATGGTCGTGCAGACTCAGCGCCTTCTTGTGCTTTTCTTAATTTTGTCGCGGCAATCATCTGCATTGCTCGAGTAATCTTCTGAGTTGAAGAAACACTCGTAATTCTATTTCTAAGTTCTTTTAATCCTGACAAAATATTCTCTTTATTTTATAAAATTAGAAGAATGAGATTGAATCGCACTCTTAATTACTTCTTCGTTATCCTCTTTTAATGATTTCGTTGTTCGAATGTCATCAAGAACATGAGCATAATCTTTTCTAATTAAACCCAATAATCCATCTTCAAAAGCTCCAATCTGATCCACATCAATTTCGTCCATAAAACCGTTTACACCTGCATATATTAGAATCACCTGCTCCTCTGCAGGAATCGGGGAAAATTGTTTTTGTTTTAACAATTCAGTAAGGCGTTCACCGCGAGCTAATAATTTTTGTGTTGATGCATCAAGATCAGAACCAAATTGTGCGAATGCTGCTAATTCTCTATACTGAGCTAATTCGCCTTTTATAGAACCCGCAACCTGTTTCATAGCCTTCATTTGAGCTGAGGAACCAACCCGAGAAACAGACAATCCAATATTAACCGCTGGTCTTATGCCTTGGTAAAAAAGATCAGTCTCTAAGAAAATCTGCCCATCAGTAATTGAGATAACATTGGTGGGAATATAAGCAGAAAGGTCATTTGCTTGCGTTTCGATGATTGGTAAAGCGGTTAAAGATCCACCACCATTGTCATCATTTAATTTTGCAGCTCTTTCAAGTAATCGAGAGTGAAGATAAAAAACATCTCCTGGATATGCTTCTCTACCAGGTGGGCGTCTTAATAGAAGCGACATTTGTCTATATGCAACAGCTTGCTTTGATAGATCATCATAGACAACCAAAGCATGCATAGCATTATCTCTAAAAAATTCTCCCATGGTGCAACCCGTAAAAGGAGCAAGATACTGTAAAGGTGCTGGCTCCGAAGCAGTGGCAGATACAACTATCGAATATTCCATCGCTCCATTTTCTTCTAAAATCTTTACAATTTGCGCAACTGAGGATCTCTTCTGACCAATGGCTACATAAATGCAATATAGTTTTTCATTTTCATTTTCCGACTCGTTAACCTGTTTTTGATTCAATATAGTGTCGATTACAATAGCTGTTTTACCTGTTTGACGGTCTCCAATAATTAATTCTCTTTGGCCTCTTCCAATCGGTATCAATGAATCTATGGCTTTTAAGCCCGTCTGCATTGGCTCATTCACCGATTGACGTGGAATTATACCTGGCGCTTTAACATCAACTTTCCGACTTTCGGCAGTGTTAATGGGACCTTTTCCATCTATAGGATTTCCCAATGAATCAACAACTCTGCCTAGCAATTCTTTTCCTACTGGCACTTGAACAATCTCGCCGGTACGCTTCACAGTGTCACCTTCTTTTATATCTGTGTCATCTCCAAAAATCACGACCCCAACATTATCTTCCTCGAGATTCAGAGCCATACCTTTTAAGTCAGCAGAAAATTCGACCATTTCACCTGCCTCAACATTATCAAGCCCATATACTCTAGCTATGCCATCTCCTACGGAAAGGACTTGACCAATTTCGGAAACTTCAGCCTCCTTTCCAAAATCCTTTATTTTCTTTTTTAATATTGCTGATATTTCTGCAGGTTGTATTTCCATAACTAAACCTCATTCATCATTGATTGCATGGATTTAAGGCGGCTAAGCAAAGAAGCGTCAATCATTTTACTCCCAATTTTAATAATAAGGCCACCTAAAATATCTTCATCGATTTCTATGTCCATCTCAACGTCTTTTGAATAACGACTCTGCAAAATAGATTTTATTTCTTTTTCTTGTTCTGCAGTAAGTTTGGAGCTAGATATTAATTTCGCGTTAACTTGTCCTTTGAGTTGATTTAGATAGGTTTTATACGCATCTATTACATCAGGAAGAACAAAAAGCCTTTTATTTGTACAAAGCACGCCGATAAAGTTTTCAACAGTCTCAGAAATTTTAAATATTTTTAAAACCGATTGCATAGCTAAAAATTTCTCTGAAGAACTAAAAATTGGACTTTCTATCAGTCTCTGCATTTCCACGCTTGATCTTATAGCATCACCAATCATTGAAAGTTGGTCATTTATCTTAACAAGATCTTCTTCAGTTCCTTCCTCTTGAACTAACTCAAAAAGCGCAAAAGCATATCTTCCTGACAAACCGACTGTATGATCTACTTCTGAATGATTCATTAATGATAACCCAATTTAATTAAGTAATTGAAAAATATAGATAATTTTATTACATATCTCCCATTGGAATTCTTAAACTTTTATATGTTCGTGGTAACATAAGCTACTATTCCATGCAATATCTGATAACAGATTCTTTATAAAAAGTCATATGGGTCAACATCAATGATTACGCGCATCGAATTAGGAATTTTAGTCTTTCCTATCCACTCTTTGATGAATCTTTGTATGTTAGAATTCTTAGTAGCCTTAATTAAAAAACGATACCTGACTCTATTACGTATCCTCAAAATTGGAGAAGGAGCCGGACCAAGAACTCTTATATTTTTTGAAGGAGGTATAAAGAATTTTAGCTTATTACAAAATTCTTGTACCTTTTCTTCATCTTTGCTTGATACTATTATGCTTACCAATCTTCCGTAAGGAGGTAGCAATGACCTTTTTCTTATTTTAAGTTCTACTTCTGTAAAACCCTTCCTATCATTTTTGCATAGTGATTTGATAACAGGATGATCATGAAAGTAGGTCTGTATCATGGCGCTTCCTAATTTTTCTTCTCTTCCTGACCTTCCCGAAACTTGATGCAAAAGTTGAAATGTTCTCTCGGAAGCTCGGAGATCGCTACTTAAGAAACCTAAATCAGCGTCTAAAATGCCGACAAGGGTAAGATTGGGAAAATGATGGCCTTTTGATATAATTTGGGTCCAAATTATAATATCGATACTCCCTTTGTCCACCTGCTCAAGAATAACATTTGACTCTTTAACATTATCTGATGAAAGAACAGCGACATTAGCTTCGGGAAAAATATCTTTTACCTCCTCATTTATTCTCTCTATTCCAGGACCGTAAGGTATAAAAGAATTTTTTGTCTTACAAGAGTTGCAAAAATCTTTATAAGAATCAGAAAATCCACATTGATGGCATAACAGGGCATTCTTTTCTTTATGATGTACCAAAAAAGAGTCACATTTCCTACAATCAATCCTGTGACCACACTTCCTACACAAAGTTAAAGGCGCGTATCCTCTTCTATTCAGAAACAATAGGACTTGCTCTCCATCTCTCAATGTTTGAATAATCTTTTTTTGAAGGGTAGGTGAGATCCATCGCCCCTTGCCAACATTCTCTTGTTTCATGTCAATAGTGCTAACTTCCGGGAGAATAGCCGCACCTACTCGTTCCTTAATCCTTAATTGCTTATATTTTCCTTCTTTGGCATTCAACAACGTTTCTAAAGAAGGTGTGGCAGAAGCCAAAATAACTGTGATTTTTTCAAATGATGCTCTGGATATTGCCATATCCCTAGCATTATAAATAACTTTCTCAGTTTGTTTATAAGAAGCGTCATGCTCTTCATCAACAATGATGAGTCCTAAATCTTTAAAAGGTAGAAAAAGAGCAGAACGAGCTCCAACTACCAATTTGGCATTGCCATTTAGAATCTCATTCCAAACATTTGACCTTTCCGAAGCCTTCATCGATGAATGCCATATTGCTGGTTTACTACCAAAGCGATCTTCAATTCTACTAACTAAAACATTAGTTAAGGCAATTTCTGGGAGCAACACTAAGGATTGTTTCCCTTGTTTTAGTACTTCATTAATGGCTTCAAAATAAATTTCTGTTTTGCCAGAGCCTGTGACGCCATCTATGAGAAATCGAGAAAATTTACCTTCTTTTATCGACTTAATAATACTTGACGCACTCTTCTTTTGGTCTGAAGTTAAATCTAAATGAGTATCTTTGGATTTAATATTATTAACGGTTTTAGATCTTTTTAAGCTTCTTTTTGGTAATTGCAAAAGATAATCTTGGGGCAACACTAATCTTAATATCTTTCCTATTGCAACAATATTATATCTGTGAAAGAAATTTAAGAAATCTATTAGATCCTTCTTTAAACTTTCAATAGGTAAAATTTCTAAAACTTTTTTTATTTTTTTTGGATCAACTTTATCATCGCTATCATACCAGACTACCCCAAGCATAATTTTATTTCTAAAAGGCACTTTTACGAAAGTGCCTAGACTCACATGCATATCTTTAGATACAAAATAATAATAAGTATCATCGTTATTAGTTGGTAAAAGGACAGAAACTTTTTGCATCTTAAATCATTAGCATTATATCAAAGATGATAATATTGTATTAAAAGAAGTTAATAAAAAGAAATTAAAGGGATTATTACATGAAATTTTTTATTGATAGTGCAGATATTGATGCAATTAAAGAATTTAACAAATCGGGAATGGTTGATGGAGTAACAACAAATCCCTCAATTATAGCAAAATCAGGAAGAGACTTTAAAGAGGTTATCGAAGAAATATGTTCAATTGTTTCTGGTCCTGTAAGTGCAGAGGTAACCGCGATAGAATCATCTGGAATGATTGAGGAGGGTTTGTTTCTAAATAGAATTGCAAGGAATGTAGCTATTAAGGTTCCATTAACATGGGAAGGTCTTGAGGCTTGTAAAAAACTTTCAGACCAAGATATCATGGTTAATGTAACCCTTTGCTTTTCTGCGCAACAAGCACTCTTAGCCGGAAAGGCTGGTGCCACTTTTATTTCCCCTTTTATAGGGAGATTAGACGATATTGGGGAAGAGGGCATGAACCTGATCAGGGACATTAAAACCATTTACAATAACTATCCTGAAATTAATACTGAGATTTTGGCAGCTTCCATACGAAATATTGAACATGTTAAAAAAGCTGCGATTTTTGGTGCAGATATAGTAACTCTACCACCACAAGTTGTAAGAGATTTGGCTCTACATCCTTTAACAGACAAAGGGTTAGAAGCTTTTCTCAACGACTGGAAAAACAGTGGTCAAAAAATTATCTGACAAATGCAAGAGGGATACGAAAATTTACCTAAATCAGCTGATTTTTCCTCAACGTCCCTAAATCTTAAAAATCTTTCAATAAAATTTATTAAGAATCTAATTATTATGGACCGCAGCGAACATACAATAAATGAATATGCAAGAACAACTTCTGATTTTTTAAGATTCATAAACATCTACAAAGGGAAAATCGTTACTGAGGATTTATTAAAAAAGATCAGCACAGAAGACGTGCAAGCTTATTTAGCTGATTATAAAGGTGACGAACCCCTAGAAGAAAAGAAGGCTTATCTCAGGAAAAATTTTTATTTAGAAACTAAGCCACCAAAGAACTTAAACAAAGAAAACAAAGCGTGGATTTTAAAAAATAAAAAACTTTTTGGAGAGCTTGAGGATTTCTTCGAAGGTGGCATCCGTTCAGGACTAGAAATTAAAAATAAGTTTAACAAGCACACCAATTTGGAAACAAAAATAAAGAAAATGCAAAGAATAGGTTTCGTAAAAACTAATGAAATAAAGATTAAAAGCAATAGAAGTGTTGCTAGATGTCAATCAGTGATTAAGACCTATTTTAAATTCTTATCATCAACAAATAATTGGAGAAAGAATCCTATCCAAGATCTGCCCACCTCAAAATACTCAATTAAAATCGATCAAAGAATATTTAAAGAAGAAGAAATAATTAATTTTTTAAATTTTATAGATCCAGATAAAAATGAAACAAATGCAAAGAATTTGAATGGTTGGGAGCACAGGAGAGATCTAGCGATATTATATCTTATATATTCTTCCGGCCTAAGGGTCTCAGAGGTTTTACAATTTAAAATCGCTGATCATCCCTTTAAAGAGCAACAAATTATAAGAGGTAAAAGAGATAAGGAAAGATATATAGTAGTTCTTGATATTGTTAAAAATAAGATAGGAAAGTATTTAAATAAATTATCTGAAACTAATAAAGATTTACTTATAAGGCCTTCGGACCCGCTTTTTGTGAAAATAAGAGCAAGAAAAATTAAAGGTATTACCAGTAGAGATATACAAAGAAGTATGAGAAATCTAGTACAGCTATACCCCAATAATCTTCCTTCCTTTGCAACGCCTCACTCGCTTAGACATAGTTTTGCTACTCATCTTTTAAAAAGTGGAATCGATATAAGGAAAATTCAGGAATTACTAGGACATAAAAATTTGTCAACTACTCAATCTTATACCAAACTTGAGAATGATTATTTGAAAAAAGAATTTGATAAACTGCATCCTCACTCATAGTAATAAATTACATATGTATTGCGCGATCCTCGACCGACAAAGCAGCTTCTTTGATAGCTTCTGATAAAGTAGGATGAGCATGGCATATCCTAGCAAGATCCTCAGATGTAGCTTCAAATTCCATTGCTACAGCAGCCTCGCCTATCATAGTTCCAGCTTGTTCACCAATAATATGAACTCCGAGAATCTGATCAGTTTTACTTGAGGATAAAACCTTTACAAACCCTTCAGTTGTTTTATTAACCTTTGCTCTGCCATTCGCTAGAAAAGGAAACTTCCCAACTTTATAATCGACAGAATCGGATTGTAATTGTTCTTCTGACATACCAACTGATGCTACTTCAGGGTTAGTATAAATAACACTTGGTATAATATTGTAATTAACATGTCCTGGTTTACCGGCTATCAATTCAGCAACTGCTATACCTTCTTCTTCTGCTTTATGGGCAAGCATGGGTCCTTCAACCACATCTCCAATAGCCCAAATTCCTTCAACAGAAGTTCTGAAATGCTTATCTATATCAATGAAACCATTGTCTTTGATGTTAATAATTGGGTCTTTAGAAAATAATCCACCCACATAAGGTTTCCTACCTGTTGAAACTAAAGCCATATCAGACTGAATACTGTCTTCTTCTCCGCTCTTATGATCTTTCATTAAAATTTCCAAATCATCAGAATTTTTAGATATACTCAAAACCTCAGAATTCAAAATGAATTTTAAGCCCTGTTTCTGAAGGATTTTCTGAAACTGTAAACTTACCTCAACATCAATACCTGGAGCAATTCTGTCCAAATATTCAATTACTGTTACTTCGGAGCCCAACCTACTCCAAACCGATCCAAGTTCTAGGCCAATGTAACCTCCTCCAATCACTGTAAACCTTGAAGGAACTTCATTCAGTGACAAGGTTTCTGTTGAAGATAGAATTTTTTTACCATCAATTTCAATCCCTGGAATTGACGTTGAAACTGAACCTGTTGCTATAACAATATTTGAGGCAGTAATTTTTTCTTCAGTTCCTTCCAAAGATGTCAAAAGTAACTCGTTTGAGGACATGATTCTAGCCTCAGCAAATTTCCCTATTATATCATTTTTTTTGAATAGAAACTCTATACCCTTAACGTTACCATCAATGCCTTCATTCTTATATTCCATCATTTCAGCAAGATTAAGAGAAACTTTTTCAGATTTAATCCCCATAGAAGAAACATTTTTTGCCTCTGAATACAGCTCTGAGGCATGCAAAAGGGCCTTGGAAGGAATGCATCCTACATTCAAGCAAGTCCCTCCATGCTTTCCTCTTTTATCTATACAAACAACTTTTAAACCGAGTTGTGCAGCTCTAATAGCACAAACATAACCGCCAGGCCCAGACCCAATTACGGCAACATCATATTCGTTAGACATATTCTACCTTCCTAAGACCTCTAATAAGGTTTTCCCTAAAGCAGCAGGAGAATTTGAAATAGTTACACCAGCACTCTTTAGTGCTTCTATTTTATCATCTGCTCCACCTTTTCCACCAGAAATAATTGCTCCAGCATGACCCATTCTTCGTCCTGGTGGAGCAGTTAAACCCGCAATAAAACCTACAACAGGTTTTTTAATCTTGGAAGATTTAATAAAATCAGCAGCTTCTTCCTCAGCTGTTCCTCCAATCTCACCAATCATTACAATTGATTCCGTTTCACTGTCATTTAAAAACAGATCTAAACATTCAATAAAATTTGTACCATTTACAGGGTCACCACCAATTCCAATGCACGTGGATTGACCAAGTCCACAAGCAGTTGTTTGACCAACCGCTTCATAAGTAAGGGTTCCAGATCTCGAAACTATTCCAACAGACCCGGATTGATGAATATGCCCAGGCATTATACCAATCTTACACTTTTCTGGGGTTATGACCCCTGGGCAATTTGGACCTATTAAACGTGTGTTTGATTTTGTTAGAGCATCTTTAACTTTGACCATATCAATAACAGGTATACCTTCAGTAATACAGACTGCCAATTCTATTCCTGATTCAATTGCTTCTAGTATAGCCACACCAGCAAAAGGTGGAGGAACATATATAACCGTTGCATTAGCTCCAGTTCTATCAATTGCTTCGGAAACGCTATCAAATACGGGTAGATCAAGATGTTTATTGCCGCCTTTCCCCGGAGTCACACCTCCTACTATATTAGTTCCATATTCTATAGCCTGTTGTGTATGGAAAGTTCCTTGAGAACCGGTGATACCTTGGCAAATAACTTTAGTGTTTTCATTAATTAAGACTGACATAACTTATCTTGTTATAGCCTCGGTAATTTTTTTAGCCGCATCATCTAAGTCTGAACCACTAATTATTGTTAGACCAGAATCCTCAATAATTTTCTTTCCTATCTCAACATTTGTTCCCTCTAATCTTACAACTAATGGGACAGAAATATTTACCTCTCTAGCGGCGTTAACTATCCCCTCAGCAACTACATCGCATCGCATAATTCCTCCGAAAATATTTACCAATATCCCCCTTACATTCTCGTCCGATAAAATAATTTTGAAAGCTTCCGTAACTTTTTCCTTTGTAGCCGACCCCCCTACATCCAGAAAATTTGCAGGTTCTTCACCATAAAATTTAATTATGTCCATTGTTGCCATGGCGAGACCCGCGCCATTTACAAGGCAACCAATATTCCCATCAAGCTTAATATAACTAAGATCAAATTCTGAAGCCTTGAGTTCTGAAGGGTCCTCCTCGTGAGGATCAAGAAGTTCACGAAAATTTGGATGTCTAAACAATGCATTGTCATCAAAATTAACCTTGGCATCAAGACATATAATTTTCCTATCACTTGTAATAACCAAAGGATTTATTTCTAATAAACTCATATCGCTCCCAAGAAAGGCTGAATATAAATTGTTACAAAGATCTTCTGCTTGATTAGCTAGGTCTCCTTCCAATCCCAATGATTTGCATATTAAATTGGTTTCTTTATTGGTGACACCTGCCGTAGGTTCAATGTTAACTGTAACAATTTTTTCAGGAGTTTTTTTTGCTACCTCCTCAATATCAACTCCTCCTTCTGTTGAAGCAATGAAGCTTATTTTAGAGGTTTGGCGATCAACAACCATTGAAATATAAAATTCTTCAGCAATATCTGTTCCTGCTTCAATATATATTTTCCTAACTCTTTTACCTTCTTTTCCGGTTTGATGTGTTACGAGATTCATTCCAATTATTTCCGAACTGAGGCTTTTTACCTCTTCAAGAGACTTTGCAATTTTTACTCCTCCACCTTTTCCCCTTCCGCCTGCATGAATTTGTGCTTTCACGACCCATAAATTATCTGAAACAGTTTTTGCTGCATCAATGGCATCCTCAGGATCTTCTACTAGAACCCCTTTTGCGATCGGAACATTAAAGATTTTTAGCAATTCTTTAGCTTGGTATTCATGAATATTCATTTTTTTACTCTAACCAAAATCTTATTATTAACGACTCTTTAAGATTCTTTTTTTACTTAATCGTTTATCTATTTTTGTGCAAGCCTTGGTTAAAGATTTTACTGCAGAAACCGACTTCTTGAGCATTTCCTTTTCTCTTGAATTTAAGGAAATCTCTATAACTTTCTCAACACCCTTTGCTCCTATTATCACAGGAACACCAACATACAAATCCTTGATTCTATATTCACCTGATAAAGAAGCTGCACAGGGTAAAACTCTTTTTTTATCTTTTAAGTATGACTCCGCCATTTCTATTGCCGAGGCAGCTGGAGCATAAAACGCAGATCCTGTTTTGAGCAATCCGACAATTTCAGCTCCTCCATCTCTAGTTCTTTGGATAATTTCATTAATTCTTTTCTGTGAAGTCCAACCCATCTTCACTAAATCAGGCAGGGGAATGCCGGCGACTGTAGAATATCTAGGTAATGGCAACATGGAATCGCCGTGGCCACCTAATACAAAAGCTGTAACATCTTGAACTGAAACATTAAATTCTTCGGATAAAAAGTATCTAAATCTAGCACTGTCAAGAACGCCTGCCATTCCGACAACTTTTTTGTGTGATAAACCTGAAAACTTTTGGAGAGCCCAAACCATTGCATCCAAAGGATTTGTAATGCAAATAACAAAAGCCTTGGGGGCATATTTTTTTATGCCAGCACCAACTTCTGACATTACTTTTAAATTTATTGATAATAAGTCATCTCTGCTCATACCTGGTTTTCGAGGAACACCGGCGGTAACTATAACTACATCTGCGTCTTTAATTGCGGAGTAGCTATTGGCACCTTTAAAATTTGCATTATATGAGCTAATTGGTGAAGTTTCAGCTAAATCTAGGGCTTTCCCTTGAGGTATTCCCTTTATAATATCAAAGATAACAACATCACCTAATTCCTTTAATCCTGATAAATGAGCAAGAGTACCACCTATTTGGCCACCACCTATGAGTGCAATTTTGTTTCTTCGCATTTTTCCCTCTTTTTATAGAAGTCTTATAATGTATTAACTATCGTTTTTTTAAAAGATCAATAATTTCTTGAAGAATCTATATATTCATTCGATCTCATCTCATGTAAACGAGATGCACATCTTTTAAATTCAAGTTCTGAACCACCTTTTTTATATATTTCTTCAGGCTCTCCATCTGCCGAAATTACAACCCTTCTATTGCTGTCATACAATGCATCAATCAAAGAAATAAACCTTTTTATTTCGTTTCTTTTTTCGGAGCCTATTTTTGGTATATTCTCTATAAAAATAATATCAAATTCTCTGGCTATGGTTAAAAAATCTTCTGGACCAAGTGGTTGGCAACATAAATCTTCATAGTTAAATCTTGCGCATCCCATAGCATGATTTTTTACCGTCAAATCTCTCCCCTTAATTAATAATTTTCTATCTGATAATTTTGCACCACCAGTTAAATTATAAAATATTTCATTTATGGATACTTCTGTTTCATTCCCTAAAATTGAAAAATAGGTTTTTAAATCTTGCAGTCGATTCTTTCTGTAGTCTTTTTTTGTAGTTAAATTAATATTCATGCAACTTGTTTCTATTAATTCAATAAAGGGTAAAAATCTTTCACGATGCAGTCCGTCTTTATATAGTGCCGTTGGGGCAATGTTGGATGTCGAAAAAATAAAAGTGCCACCCTCAAACATAAGCTCAAACAACTTTGTAAGGATAGACGCATCAGCAATGTCATTAACTTGAAATTCATCAAAACATAAAAATTTAACTTCGTCAGAAATTTCTTTTGCAACAAAGTTTAAGGGATTGTTAATTCCCTTCTCATTTCTGCATTTGTGAAGCCTCTGGTGAACATCCACCATGAATTCCTGAAAATGTATCCTTTTCTTTAAATTTACGGTTGAGGTTTGAAAACACATATCCATTAACATCGTTTTTCCTGAACCTGCATCTCCCCACATATAAACTCCAAAAAGGGTCATGTTTTTTGGTGAGTTTATTCCTTTAAATCTATTAATTAAATTTTTTTTCAGTGGAATTACTGGCTCTAATATTTCAACTACGTCTTTTTGGAAGGAATCTTCCTCGATGAGTCCTTTGTCTAAATATTCCTTATAAGTTTTTATAATAGTCTTCATAGAGATGCTCTAAAAACACATAATATAATTATTTTCTTGTGGCCAACTCTTTTTTTATTCCTGCAATTGCTTTTGCGGGAGAAAGACCTTTAGGACAAGCCTTTGTACAATTCATTATGGTTCTACAACTATGTACTTTGAAAGCATCATCCAAATCATCTAAACGTTCTTTTTTTTCTTCATCACGACTATCTACAATCCAACGATATGCCTGTAAAAGAGCTGCCGGTCCCAGATATTTATCCGAATTCCACCAATAACTTGGACAAGCTGTCGAACAACATGCACACATTATACACTCATAGAGACCGTCAATTTTTTCTCTATCTTCTTTGGTTTGATTCCATTCCTTTTCAGGTGAATCACTTTTCGTTCTTAACCATGGTTTGATATTTTTGTGTTGTTCATAAAAATTTTTAAGATCAGGGACTAAATCTTTAATAACTGGTTCATGAGGAAGAGGGTTAATTTTTACTTCACCTTTAACTTCAGCTATAGGCTTTGTACATGCCAGAGTATTAACTCCATCTATATTCATAGCGCAGGAGCCACATATTCCTTCTCTACAGGATCTTCTGAAGGTTAAGGTAGAATCAATTTCATTCTTTATTTTTATTAAAGCATCTAAAACCATCGGACCACACTCATTCAAATCTACCGTGTAAATATCATGACGTGGATTACTGTCATCTTCGGGGTCCCATCTATAAACAGAAAATTCTTTAGAGTTAAGTACACTATTTTTTAAAGGGTAGTATTTACCTTTTTCAATTTTAGAATTCTTTGGTAAAGTAAATACTGCCATAAGTTCTCCTAATAAACTCTTTCCTTGGGCGGAATATAAGATACGTCGTTAGTTAAAGTATATTCGTGGACCCGTCTATAACCAACACTTATTTCACCCTCTTCACTTATCCAGGTTAATGTGTGTTTCATCCAATCTTTATCATCCCTTTCGGGAAAATCTTCTCTTGCATGACTGCCTCTACTTTCTTTTCTTTCTGCTGCACCTTCCATAGTAACCATAGCTTGTATAATCATATTCTCAAACTCTAGGGCTTCAATTAAGTCAGAATTCCATATCAGAGACCTGTCTTTGATTCCAATATCTTTTAAATCAGAAAATACTCCTGCAATAAGTTTTCTTCCTTCTTCTAATATTTCGGCCGTTCGAAATACAGCACAGTTTTTCTGCATTGTTTTTTGCATATTCAATCTCAGTTCAGAAGTAGGAATCGGGCCGTTAGCATTTCTAAATTTTTCTAACCTTTCATATGCTTGACCTCCGGCATCCTCTGGAAATGTAGCCTTTGAAACACCTGGCTTTACAACTTCTGAACATCTCAAAGCTGCTGCCCTTCCTAAAACAACAAGATCTATTAACGAATTAGAACCCAATCTATTAGCTCCATGCACTGATGCACATGCAGCTTCACCGACTGCCATAAGCCCAGGCACAATATTATCCTCGTTTTGATCAGTTGGGTTTAAAACTTCACCCTTATAATTTGTCGGGATTCCTCCCATATTGTAATGAACAGTAGGCAGAACGGGAATTGGTTCTCTTGTAACATCAACTCCGGCAAAGATTTTCGCTGACTCTGAAATTCCCGGTAATCTTTCAGCCAAAACATTAGCATCAATGTGATCTAGATGAAGATAAATATGGTCTTTATTTTTTCCCACACCACGTCCTTCTTGGATTTCTACAGTCATGGATCTCGAAACAACATCTCTAGATGCTAAATCTTTAGCTTTAGGCGCATATCTTTCCATAAAACGTTCGCCTTCAGAATTAACTAAATATCCACCCTCTCCTCTACATCCTTCAGTTATTAAGCACCCTGCTCCATATATTCCAGTAGGATGAAATTGGACAAACTCCATATCCTGCAGGGGTAAACCGGCTCTTAAGACCATTGCTGAACCGTCTCCTGTACAGGTATGGGCTGAGGTGGCTGAAAAATATACTCTACCATATCCTCCTGTAGCCAAAATTGTTTGGGTAGATTGGAAACGGTGAACTTTTCCATCTTCCATTGATAAGGCAATTACACCAACACATTCTTTGTCATCTGACATGATTAAATCAATTACAAAATATTCAATAAAAAAGTCGGCAGATTCACTGATAGATTTTCCATATAGGGTGTGGAGTATTGCGTGACCTGTTCTATCAGCTGCCGCACAGGTTCTTTGTGCTGCAGGACCTTCTCCATAATTTGTAGTCATCCCACCAAAAGGTCTTTGATAAATTTTCCCATCTTCTGTTCTGGAGAAGGGAACACCAAAATGTTCTAATTCATATACAGCCTCGGATGAATTCTTGCATAAATATTCGATGGCATCCTGATCTCCCAACCAATCGGCTCCCTTAACAGTATCATACATATGCCATCGCCAATCATCTTCACCCATATTTCCGAGGGCAGCAGATATCCCGCCTTGCGCAGCAACCGTATGACTTCTTGTGGGAAAAACCTTAGAAATACATGCAGTTTTTAATCCACTTTCTGCACACCCTAGCGTAGCCCTAAGTCCAGCACCTCCAGCGCCAACCACTATTACATCATATTTGTGATCTATAAATTTATTATCGGACATGGCTATCCTGCATTACAGTATACCCAATTTAATTATTACTAAACATGAAAGCAATGCGAAAATACATACGTAAGAAGAATTTAAGAAACGGAGAAAATTATGTAACCTTGGAGCATCAATATAATCATCAAGCATATGATTAATGCCTATCCACATATGGTATGAGATTGAAAGCATTAAAAAAAGGAGTGGTAGCCACAAAAATAATTGTCTGAATAATTGTTTTACTTGAATGTACGGTTCCCCAATATTTGCCAGAAAAAAAAATATTATGGGAACTCCTATGAGGATGTTTATGAGGGCAGTTATCCTTTGTATAATAAAATGTCTTGTGCCTTCTGACTTATGATTAGTCATGGGAGATAAATGAAAGTAAGAACAGTAGAAGAAAGGGAAAGCGCCAATGTTAAAAACGCAAGAATGTCAACACTCCGTATGTCAAAACCCAATCCGAAATCCCATATAAAATGTCTTATTCCACCATACATATGATGAAAAAAAGTCCAGACGAAAAAGAATAAAATTATTTTAGATAACTGTGTTGATAAAATTGCACTAACTAAATTAAATATCTCAGCACCAAAGAAAATTGAAAAATACCATAGTAATAAAAAAAATATTCCTAAATAAAGTACGGCTCCTGTTATTCTATGAGTTATAGACATAATCATTGAGAATGAAGGGTGATAAATCTGTAAATGAGGTGATAATGGGCGCTCAATATTTTTGTCTTTAATATTTGTCATTTTTAATTTTACCAAAAAAGTTAAGTCAAATAATCTCTAATCAGATTCTCAGAAATTTGAACAGTATTTAATGCGGCACCTTTTCTTAAATTATCAGAAACTACCCATAGGTTTAAAGCATTATCAACAGATTCATCTTTCCTAACCCTTGAAATAAAAGTCATATTATCACCTACACAATCAATGGGAGTAATGTATTCATTCTCCTTATAATTTTGGACCGCACAACCTGGTGACTTTTTTAAAAGCTCTACAGCCATTTCTATAGAAACGGGTTTGTCAAATTCCACATTTACAGATTCCGCATGGCCAATGAATGTAGGAACCCTAACACATGTTGCTGTCACTTCAATTTCAGAAGATAAAATCTTTTTAGTTTCATTTATCATTTTATTCTCTTCCTCTGAGTATCCATTGCCATCAAATGCCCCTATTTGAGGAATCACATTAAAGGCTATTTGTTTCTGAAAAATTTTCGGTTCTATTTCATTGTTGCTAAATATACCTTTAGTTTGTTGAAACAGTTCATCCATAGCCTCTTTTCCCGCTCCAGATGTTGAATTGTATGTTGATACCACTATCCTAGTTATATTGGCTAATTGTCTCAAAGGGTGGAGTGCAACAACCATTTGTATAGTTGAACAGTTTGGGTTGGCTATAATATTTCTTTTTTTATAGCCTTTTATTGCATCGAGATTAACTTCTGGAACAACAAGAGGAACATCATCATCCATTCTAAATCTAGAAGAATTATCAATAACAATGCAATTCTCTTTTGCAGCTAACGGCGCATATTGCTCTGCGATTGTTCCTCCGGCAGAAAAAAGTGCAATGTCAACTTTTGAAAAATCAAATTCCGCCAAATCTTCAACAATCAAACTCTTTCTACCAAATTTTACTGTTTTTCCTTTACTTTTATTCGAGGCAACAGCAAAAACTTGTTCTACAGAGATATCGCTTTCATCCAAAACATTTAGCATCTCCCTACCAACATTTCCGGTAGCACCAACTATAGCTATCCCAATACCCATCAATTTATCCTTCAGATATATTATTCAATTCTTTAATGATAGATTTACCCATCTCATTAGTTGAAATATATTTTGAACCATCACTTATGTCTTTGGTTCTTAAGCCCATATTCAAAACTTTCGAGACTGCTTTCTCTAATAAATCTGAGTCTTCTTGTCTATTAAAACTATATTTTAGAGACATAGAGAAGGAAAGTATTGATGCAATTGGATTTGCTAAAGCTTTTCCGGCTATATCTGGCGCAGAACCATGCACAGGTTCATAAAGTGCTGACTTAAAAATAAATTCCTCAGATTCACCTAAAGATGCTGAAGGCAACATACCTAATGACCCTGTTAACATAGCGGCCACATCGGAAAGCATATCCCCAAACAGGTTGTCAGTGACTATCACATCAAATTGTTTGGGCCATCTCACTAATTGCATTGCGCAATTATCAGCTAGCATATGATCTAGCTGGACATCGGAATATTTATTTTCATGTATTCTTTTAACCTCCTCATACCAAAGGAGACCTGATTCCATAACGTTTCTTTTTTCTGAAGATGTAACTTTGTTATTTCTTTTTCTTGCTAACTCAAATGCTACTTTGGCAATACGATGAATCTCCCATGTTTCATACACCTGTGTGTTAATTCCTCTTCTATTGTTGTTCCCAAGATCTTCAATGCCACGAGGTTCACCGAAATAAATTCCACCAGTTAACTCACGAACAATCAAAATATCGAGATCTTCAATAACTTCTTTTTTCAGAGCTGAAGAACCGGACAAAGCTGAAAAACAGATAGCAGGTCTTAAGTTTGCAAATAAATCAAGATCTTTTCGTAAACGAAGTAGTCCGGCTTCCGGTCTATTTTCGTACTCAACTTCATTCCACTTAGGCCCGCCTACTGCGCCTAAAAGAATGGCATCAGACTCCTTAGCTAGAGTCATGGTAGAATCGCTTATTGATGTCTTATTGGCGTCGTAAGATGCACCACCCACTAAGTCGTATTCAGTTTCTGCACTAAGATCTTTGTTTTTATTGAACCAATCAATAACCTTGTCTACCTCTCGCATAACTTCGGGGCCTATACCATCTCCAGGTAAAATGAGTATTTTAATTGTCATAAAAGGTCCACTTTATAAAGAATACCAAGGCAAGTTAGCATTACTATCATTCTCATATATATCTATTAAACTTGAATCTTTCATAGTCAAACCGATATCATCGAAACCTTCTAACAAAAAATTTTTGCTTGAGGTATCTATTTCAAAGTTAACTTCATAATTACTAACTCTTATAGACTGCTCCTGAAGGAAGATTTCAAACTCTTCTCCTTTAAGTGCAAATTCAGCTAGATATTTTATAACATCTTCAGGTAAACAAATTGGTAAAATTCCATTTTTAAAACAGTTATTATAAAAAATATCTGCAAAAGTAGGGGCCATAATAACGCGAATACCAAAATCTAAAAGTGCCCAAGGCGCATGTTCTCTACTCGAGCCGCAGCCAAAATTATTGCCAGCCAATAACACTCTTGCTTTACTAAAAGGTTCTTGATTCAAGATAAAATTTTCTATCTCATTGTCATCATAATCATATCTCATTTCGTGAAAGAGATTTTTTCCTAAACCTGTTCGTTTGATTGTTTTTAAAAACTGCTTCGGAATTATCATGTCGGTATCAACATTAATCATCATGGAAAATTGATTTCCATCTGTTGTGAGCATCGGGGCAGCAATACCTTTAATATTTGTAAATTTTTCCATTTCTTTAGTTATCCATTTCTCTTACATCAGCCAAATGACCCATGACGGCTGCAGCTGCTGCCATCCTCGGGCTAAGCAAATGTGTTCTTCCACCTCTTCCTTGCCGCCCTTCAAAATTCCTATTAGAAGTTGAAGCACATCTTTCTTCAGGCAAAAGTTTGTCAGCATTCATTGCAAGACACATTGAGCAACCTGGTTCACGCCAATCAAAACCTGATTCCATAAAAATCTTATCCAGACCTTCATTTTCTGCTTGAGCTTTTACTAAACCTGATCCGGGAACAACCATAGCATCAACATGTTCAGATACTTTTTTATCTTTAAGAATTCTTGCTGCATCTCTTAAATCTTCAATGCGCCCATTAGTGCAAGAACCTATAAAAACTTTATCAATTTTAAGACCTTTTATAGGAGCCCCTGCCTCTAATCCCATATATTTCAATGAACGTTTTATCGCATTTTTCTTAGAATCATCTTCAATTTCCTCAGGTTTGGGGATATTTCCTCCAATCTCAATAACGTCTTCAGGGCTAGTTCCCCACGTCACTAAAGGCACTAAGTTTTTTGTATCTATTATTATAGTTTTGTCATAGTGGGCGTTTTTATCGCTTGGCAAAGTTTTCCAAAACTTTAATGCTGATTCCCACAACTCACCTTTTGGAGTCATCGGACGATTCTGTAAATATTCATACGTTTTATTGTCTGGAGCAATTAAACCTGCCCTTGCTCCAGCCTCAATAGTAAGGTTGCACAAGGTCATTCTTCCTTCCATAGTAAGACTTTCAACAACGTTTCCAGAATATTCTATTACAAAACCTGTTCCGCCAGCCGTCCCCACCGCTCCAATCACTGATAAAGCTAAATCCTTAGCTGTAATATACTCAGGACATTTCCCAACAATCTGTACATTAAAGTTTTTTGATTTCTTTTGTATTAAGGTCTGGGTTGCAAGGACATGTTCTACTTCTGATGTCCCTATACCAACGGCTAAAGCGCCAAAGGCTCCATGAGTAGAAGTGTGACTATCACCACATACGATTGTGGATCCAGGAAGGGTGAAGCCCTGTTCAGGACCAATTATATGGACAATTCCTTGTCGTAAGTCATCCATCCCAATAAATTCAATTCCAAAATCCTCACAATTCTGGCGTAATGCTTCGACTTGTATTCTAGACTCTTCATCTTTAATACCTTTAGAACGATCTTCAGTCGGAACATTATGATCAGCAACGGCTAGGGTTTTTTTTGGCTGTCTCACAAACCTTTCAGATAAACGAAGTCCTTCAAATGCTTGCGGACTTGTAACCTCATGAACTAGATGGCGATCAATATATATTAAGGAGCCCTCTTTTCCTTGGTGCACAAGGTGAGACTCCCAAATCTTATCATAAATTGTTTTCGGTTGTGTCATTAAGACTCTCAACAAGAAGTATATTTCTACCCTTCGTTATTATTATCTTCCTCGATTGGAAGAACAGACTCTGACTTAGCTTTCTTAGCAATCTTATCTTTCTTCTCTGTAGAAGATTGACGTTCAGCTATCCGAGCTGATTTACCTCTTCGATTTCTAAGGTAATATAATTTTGATCTCTTTACCTTACCCTGTCTAACTACATCTATAGAATCTACCATTGGGCTATAAAGTGGAAAGACTCTTTCAACGCCTTCTCCATAGGAAATCTTTCTGACTGTAAAATTTTGATTAAGTCCTTTGCCTGAACGAGCAATACAAACTCCTTCAAAAACTTGAAATCTTTCTCTAGCTCCCTCGCGAACTAAAACTTTGACAGCAATATTGTCTCCCGCACGAAATTCAGGAATTTCTTTATCCTCCAACAATTGCTCAATTTGCTTATTTTCTAATATTTCGATTCTGTCCATAAAAACCTAACCCGAAAACATAACATGAATGTCTTCCAAAACTAAAACAAGATGCCCAATTAACACATTCTTAACAAATAAGTCACCCTAATTTTGATTTTATCAGTCTTTTTTATTTTTTAAAAGCTCAGGGCGTTGATTTTTAGTAATTTCTAGCGACTTTTGAGACCTCCATTTTCTAATAGCCTCGTGATCACCAGATAAAAGAACATCGGGAACATCCACACCCTTAAATTTTTGGGGTTTGGTGTATTGAGGATATTCCAAAAGATTGTTTTCCAGAGACTCTTCAACTACAGAATGAGCATTTCCTACCACACCCGGTAAAGTTCTCACAATAGAATCTAAAAAAACCATAGAGGCAATTTCACCACCTGATAAAATGTAATTCCCGATAGAGATTTCTTCTATATCGTAAACCTCAAGTAATCTTTGATCTATTCCCTCAAAATGTCCACAAATTATGGAAACACCTTCTCCTTGAGCGAATAAATTCACTGTCTTTTGATTTAAAAGACGACCTTTAGGAGATAGATAAACCAGTGGTAAATCATCTTCTTTATTTTCTAATCCTTCTTTTATCGCCCTATCCAAAACATCGGCCCGTATTATCATACCAGGGCCTCCTCCGTAAGGTTTGTCATCTACCTCACTATGTTTTCCTAAACCGTAGTCCCTGATATTTAGAACGTTCAGACTCCAAATTCCTTTTTCTAGTGCTTTTCCAGATAAGCTTTCACTTAACGGACCAGGAAATATTTCTGGATAAATTGTCAAAACATTTGCTCTCCAAGACATCTACACCCCTGTTTTATCTATCACTATCTTATTTTTTTCAACATCGACATCTTTTATGAAAGACTTATCAAAAAGTAACATTTCATTTTTGCCATCAATAAACTCTATCTCTATAATATCACCCGCTCCAAATTATGTACCCCAGAAACTTTTCCTAATAAGTTGTAATCTAAATCTTTTACCAATAAACCAATCAAGTCATAATGATACCAATTTTCTTCGCTTAATTTTGGAAGTTGATTTTTTTGAATATATAATTTCTTACCCGCGAGATTATCCGCGTCATGGATATTGTTTGATTCTTCAAATTTTATACCAATGTGCTTTTTAAAAATTTTTGTTTGTGAAACATTTATCTTATTCAAACTACCTTCAACAAAAAAATATTTGTAACTTTTTATTGATTGAGAAACTTCAAATAAAGAATCTACGCTTACCTCACCATCTATACCCCTAGTACTTTTAACTTTGGCAACGTAGATTAAATCTTTTTCATCAATCTCCACACGAAAATACTATTTCTTTTCTTGTTTTTTGTCGCCTTTTTTAGACTTTTCAGGATCTTCATCTTTTTTAGATTCCTCTTTAGCGGCTTCTTCCTTTGGAGCATCCTCTTTAGCGGCTTCTTCCTTTGGAGCATCCTCTTTAGCGGCTTCTTCCTTTGGAGCATCCTCTTTAGCGGCTTCTTCCTTTGGAGCAT